>NZ_BAAGSM010000011.1:0-266991 GCF_054782435.1 Nocardia thraciensis
CATGCAGCACAACCGGATCCGACGCATCCGAACCGGATCACAACCACGTAAGACACGGTCTAAGCAGGACACGAATCTGTCTACCGAGACAGGAGCACCGCGCTGGCCGTCCCGATCAGCTACCGACAAGGTATGGATCTGCGGGATGGACTTCGTCTGCTGGCGAAGACCGATCCGGAGAAGGCGAGCGAAGTCGCCGACTACCTGTCGCTGATCGACCGGTACAGACTCGCGATCGGGATCGAGTTGGTGCGCCCGCACGGAACGGAGTGCTACGGCAACTGGCTAAGTGTGGCGGTGGTATCCGCGTGCAGAAATCCTGATGACAAGGTTCGCTCGTCGGCGCAATATTTCTGGTCATGCTGCGGTATGACGATCCGGTACGAGCAGGTGCAAAGGCAGCTCGCGAGCTTGCCGACCTGATCACTGACGATCTCGACCCGTCCACGACCGGAATCGGCTGGTGGGCAGGCTATTCGATGCCCGCAGAAGTGCGCGGATGGCTGTCGTACTACCTTGTCGGCTCTGCCCGAGCGGTCGCGGCCAACCTTGAGGACGCAGCCGTTCATCTCACGAACTACCGAGACGCAGTGCGCCGCGAAGACATCTTCTATGCGCGCCGCGTACGGGCGACAACCGGCATGGCGGATATGCGCAACCGCAACGGTCTCGACGCGAAGAGGATGGCGGAGATCAACGCCGACCGCGGCGGCTTCTTTCGAGCTGTCGGCTCGGTGCTCGACACCCTTGCTGCTGTCGTCATCGGGGTCGGCGCGCTCGACACAAACATCGTCAAGGCAGATTGGTCGACGCTCAACACTGGCGATGCGGCTGACTCCTATCCGCGAACGGCGGGTGATACGAATCGGCGACTGCGCCGATCATTGGCAGATCAGGCGACCAGAGGCGGGACGGAGCAAGACCGGCTCTTGAGGGCAGTTCGGGCTACCATGCAATTCGCAGGACCGCCCGGCTGGGATACATGGACACTCGCCATGCGCAACAGCTTGGTTCACCGCTCGCGATGGATGGATCTGCACATCCAGGTCGATCGCCGCAAGCCGGAGGCCGGACTGTACCGGCCGCTGCCTCGGCAACCGGAGCTGAGTGAGGGGCAGGTGATGCAGCGCGATGGCCAGCCGTTTGATTTCGTGCTCAGCGAGGACGCCGGCACCACGATGACCGGCGTGCTCGGATCGGTTGTCCCTGTCGTGCAGACGGTCACCGAGACCTGCACCAACCTGTGGGCGAAGCGACGCACTGCGCCATCGCTCCTAGAACAACCGTATGACGACCGGCTACCACAACCGGTACCGCCGTTCGCTGGCTACGCCCCTGACTCGATCGCGCACGCCATCAAGAAAGATATGGTCATCGTTGTCGGGCGTGAAGACGGCCCCCGCTTCGCGGCGCTCAAGCCCCGAAACCGTTGACCGGCGCCGGACAGCATCTTATATGTGTTGAACGGACGAGGTGGGAGTGCCTGGCCACGTTCGGATTGTTGTATGATTTGCCTGTGGATATCACGCTACAGCTACCTCATGGAGAGACCATAACTGGGAGCCATCCGGTGGTTGTCATCGGTCCGAATGGAAGTGGAAAGACTCGTCAATCTCGCAATATTAATACGCCAGATAGTCAGCCTATTGAATTCATAAATGCGCTACGGAACACGCGATTGGCCGTCGATCTGCCTGCGGTGGGCTATGAAACTGCACGTAGCCAGTTTGAACAGCAGAAGAGCCAGGCGCGTTCGATTCATTGGGAGCTGACTAGTGAGTTTGACTCCATGTTGTCTCAGCTACTCGCAAATGATGCCTCGATATCCTCAGCTTTCACCCGCAGATTTAGAGAAGATCCCACCACAGCCGGCGTACCCGACGATACTGATCTGTCGCGTGTCGAGGAAGTATGGAAACGTGTCTTTCCTGGGAGGCAGCTGGATTGGGAGGGGTGGAAGCCCAACGTCGTGAGCACCATCTCAGGTAGCCATGCGGCGTACAGCGGAAATCAGATGAGCGACGGCGAGAAATCCGCTCTGTTCTTAGCTGGTCGCGTCTTCACTGCAGCGCCCAACGCGGTGGTAGTGGTTGACGAGCCCGAAACCCATTTCCACCCTTTACTTGCTACCCGCCTCTGGGATCAACTCGAAGATGCGCGGTCTGATTTACGGTTCGTCTACGTTACTCATGATGTGACGTTTGCGATGTCACGGCGCAACGCGCGATTCGTTCTGGCAAGCCCTACTCAGGGGCTAAGATTGGTTGATCTGGGTGCTGGATTGCCTGATGAAGTGAGCACCGTACTGCTGGGGTCGGCATCTCTGTCATTCTATGCGTCTAGAATTGTGTTTTGTGAAGGTGAGCCATCGAGTTATGATGCGAAGCTTTATAGTGCGTGGTTCAACGGGGTAGATACTGTCGTCAGGTCAGTGTCTACCTCGCAGCACGTGCTACGTTGTGTCGACGCTCTCAAGCAGGCAAAGCTTGCGCTCTCTTTGGAGGCGGTCGGCATAATTGACCGAGACCACTACAGTGCGCAATATCTTGAGTCCTTCAACAGCGGAGTTCATGTGCTTCCCGTGCATGAAGTGGAGAGCCTCTTCTGTCTTCCTGATGTGATTGCTGCGGTCGCTGCTCATTTGGATAAGCCTTTCGATCCAGAGAGCTTCAAGGCGAAGATCGTGGAGCGAACGGATAGCAAACAAGTTCATCAGCTTGCTATCCAACGTTGGAAGGCACGAATCGAACCACAGCTTCAAGCGTTGATCGCCGACACCAGTAAGCGCAACAAGACGACTGACGAGTTGGCTGAAGACCTACCAGAGATCTTCGATATGAACACCTGGAAATTTTCGCCAAAAGCTGTCCTTCTTGAGGAATCGGATCGGTTGACATCTGCGCTTGCGGGCGAGTCGCTGCTAGAAATCCTGGCTCTGCTTCCTGGAAAGCCATTGCTGCCCGTGGCGGCGCGGGAGTTTGGGATGAATCCGGAAGCGTATACGGATCTCATTATCGGTTCTTTGCGAAAAGGTTCTTCCAATAAAAATCTGGCAGATGCTGTGGAGAAGGCGCTGAGTCGGCACTTGCCCCCTCGCGCGGTTGCAATATCGGGCATGGATATTCCTCTAGTGTCAGAATAGAGTTGCTGATATTGAACTAGCGCTCTCCTCCGTGTGAATCCCGTAGCCGCACTCCTCGCGCTAGCAGCGCCTCTCGCACGCTCGTCTTCGGCTTGCTGAGCCGTCGGCTGATCGCGAGAAGCGACAGCTTCTCCCGTTGATACAACTTGACGGCAAGATCAACTTCGCTCATAGTCATTGGTTGACGGCGCATAACAACGCCGCGATCTCTCAGCAACTTCAACACTCCCGCTTTGGCAATGCCATACCGCACAGCCAGCTCCGTCGTGGGCACACCATCCTGGTACGCCACCACGATCTCGGCCTGTATCTCGGCAGACAACCGTCGCCGAAGAGCACGCGGCTCCGGCACCGCTACATCTGTCTTCGCAGGTGAGCGGGGTGAGGAAGACTCAACGACCTCTATGGCTCGGTGCAACTGCGCTGCTTGTATGGGGTTCGAGTACCGTCCGAGGAGGTCGACCCGAGGCCGCGGATGTTCCTGTGGCCCTGAGTCGTTCGGCAGCTGTTCCGAGCCGTCAATCGGTCCGGTCGGGGTCCCTCTCACTCGCATCGGGATCCTTTCCGCCGCGCTCCGGCTCCTGCTTGCCGCGGTCTGGCTCTTCCTTGCCGCGGCTCTCCTCGCCGTGGCCGGAGTTCGTGTCGGCGCGGTCGGGTTCCTTGGCGCGCTCCATGACGAACGGGGAGCGCCACCGGAAGGAATTGCCCGGATGCTCGCGGATCCACTGGATGCACGTGAAGGCCGCGCACGCGATCGCCGTAGCCCCGGCCAGCAGGGCCCAGGGGCTGAGACTGGCGCTGGAGAACTCGGCGGATTTGCCCATCCCGGGAATCACCAAGCGGCCGTTGCCGAAAGCCCATGTCATCAACGACCCGACCTGGCCGCCGAGGTCGTATCGGCGCGAGGTCATACCCTTCAGATCCGGGGCCTTGGTGTTGATGTAGACCAGGGCGGCCAGGACGAACACCGCGACGGCAAACGAGGAGATCACCGTTATCCGGGCGATCGCGTCGGATCGTCGGCGCAGGTTGGCGATGGCCGTGACACACATGACGATGATGGCGCCGCTGGCCAGCAGCCCCCAGATTCCCAGGATTCGCGCCGGCGACGGGCCGTGCGTCGACCATGCGTTCATGAGGTTGTTGGTCGCGGTGATGCGCCCGAAGGCGTTGGTATAGGCAGTCCCGGCGGGGCCGCGCGCGGTGAGCCAAGGCTGGAACAGCAGCACGAGCGTGATGACGCCGCCGACCACGGCGATGCTGTACCCCCAGTTCTCGCGGAGGACCAGCAGGTACGGTCTCAGATCGGGTTGGCGGCTCGCCACGTCGGGCCGAGGGGGGTCGGGCGTGACGACCGGATCGCTCGCGGTCTTGCTCCCGCGCCAGGGAGTCGGCTGCATGTGCCGAGTGTAAGTGCCGGTCAGCGCCGTGCCAGTGGTCGATCAGTCCCGCCTGTGGGAACATCGGCGCCCCCGCGGGCGGCTATTTGATCGAGATACCGACGATGCGATTCGCGGTGATCGAACCGTCCCGCTCCCGGTGGCCGTAGGCCATGACCACCGCCCCCTGTCGCACATCGGCCACCTGGGATCCCAACAGCAGATGGACGCGCGTGCCCTCGTCGGTATGGACGGTGGTGGTGACACCCGAGATGCCGTTGATCTGAAGCGTCGCCCCGTCGGTCATGACGACCTTGCCGAAGGTGACCCCATTGCCGGAGCGCGGTCCCGAGGCGGTCGGGCCCGCCTGCGCCTTCGGCGCCTCGACGGCCGGAGCACTGGTGGTGGGAGCCGCCGGGGGTGTTTTCGGACCGGTTGGTCTGGTGGCGAACATGCTCTGGAACATGACCACGAGAAGTATTGTCACGACCGCGATTCCGATGAGCAGGCCGACGTGGAAGAAGCCCCAGGTCCGCGGCGAATCCGGCTGCGCGGCATCGGGCGCGGGGCGGTGCGGCGCGGTGTCGGTTTGCTCGGCGGATAGAGCCTCGGGTCGGCCGGACCACGGCGTGCTCGAGACGGTCATGGGACAAGATTAGGGCGATCGGCGCATCGGCCTCTCGCCACTGGAGGGAGTACCGGTGTCCCGGAACGGGTTTCGAGCCCGCGGAAGCGCCGTTCGCGGTTCACGGCGACGAGGCCGTGATTAACTCCGGGGATGGTGCAACTCAGCTCCCGCACGAGTCTCGCGGGCGAGTCGATCACCCAGATAGCGTGGGTGGTGACCGATGTGGAAGCGGCCGAAGGGTTCCTGAGCACCTGCTATGGAATTCGCGCGTGGAGCCGGATGTCGGAGGTGCACTTCGCGCCCGACAGCTGCACGTACCGCGGTGAGCCCGCGGACTTCACCGCGCACATCTCGCTGTCCTACCGCGGGGACACCCAACTGGAGTTGATCCAGCCGGTCCGCGGCGCGTCGATCTACGCCGAGTTCCTGGAGCGCGGCGGTCCCGGGCTGCACCACATCTGCACGGAGCCGGAGGATTTCGACCGGGCCCTGCGCGATGCGGACGCGCGGGGGATCGAGGTGGTGCAGCGGGGCGATATGGCCGGGGAGATGCGATTCGCCTACCTCGACGGAGCCGCGGCGGGCGTGCCGTTCCTGGAACTGGCCGAGGTCGGGCCGCGGATGCGGGCGCTGTTCGAGCAGATCAAGCGGGCGGCGTGAGCGGCCACGGCGGCGGCGTCCGGGCGCGCGTGCGGCAGACTGGGGCCCATGAAATACAGCGCCGGGGTTCTGCTGTTCCGCCGTGCTCCCGAGATCACGGTGCTGCTCGGCCATATGGGCGGACCGCTGTGGTCGCGTAAGGATCTCGGCGCCTGGTCCATCCCGAAGGGCGAGTACGAGCCCGGCGCCGAGGACGAGCGGACGGCCGCCGGTCGCGAATTCACCGAGGAACTCGGGCTGCCTGTACCCGACGGCGAGTGGATCGCGCTGGGGGAGGTGCAGTACGGCAGCGGCAAGCGGAAGAAGCAGGTCCGGGTGTGGGCGGTGGAGGGGGATCTGGATCCGGCGCGGATTGTGCCGGGCACCTTCGAGATGGAGTGGCCGCCGCGTTCGGGGCGGATGCGGGAGTTCCCGGAGATCGACCGTGCCGAATGGTTCGACCTGGCCTCGGCGCACGACAAACTCGGGGCCGGGCAGCGGCCCTTCCTGCCGCGCCTCGCCGACCATCTGAACGGTTCCTGACCCGCGCGGAGAAAACACCCAGTCCGCTTCCAGCGATCTCCCAGCGCGTCCCGGTAGAGATGGGGTGCGTGAGCAGCGAAGTGGGTCGGCGGGCCGGACGAACGCGGATGCGACCGTGACCGTGCGGGCGGCGCTGGTCCGGCGCGTCTCGGCGGTCCCGCTGCGGATCGGTCTGGTCGTCGCCATGGTGCTGCTGGCGGCGACGGTGCTGATGGCCTCGGGCGTCGCGGTCACCTCGGCGCTGTCGCGGTCGCTGACCGAGCGCACCGACGAGCAGTTGCGCGACGCGGCGAACAGCTGGGCGCAGCCGCGCCCGATGAAGCAGGTGACCACCGACCGGGGAACGCTCTGGGTGCCCGCGGAGCTGCCGGTGCCGCCGCTGCGCGAACCCGCGTCGACCGATCAGCCGCGCAAGTTCTACGAACTGCGCAAATCCCCGGAGGGCCAGCCCTACAACACCGGTATGCGGCAGCCGACGGACGGGCCCGACCTGTCGGACGTGCCGGTCGGCGCGCCGGTGACGGTC
The DNA here is from genome assembly GCF_054782435.1 of Nocardia thraciensis. NCBI lineage: Bacteria > Bacillati > Actinomycetota > Actinomycetes > Mycobacteriales > Nocardiaceae > Nocardia > Nocardia thraciensis. The sequence continues at coordinate 6,858 of NZ_BAAGSM010000011.1, forward strand.
GGTTCGGCTGACGGCTCGTCGACGCGGTGGCGGGTGCTGTCGGTCGCCAACGGCGACGGCTCGACGATCGTCGCGCTGCCGCTGACCGACAACCGCGACACGGTCTCGCGGCTGGTGGTGTTCGAGGTCGGCACCGGCGCGGCCGCCCTGCTGCTGCTCGCGGCGGGCGGATATCTCGTGGTGCGCCGCGGTCTGCGCCCGCTGCGGCAGGTGGAGGAGACCGCGGCCGCCATCGCGGGCGGCGACCTGAGCCGCCGGGTGCCGGTGCGCGGGGTCGACACCGAGGTGGACCATCTTGCGCGGTCGCTGAATTCGATGCTCACCCGGATCCAGCACGGTGTCTCGGCGACCGAGGCGTCGGAGGAGGCGGCGCGGCGCTCGGAGGCGCGGATGCGGCAGTTCGTCGCCGACGCCAGCCACGAACTGCGCACGCCGCTGACCACCATTCGCGGCTTCGCCGAGCTCTACCGCCAAGGGGCGAGCCGGGATCCGCGGCGGGTGCTCGAACGCATCGAGGCCGAGGCGGAGCGGATGGGGCTGCTGGTGGAGGATCTGTTGATGCTGGCCCGGCTCGACGCCCAGCGCCCGCTGCGGCGGCAGCCGGTGGACCTGCTCGCGGTGGCCGGGGAGGCGGTGCACAGCGCCCAGGCCGCGGCCCTGGACGAATCCGGCGCCCCGACACACGCCGTAGCGCTCGATATCGCCCCGGGCACAGGAACATTGGAGGTGGACGGCGATGCCGACCGGCTGCGGCAGGTGCTGGCCAACCTGCTCGGCAACGCCCTCGCCCACACCCCGCCCGGAACGCCGGTCAGGGTGCAGCTCACGCCGGGCGCCGAGCAGGTCCGCATCGATGTGATCGACCGCGGCCCCGGACTGTCGGCGGAGTCCGCCGCCCGCGTCTTCGAGCGCTTCTACCGCGCCGATGCCTCGCGCACCCGCGCGAGTGGCGGTGCCGGGCTGGGGCTTTCGATCGTGCAGGCCCTGGTGACCGCGCACGGCGGACGCGTGAGCGTGGACAGCGCACCGGGCGCGGGCGCGACGTTCACCGTCGTGCCGCGGGTGCCGCCCTCGCCGTGACACGGCGGAGACCGGGCTCGCGAATGCGCACGGGGCATGCGAGCCGTGGGCTCACGGGCGGCTCGACGACGGCGTCCAGGGTTTCCTACGAACTGACCGGACTGGGCGCCGCGGGCGCGGCGCACCTGTGCGCGCTGATCGAGTGGATCGGCGACAGCGCACCCGAGATCACCGCCGCCCGACAGCGCGTCGACGAAGTGAGCTGACCCGAGGGCGTGACGTGTGCGCTGCGGGCGGGGCGTGTAGGTTTCCGCGCGGTGGCGTCCGGCCGCCGAGCCGAGACGACCGTGAGGAGAGTGCCGCGTGCGCAGGATGGGCAGGATCGTGTCGACCGGAATGGTCGCGGTGGCGGTACTGGCGCTGGCCGCGTGCGGCGGTGACGACAAGGCGGACAACTCGGGAAGCGAGTCGGCCTCCGTCTCGATGGGCCCGAACCAGATGACCCAGCAGACCGCGCCGAATCTGGTGAACCCGTCGAAGCACGGCCGCGAATGCACGGCCGCCGACGTGAAGACCACCGGGGGCTTCGGTGAGGCCCCGGCCATCACCATCCCCGCCGACTGCGACCCGCCGTCGCAGCTGATCATCGAGGATCTCGTCCCGGGCACCGGCCCCGCCGCGGCGCCCGGCCAGCCGCTGACCATGAACTACACCCTGGTGACCTGGTCGGACGGCAAGAAGCTGGACAGCTCCTTCGATCGCAACGAGCCGTTCGAGCTGACCCTCGGCGCCGGACAGGTCATTCCGGGCTGGGACCAGGGCCTCGACGGCGTGACGCAGGGTACGCGCCGCCTGCTGATCATCCCGCCGAGCCTGGGCTACGGGAAGGGCGGCAACGGCATCAAGCCGAACGAGACCCTGGTCTTCGTCACCGACGCCGTCAAGGTGGGTTAGATCCCGGCCAAAGGCACGCCGGGAAGGCGGGGGTGAGCACGCCGGGAAGTGCGGGGGTGAGCATGCCGGGAAGTGCGGAGGTGAGCATGCCGGGAAGTGCGGGGGTGAGCATGCCGGGGAGGCGGGGGTGAGCACGCCGGGAAGGCGGGGGTGGGATGGCCGCGTCAACCAGGTCGACTAGTCTTGTCGGGATGCGATCGGGGGGACCGACGACGTCAACCAGAGAACAACGAACAAGGAGCATGTCCGTGAAGAGCACCGTCGAGCAGCTGAGCCCGACCCGGGTCCGCATCAATGTCGAGGTGCCCTTCGAGGAGCTGAAGCCGGACTTCGACAAGGCGTACAAGGCGCTGGCCCAGCAGGTGCGCATCCCCGGCTTCCGCCCGGGCAAGGCGCCCGCCAAACTGCTGGAGGCCCGCTTGGGCCGCGGCGCGGTGCTCGAGCAGGTCGTCAACGACGCCCTGCCCGCCCGCTACAGCGAGGCCGTGACCACCTCCGAGGTGAAGGTCATCGGCCAGCCGCAGATCGAGATCACCAAGATCGAGGACGGCGCGGAGCTGGCGTTCAGCGCCGAGGTCGACGTCCGCCCGGAGATCTCGCTGCCCGACTACTCCAGCATCGAGGTCACCGTCGATCCGATCTCGGTCGCCGACGAGGACATCGAGCAGCAGTTGCAGTCGCTGCGGCAGCGCTTCGGCACCCTGAAGAGCGTCGAGCGCGCGGTCCAGGACGGCGATTTCGTCTCCATCGACCTGACGGCCACCGTCGACGGCCAGCTGGTCGAGGAGGCCTCCACCACCGGCCTGTCGCATGAGGTCGGGTCCGGCCAGCTGATCGAGGGCCTGGACGAGACCCTGATCGGCATGGCGGCCGAGGAGTCCAAGGACTTCACCTCGACGCTGGTCGCGGGCGAGTTCGCGGGCAGGGAGGCGGTCATCACCGTCAAGGTGAACTCGGTCAAGGAGCGCGAGCTGCCCGAGGCCGACGACGAGTTCGCCCAGATGGCCAGCGAATTCGACACCATCGACGAGCTGCAGGACGACCTGCGCAAACGGGTCGAACAGGGCAAGAAGGTGCAGCAGGCGGGCGAGATCCGCGACAAGGTCCTCGAGGCGCTGCTGGACAAGACCGAGGTGCCGCTGCCCGAGGGCGCGGTGCAGGGCGAGATCGACGCCGTGCTGCACGACGCGGTGCACGGCTTCGACCACGACGAGGCGAAGTTCGCCGAGGCGCTGGAGGCCCAGGGCACCTCGCGCGAGGAGTTCGACAAGGACTCCAAGGAGGCCGCCGAGCGCTCGGTGAAGACCCAGCTGCTGCTGGACTCCATCGCCGAGTCGGAGAACACCCAGGTCGGCCAGCAGGAGCTGACCGAGCGGATCCTGTTCCAGGCGCAGCGCTACGGCATGTCGCCCGAGCAGTTCATCCAGCAGGTGCAGCAGGCCGGGCAGCTGGGCGCGGTCTTCGCCGACGTCCGTCGCGGCAAGGCGCTGGCCACCGTGGTGGGCCAGGCCAAGGTGACCGACACCGACGGCAACGCCGTGGACACCGCCGAGATGTTCGGCTCGCCCGACGACGCCGAGACCGACGCGGCGGCCGAGTCGGACAAGGCCGGGGCGAACGCCGAATAAAGCGAATGCGACCGCAGCGCAGGGACCTCGCGACGGGTGTCGGCGTTGCGTGCGCGGCAGGGCCGAGCTTCGGCCGGGTTCTGCCGTAAGCGAAGGAAGGGCGGTACCGGGAGTTCGGTGCCGCCCTGCTTCGTTAGGGTTTGTGTCAGCGAATCATTAAAGGCCGTGCTTGCGAGCACCGAGCCGGTGAGAGAGGGCAGGTATCCGTGACAATCAACCAGGCAGGACCGGTCATGACATCCCCGACCGCTGGGCTCAACCTCAGTGACTCGGTGTACGAGCGTCTGCTGCGCGAACGCATCATCTTCCTGGGCACGCAGGTGGACGACGACATCGCCAACAAGCTGTGCGCCCAGATCCTGCTGCTGGCGGCGGAGGACCCCACGCGCGACATCATGCTGTACATCAACTCCCCGGGCGGTTCCGTCACGGCGGGTATGGCCATCTACGACACCATGCAGCTGGTGAAGTGCGATATCGCCACCTACGGCTTGGGCCTGGCCGCCTCGATGGGCCAGTTTCTGCTGACCGCGGGCGCCCCGGGCAAGCGCTCGGCACTGCCGCACGCGCGGATCATGATGCACCAGCCGTCCGCGGGCATCGGCGGTTCCGCCGCGGATATCGCCATCCAGGCCGAGCAGTTCGCGCACACCAAGCGGGAGCTGAACGAGCTGCAGGCGCGGCACACCGGGCAGACGCTCGAGCAGGTCACCGCCGACGCCGACCGCGACCGCTGGTTCACCGCCGCCGAGGCGCTGGAGTACGGCTTCATCGACAACGTGATCACGCACGCCGGCCAGACCAACGGCTCCGCCAGCTAGCTCATCGACTCGAGACTTTTGGAGACGAAGATGACCCATATCGAACCCCGTGCCGGTCTGTCCGGCGTAGCCCCGGCGAGCCCGCAGTCGCGCTACATCCTGCCGTCGTTCATCGAGCACTCGAGCTTCGGCGTCAAGGAGTCCAACCCGTACAACAAGCTGTTCGAGGAGCGCATCATCTTCCTCGGCGCGACGGTGGACGACACCTCGGCCAACGACATCATGGCGCAGCTGCTGGTGCTGGAGTCGCTGGATCCCGACCGCGACATCACCATGTACATCAATTCACCCGGTGGCTCGTTCACCGCGCTGATGGCGATCTACGACACCATGCAGTACGTGCGCGCCGACGTCGCGACCGTCTGCCTGGGCCAGGCCGCCTCGGCCGCGGCGGTGCTGCTGGCCGCGGGTACGCCCGGCAAGCGGGCCTGCCTGCCCAACGCCCGCGTGCTGATCCACCAGCCGTCGCTGGAGGGTGGCATCCAAGGCCAGGTCTCGGATCTGGAGATCCAGGCCGCCGAGATCGAGCGGATGCGGCGGCAGATGGAGACCACGCTGGCCCGCCACACCGGCAAGGACGCCGACACGATCCGCAAGGACACCGACCGGGACAAGATCCTCACCGCCGAGGAGGCCGTGCAGTACGGCATCATCGACCAGGTGTTCGAGTACCGGAAGCTGAGTGCCCAGAAGAAGTGAGGCACAGGGCCTCCCGTCGATTTCGGCGGCGGCGGTCCCGGGCCGCCGCGACGGGAGGCTCGCACGAGAAACGTGCCCAAGTTGTCGACCTTCGTCGTATCTACCGGGTACGGTCACTCTAGGGACCTTTGCTCAGAGGTTGTCGGCACGGTCGAAGGGCCCGGGCAACACTGCCGGAATTTGTGGATATCCGATCGGAGCAGAACTGATCGATGTGCGACGGGTAGCGTTGTTCGGAAGGCGGCTTGTCGGCAGCCGGACAGACGGTTGCACGCGGACAAGGAAGTAGGGACCCACAAGATGGCGCGCATCGGTGATGGCGGCGATCTGCTCAAGTGCTCGTTCTGCGGAAAGAGCCAGAAGCAGGTCAAGAAGCTCATTGCGGGACCAGGGGTGTACATCTGCGACGAGTGCATCGATCTGTGTAATGAGATCATCGAGGAGGAGCTGGCCGAGTCCAGCGAGGTCAAGCTCGACGAGCTGCCGAAACCCGCGGAGATTCGAGACTTCCTGGAGAACTACGTAATCGGCCAGGACACCGCCAAGCGCACGCTCGCGGTCGCGGTCTACAACCACTACAAGCGCATCCAGGCCGGCGACAAGAGTCGCGACGGCCGCGGGGAGCCGGTGGAGCTGACCAAGTCCAACATTCTGATGCTGGGCCCGACGGGCTGCGGTAAGACCTACCTGGCGCAGACCCTGGCCAAGATGCTGAATGTCCCGTTCGCGATCGCGGACGCGACGGCGCTCACCGAGGCCGGGTACGTCGGCGAGGATGTGGAGAACATCCTGCTGAAACTGATCCAGGCCGCCGACTACGACGTCAAGCGCGCCGAGACCGGCATCATCTACATCGACGAGGTCGACAAGATCGCCCGCAAGAGCGAGAACCCGTCGATCACGCGCGACGTCTCCGGCGAGGGGGTGCAGCAGGCGCTGCTGAAGATCCTGGAGGGCACCCAGGCCAGCGTGCCGCCGCAGGGCGGGCGCAAGCATCCGCACCAGGAGTTCATCCAGATCGACACCACCAACGTGCTGTTCATCGTGGCGGGTGCGTTCGCGGGTCTGGAGCGGATCGTGCAGGACCGAGTCGGCAAGCGCGGCATCGGCTTCGGCTCCGAGGTGCGGTCCAAGGCCGAGATCGACACCACCGACCACTTCGCCGACGTCATGCCCGAGGATCTGATCAAGTTCGGGTTGATTCCCGAGTTCATCGGCCGCCTGCCGGTTGTCGCGTCGGTGACCAACCTGGACAAGGATTCGCTGGTCAAGATCCTGTCCGAGCCGAAGAACGCGCTCGTCAAGCAGTACGTGCGGCTGTTCGAAATGGACGGCGTGGACCTGGAATTCACGCAGGACGCGCTGGAAGCCATTGCGGACCAAGCGATCCTGCGCGGCACCGGGGCCCGTGGCCTGCGGGCGATCATGGAGGAAGTGCTGCTGCCGGTGATGTACGACATCCCCAGCCGCGACGACGTCGCCAAGGTGGTCGTCAACGCCGACACCGTGAACGACAACGTGCTGCCCACCATCGTCCCGCGCAAGCGCCAGCCCGCCGAGCGCCGCGAGAAGTCGGCCTAGGTTCTCTCCCCCGATCGTCAGCCCACCGCAGTACAGCGGTGGGCTGACGGCATTTTCGGCGCGCCTCGTGTATCTCCGGCCGAAAGCGCGCCGGAAATACGGGGATGCTAGGGGTTGGACTACCTAGCCCAGGGCACGCGGCAGGAGTCCGTGCTGAAGCCCTGCGCGGTGATGCCCAGGGCCGAGTAGGTGCGTGAGCGCGAATTCTCCAGGGCGATCTGATAGGTCAGCTCCACGACGCCCGCCGTGCCGAACCGCTTCTTCAGATCGGTCACCTGCTCGTCGGTCACCGTGGTCGGGGTGGCGGTCATGGCGTCGGCGTAGGCGATGGCGGCGCGCTCGTCGTCGCTGTAGGACGGCGAAGTCTCGTAGTCGGCGATGTCTTCCAGCTTGTCGACATCGAGGTGGCTCAGTCGCATCAGCATGGCGCCGAAATCGACACACCACGAGCAGCCCACCGTCCATGCCACGCGATAGACCGCGATCTCACGGATCTCGAACGGAAGTGCGGCGCAGGCCTTCTCGACCATGCCCTCGTGTACCGCGCTGGCGGCCAGGAGCCTCGGGTGGTTCGCCGCCACGGCGAACGGCTCCGGCACCTCGCCGAAGCGGCGCTTGCTGTAGCGGTACAGCAGTCGGGTGAGGACTCCGGCCTGCTCGGGTGCGACGGCGGGAATGCGTGTGATGCTCATGGTTTCTCCTTCTGCAGGGTGCTATCCCTTGGACGAGAGACCATCGCCGAGCGTGACGGGTGCCCCGGCGTGACGGCCGCCACGGTGCTCCCGGAGCCCGGGGCGGGGGCGGCTGTGGTCGGGCCGCCCCCGCGGTGAGGAACGCCGTCGGTCCTCGGGTTCGGCGCTGAACACGTCGCCGGTCACATCGTGTCCGGGTTCACCGCGCCGAGGCGAGAGTCAGGGCTCGGGTTCTCGCCATTCCCCGGGTGCCGCCGCGCTCGCGCGCGAAACCAGCCCCGGAGCGGAAGAAATGTGGCGCGGGACACACCCTAGAGTTGCGCGGTCCAGTCGGGGGAGCGGCCGAGGGCGCGCAGGATGCGGTCGAGCGGGGCATCGGAGTCGGCGGCCGGAAGGGCTCGGGCGAAGGGGGAACCGGGCTGCTCCCGCTGCTCGGTGTCCGGGACGCCGAGCGCGATTTCCAGCGCCGGGTCGGCCAGTTCGTCGTCGAGTACGTACGGCAGGCCGAGCGCGCGGGCCGCATCCCAGCCATGCACGACGTAGTCGATGAAGTGGAAGCCGATGGCCATGCTGCCGGGCACGGTGACGCCGGGGCCGAATTCCGGCATGTCGAAGGTCCGGTCCGGCACACCCGGTTCGGCGAAGGCGGCCACTACATCGGCCGCGGCTTCCGCGTAGGCCGCGGCCGGATCGTCGGCGAGCGGACCGGTTTCCCAGGCCACGAGATCGGCGCCGTGGCCGCGGGCGGCCGCCGCGAACCCGCGGTGCTGAACCGTCATGTGGGCCAGTAGCTCCGAGAGCTTCCAGGCGGCGCAGGGGGTGGGCCGATCCAGGTCGGCGGGGGTCAGGTTGGCGACGATGTCGACGCTGTAGTTCACGGCGCGCCGGTTCAGCTCACGAATATCAGGCATAAGCTTATCGTAAGCATATGTGTATAGTAAGTCCATGCGTATTATCTGAAAACGCGTAAGTTTGTGCGCATGGCGAAGACGGAGCGTCCGGATCTGGCGGCGATGATCGCGCCGCTCGCTCGCGGCCTGATGGCGGCCGAGCGGCCGATTCTGGAATCGCACGGGGTGAGCATGTGGGCGTACTCGGTGCTGCTCGCGCTCGGGCGCGGACCCGCACGGGGTCAGGGTGTGCTGGCGGAGGAGATCGGCGCGGATAAGACCCGCATCATTCCGATACTCGACGATCTGCAGGGGCGCGGGCTGATCGAGCGGCGGCCCGACCCCGCGGACCGGCGGGCGAAGCTGTTGGCCGTCACCCCGAAGGGGAAGGCCCTGGCCGCCGCCGCCCAGGCCGACATCCAGGCCATGGAGGAACAGTTGCTCGGTCGGCTGCCGGCCGCCGACCGTCGCGGCTTCCTCAACTCCCTCATCACCCTCTCCGCCCTGCCGCGCGAGGATATCGTCGGCGGGGACGTCACCTCTGCGTGACGGCGCCGGCTCCGGTTCGGAATCGGTGACGGCCGGAGAACCGGCCGCGCCCGTTGACGGGGATCGCCATTGACCCCCCGTGGTTCGCCGTTGAACCTTTATCCCTTTGTCCGGAAATCGCCTGGGCGGCTTCACTTGTTACGACGCCGCCGAGCCCCCAAAATCATCGCCCCACACGAAAGAACCGTGTGGGGACCGGGCGGTGGGTCGTGTGGGGACGGATACCAGCCGTGCTGGGGCCAGCGGGGAGATCAGTGGCGGCGGCGTAGGCGGATGGTCCAGGGGGCCGGGTCGCGGAGTTGGGTGCGTTCGCGGGGGGCGGCGAGCATGGCCGCGAGGCCCGCGGCGGGGAGGAGGATCGAGCCGATGAGACTGAGAGTGTAACTGCTCGTGGACAGTTCGGCGGGCTTGTGGGCGAGGTGGTAGACGAGGTGTGGTACGCCGAAGACGAGCCAGCCCAGCCCGGCGACGCGCGCCAGCAGGCTGTCGCCGAAGTAGAGGGCGGCGGCCGTCACCGCGGCCATCGCCAGGAAGAACGCGCCGACGTCTCCTGCGAGGTGGTGGTTGTAGGGTCCGTCGGCGGCGACCCAGTTCAGGCCGAGCCCCGGGAAGCCGCGAAACCAGGCCGCGGGGGCGAAGACCGCCCACAACCCGGTGAACGCGCCGATCACCGCGGTAACCCACAGCGAGATGTTCGTGATCAGCCACCGCCGCCGATTGACGTCCAGCCGCATCCGCACCCGCAGACTGTCGCCCGCCCGCTGCACCGAGATCCGCATCGGACCCTCCGTTCGCCCGCCCCGTATCGGATGCAGCCACGGTAAACCGGACATTCGGCGTGTACAAGATGGTTTCCGGCAAAAAGCACGCCGGAAAGGGGTGGACGGCACGCGGGAAAGGGTTGGACGGCACGCCGGAATTGGGGGTGGACGGCACGCCGGAGATTGGGCGTACAGTCGGGTGGGTCCGTTCAGGTCTCGGGGTGCTGCTTCTACGTCCTTTGTGGTCCGTTCAGGTCCCGGATGCTGCCCTCTACATCTTTTGTCTTCCCGGCATGCTTTTGGCCGGGATCTCTCACAAACGGACTAGTTGAGGTCCGAGGGGGCTTGGACGATCGTGAGGGCGGAGCGTTGGCGGAGGGTGAAGCCCAGGGTTTCGTAGAGGCTTATCGCCGTGGTGTTGCGGGCGAGGGCGTGCAGGAACGGTGTCTCGCCGCGGGCCCGGATGCCCGCGCCGACCGCGCGGATCAGGCGCGAGGCGATGCCGCGCCCGCGGAATTCGGCGTCGGTGCAGACGGCGCTGATCTCGGTCCAGCCCGGCGGGTGCATGCGTTCGCCCGCCATCGCCACCAGCCGGCCGTGCACCCGCAGGCCCAGGTAGGTGCCCATTTCGATGGTTCGGGGAGCGTAGGGCCCGGGTTCGGTGCGCGCGATCAACTCCAGGATCTCGGGGAGGTCCGCGGCGGTGAGCACATCGAACTCAGGGTCGTGGGCGACGCGCAGCCCGGCCCCGTCCATCTGCACCGACGGAAGCTTGTCCAGCACCGTCCAGCCGTCGGGCGGCACGTGGTCGGGACCGCGCAGCCCGGTGCTGCCGCCCGGGCCGAGGAGCGTGGCCAGATCGGCCCAGTCCTGTGCGTCCAGCACCGCCGGGTGGCCGACGAACCGCGCGACCTCCGGGTCGTAGCGCCCGATCCGCCCTACCCAGCTCGCGAACCGGCGGTGTTCGCCGCGTAGCGATCCCCGAACCGGGTCGTCGAGCGGATGCGGCGAGGCTTCGATACCGATGGCCGACTCGAGGGTCACGCGCACTCCTCCACAACATCATCCGACCGGGAGACACTAGCGAAGCGCACGACCGACGGGCACGAGTTGCGCTCACCGCGATTCGGAACCGAGCACCGCCGCGCACGAGTCTCGCTGCGGCCCCGTGCATTCGGCGGCGACTCCGGTCATCCCGGTCCAAGCGCTGTATGCGTCAGATCTGTTCGACCCGCATGTCGTCCGGGCCCCAGTAGGCGCGCATGCTGGTAATGCGGCCCTCGTCGTCGAACTCCATGACGTCGATCGGGGACAGCGTCATCCGGGAGTCGCCCGCCTCCGTCACCAGCGTGAACGACACCGCGGCGTGGTTGCCGTTGACGCGGAGGGTGTGCAATTCGGTCTTGCGCTGCTGGACCTGCGCGAGCGCGTCGTAGAGTTCGCCGATGGCGGCGTGTCCGCGGCGTGGGTCGCTGCCGATCGGATCCTCCACGACGGCGTCCGGCGCGTACAGCGCCAGGATTTCCGCGGTCGGGCCGGTCTCGACCAGCTGTACGTACCGTTCGACCGCCTCGCGGATCTGCTGCGCTGCCATGGAAACTCCCGCCGAATTGAAACGTGTTCTAGCGCCGCAGCGTAGCACCGTTCGATGCGGCGGTGGAGTCGGCCAGTCCCAGTCTGTGGGCGCCGGAGTAGACGTTCATCGTGTCGCCGCGCAGGAATCCGGCGAGGGTGAGCCCGGATTCGGCGGCCAGGTCGACGGCGAGTGAACTGGGGGCGGAGACGGCGCCGAGGACGGGGATGCCCGCCGTGACCGCCTTCTGCACCAGTTCGAAAGACGCGCGGCCGCTGACGACGAGGACGAGGTCGTGGGCGGGGACGCGGTCCTCGCGCAGTGCCCAGCCGATGACCTTGTCGACGGCGTTGTGCCTGCCGACGTCCTCGCGCACCGCGAGGGCCGTGCCGTCGGCGGTGAACAGCCCGGCCGCGTGCAGGCCGCCGGTGGCGTCGAAAACCGTTTGGCGCGAGCGCAGCTCGTCCGGAAGCACGGAGAGCACGTCGGTGTCGACGACCGGCCCGTCCGCCGGAAGGGGGAAGCGAGTGCGGGTGCGCACCTCGTCGAGGGCGGTCTTGCCGCACAGCCCGCAGGCGCTGGTGGTGAGGAAGTTGCGGGCGAGGATCGGTGTGGGGGTGCGCAATTGGATGTCGAGCACGTTGTAGGTGTTGTGCCCGTTCTCGTCGGCGCCCGCGCAGTAGCGTGCCGAGACGATGTCCTCGCGCGCGCCGATGATGTTCTCGCTCAACAGGAATCCGTGGGCGAGGTCGATATCGTCGCCCGGGGTGCGCATGGTGATGGTCAGCGACTGTCCGTCCACGCGCAGCTCCAGGGGCTCCTCGACCGCGAGCGTGTCCGGACGCCGGACCTGTCCGGCGGGGGTGAGGCGAATCGTCTTCCGTCGTGCGGTAACTCTGCTCATGGCGCGGTACCGGGTTCCAGGCGTACGGTGACGGCCTTCGAGACCGGGGTGTTGGAGCGTTCGGCGACGTGGTCGAGGGGGACGAGCGGATTGGTCTCGGGGTAGTAGGCGGCGGCATTACCGCGCGGGGTGGAATAGCCGACCAGGCGGAATCCGGTGACGCGGCGCTCGGTGCCGTCGGTCCACTCCGAGACCAGGTCCACCAGTTGACCGTCGGCGAACCCGAGGTCGGCGATGTCGTCGGGATGCACCAGCACCACCTTGCGGCCGTGGTGGATGCCGCGGTAGCGATCGTCGAGGCCGTAGATGGTGGTGTTGTACTGGTCGTGGCTGCGCAGCGTCTGCAGGATCAGGCGGCCCTCGGGCACGGGCAGCCAGCGCAGCTCGTTGACCGCGAAGTTGGCCTTGCCGGTCGCGGTGCGGAACTCGCGGGCGTCGCGCGGCGGGTGGGGCAGCTGGAAGCCGTTGCGCTGGCGCACCTTCGCGTTGTAGTCGGCGCAGCCGGGGACGACCCGGGAGATGGCGTCGCGGATGCGGTCGTAGTCGCGCCGGAACTCCTCCCAGGGCACCGGATGTCCGGGTCCCAGCAGTTCCCCGGCGAGTTCGCACACGATGGCGACCTCGCTGCGCAGGTGCGGGCTGACGGGCCGCAGCCGTCCCACCGACAGGTGCACCATGGACATCGAATCCTCCACGGAGACACGCTGTTTGGCGCCGCTGGGGGACAGGTCCTCGTCGGTGCGGCCCAGCGTGGGGAGGATGAGCGCGGTGGCGCCGTGCACGACGTGACTGCGGTTGAGTTTGGTCGAGACGTGCACGGTCAGTTCGCAACTGCGCAGCGCGGCCTCGGTGACCGCGGTGTCGGGGGTGGCGGAGACGAAGTTGCCGCCCATGGCGACGAACACCTTCGCCCGGCCGTCGCGCAGCGCGCGGATGGAGTCGACGGTGTCCCACCCGTGCGCGCGGGGGCTGGTGATGCCGAACTCGGAATCCAGTGCGGCGAGGAAGGTTTCGGGCATCTGCTCCCAGATGCCCATGGTCCGGTCGCCCTGCACGTTGGAGTGGCCGCGCACCGGGCACACGCCCGCGCCCGGCTTGCCGATCATGCCGCGCAGCAACAGCAGGTTGGTGGCCTCCTCGATGGTGGGCACCCCGTGCCGCTGCTGGGTGAGACCCATGGCCCAGCACACGATGGTGGCCCTCGATTCGGCGAGCAGCCGCGCGGTGTGCTCCAATGCGTCGCGGCGCAGCCCGGTGGCCTGCTCGACCACGGCGAGATCGACCGCGCGCAGCTGCTTTTCGTACTCGGCGAAGCCCGCGGTGTGGGTGCCGACGAAGGCGCGGTCGACCACCGAACCCGGGTCGCGGTCGTCGGCCTCCAGCAGCAGTTTGCCCAAGCCCTGGAACAGCGCCATATCTCCGCCGAGCCGGATCTGCAGGAAGTCGTCGGCGATGCGCTGGCCGGTGGTGTAACCCTTGACCGTCTGCGGATCGCGGAACCCGAGCAGCCCGGCCTCGGGCAGCGGATTGACGGCGATGATCCGGGCGCCGTGGCGTTTGGCGTGCTGCAGCGAGCTGAGCATGCGCGGATGGTTGGTGCCGGGATTCTGCCCGGCGATGAGGATCAGGTCCGCCCGCGGGAAGTCATCGATCGTCACCGAACCTTTGCCGATGCCGATCGAGCTGGTCAGCGCGGCGCCGGAGGATTCGTGGCACATATTCGAGCAGTCCGGCAGATTGTTGGTGCCGAACGAGCGGGCCAGCAGCTGATACAGGAACGCCGTCTCGTTGGCGGTGCGGCCGGAGGTGTAGAAGACCGCCTCGTCGGGGGAGGCCAGCCCGCGCAGCGAATCGGCGATCAGCCGGTAGGCGTCGTCCCAGGAGATGGGGGAGTAGTGGGTGTCGCCGGGGCGCAGCACCATCGGCTCGGTGATGCGGCCCTGCTGTCCGAGCCAGTACCCGGATTTGGTCGCCAGCTCCGAAATCGGATGGGCGGCAAAGAATTCCGGAGTGACGGTGCGCAGCGTCGCCTCCTCGGCGACCGCCTTGGCACCGTTCTCGCAGAATTCCGCGACCCGGCGGGCGCCGGTCGGGTCGGGCCACGCGCAGCTGGGGCAGTCGAAGCCGTCGCGCTGGTTGAGGCGGGCGAGGGTGCGGCCGGTGCGGACCAGGCCCATCTCCTCGACGCCGCGCTCCAGCGCGACCGCGACGGCCGTCACGCCCGCGGCCTCGTGCTTGGGAGGTGTGACGCTGAGCTGGGCCTCGTCGATGTCGTGCGTCGGTGCCTTGCGGTGCATGGTCTCCCGTCCTCCTGTCCCACCTGCCCGGGTCATCCGGCCCGACCGGGCAGGTCCGGCGGTGCTGCTCGACAAATTCCGAGCCTACGCCGGACGGTTCGTGGGCTGCGGGAAGGCGCTCGGAGTTGGCGATGGACACAAACCTCGGCGATTCACCCCTCCCCGACTCGGATCTCGCGCGAGGATCAATGCTGCCGGGCGTGCCCGGCGTCGGACGACGGAGACGAGCAAGGACACATATGAGCGAGCGCAGCCAGCGAACAGACGACACAGCCACCCCGGTCGACCGGCGCGGGCGCCTGCGCGCCACGGTGGGCGCGGGGCTCCTCGGCACGGCGGCCGTCGTCGGCTTGGCGATGCCGCAAGCGGCACAGGCCTCGGCCATGCGGCTGGGCGCCACGCCCGATATGGCGTTCGGGATGGCGACGAACTACGGCACCGGCTGCCACTACACGCTGCAGGCCTTCGTGGACGATCCGTCCGCGCCGGTCACCTTTTTCGACAACGGCGTTCCGGTCGGCCGCGTCAAGCCCGGCGGCGCCTACGCCCTGAGCGGATGGGTGCCCGCCACCCAGGGGCCGCACCTGCTCACCGCCGTCCAGGACGGCCAGCCCGCGGAGCTGCCCCCGGCCAGCCTCGCCCTGCGCGTCGGCCTCGGCGTCCACCTCGGCAACGGCTGCAACGTCTTCGGCGGGTAGTGACCTGGCCCACGGGCTGTCACAGCGGTCGTTCGCGCGGTGTCTTCAGGTCGAACACCTGAAGAAGGAGGACTCATGGGCATCGCGCCGTGGATCGCCGCCGGACCGCTGGCCGCCGTGTGCCTCCGGGCGGTGTGTCGTGTTGGATCGAACGACCACCGACGAGAGGACTCTGCCGTGGAGGCATGCACGAGGGCCGACGGCGATCAGGGCCGCGAGGGCGAGTCGTGAGCGCCGTCGATCCCGCGACCGAGGCCTTCGTCTCGTATCGCAACCTGCTGTTCACGGTCGCCTACGAGATGCTCGGGTCGGCGTCGGACGCCGAGGACGTGCTGCAGGAGACCTGGCTGCGATGGTCCGAGGTGGATCTGACGCGGGTGAGTGACCAGCGCGCCTACCTGGTCCGGATCACCACCAGGCAGTCGCTCAACCGTCTGCGGACCATGAAGCGGCGCAAGGAGTCCTACGTCGGCCAGTGGCTGCCGGAGCCGATGCTCACCGCGCCGGACGTGGCCGAGGACGTGGAGCTGGCCGAGAGCGTCTCGACGGCGCTGTTGCTCGTCCTCGAGACGCTCTCGCCGACCGAGCGGGCCGTATTCGTGCTGCGCGAGGTCTTCGACGTCGGTTACGACGAGATCGCTGCCGCCGTCGACAAGAGCGCCGCGGCCGTCCGGCAGATCGCGCATCGCGCCCGCCAGCACGTCGATGCCCGGCGGTCCCGGGCGGTCGTCACCCCGAGCCAGACCCGGGCGGCGCTGGAGTCGTTCCGCCGGGCGCTCGAGACCGGCGACCCGCAGGGCCTGCTCGACGTGCTCGCGCCGGACGTCGTGCTGGTGAGCGACGGCGGCGGGGTCAAGCAGGCGCTGCTGCGGCCGCTCAGCGGCGCCGAGCGGGTGGCCCGCCTCCTCACCCGCGGTCCCGCCAAGTTCGCGGTCTCCTTCACGACCGAACTCTCGGTGGCCAATGGCAACCCGGCGCTGGTGGTGCACCTCGACGGCGAGCTCGACGGGGTCATCACGTTCGCGATGGCGGAAGGCCGCATCGCGGGCCTCTACTTCGTCCGCAATCCGCAGAAGCTGACCCACGTCGAGAGCGAGGTCTCGCTCACCCGGCATTGAGGTCCCGTCGAAAGCGTGCGAACGGTAGTCCGGCGACACCCGTAGATATAGGCAACTTCTATTGACTAAATTCGATGTCGTCAACTACGGTTGCCTAAGTTCTGCTTCTGAGCGAAGGGCGATCGGATGACCAGGCCGTGCTGCGGGTCGAGGGGCTACGAACGCGGTACGACTCAGCCGATCGCGGCCGGTTCGGTGATGGACGTCTGCTCGGCGGATTCCGTTGCCGTGCCACGATGTTCGGGGCGCAGGCCGAACAATGCCGCGAGAATCGTTGCGGCACAGGCGCCCGCGCCGACCCAGAATGCCGCGGTGAACTGGCCTTCCTGTGGGATCGGCAGGTGCGGAAGCAGTTTCGCGGTGAGCAGGGTGGTGATGATGGCGCTGCCCAGCGAACTGCCGACGGTGCGCGAGATGGAGTTGATGCCGTTGGCGATCCCGCTCTGATGATGCGGGACCGCATCGGCGATGAGGGCGGGCATGGCCGCGTAGGCCAGGCTGATCGCGGCGCCGACCACCACGCCGCCCCAGATCACCGAGGTGGTCGCGTCGTGGGCGAGCGCCAGCCAGGCGAACCCCCCGAGCCCGACCAGACCGGCCAGCGCGAGCACCCAGCGCCCGCCGAACCGCCCGACCAGGATGCCGCCGAGCGGAGCCGCGGCCATCGACGCGAGTGCGGTGGGCAGCAGATATTCCACGGAGGCGCGCAGGATCGACGCCTCGAAGCCGTACCCGGCCAGATGCTTCGGCATCTGCGCCAGATACGAGATGCCCATGAACAGCAGGAACATCGAGAAGCCGACGAACATCCCGGCCAGGTTGGTGAACAGCACCGGCCGGTGGGTGAACATCTTCAGATCCACCAGCGGCGCCGGAACCTTGCGCTCGGTGACCACCCACGCCACCGCGAGCACGGCTGACCCGGCGAAACAGCCCAGCGTGGCGGCCGACGCCCAGCCCCACTCGTGGCCCTGCGAGACCGGCAACAGCAGCAGAATCAGGAAGCCGCCCAGCGTGATCGCGCCCGGCAGGTCCACGCTGCCCGGATGCCGTTTTCCGGTGTTGGGCACCGCGACGACGGCCGCGATCAGGGCCAATACCGCCAAGGCGGCCGTGAACCAGAACACGACGTGGTAATCGGGGTCGGCGCCCTTGGTCAGCAGGCCGGTCGCGACCAGGCCGAGGCCGCCGCCGAAGCCCAGCGTGCCGCTCACGATCGCCATCGCGTGGTGCAGGCGTGCGGCGGGAACCTCCTCGCGCAGCATCGCCAGCGCCAGCGGGAAGATCGCCGTCGCGGCGCCCTGCAGGGTCCGGCCGACCAACAGCACGCCCAGGGACTCGGCCAGCGCCGACACCGTGGAGCCGACCGCGGCCACCACCAGCACGGCCAGCAGTGTGGGCTTCTTGCCGTACAGGTCGCCGACGCGGCCCAGCAGCGGAGTGCACACCGCCGCGGACAGCAGCGTCGCCGTGGTCACCCAGCTCACCGAGGTCGTGGACACTCGCAGGTCGGTGGCGATCAGACCCAGGATGGGGACCGCCTGGGTCTGCATCACCGTCACGATCATCGCCGCGAATGCCAGGACGCCGGTCAGCAGCGAGCCCTTCCGCTCCATCTCGGATACCTCCCAGAAGCTTGAACGCGCATATGTTTGAAGTGTTCAAGTATCTAAGGATTCAACGATCGTCGTTGTCAAACGCGCCGGTAGGATCGCCCCTATGAGCTCGACCACAACGCAGAGCACGCTCGCATTGCTGATCTCGCGATTCGTGTCTGCGTACCTGCACGACTTCCTCACCGCCGCGGAGGATCACGGGCTGACGCTGACCCAGGCGAAGCTGCTCCTGGCGCTGAACGAACCGCCGGACGAGCTACCCATGCGGGTGCTGGCCGGGCGGCTGGCATGTGATCCGTCCAACCTGACCGGCGTCGCGGACCGGATGGAGTCGCGGGGGCTGGTCCGGCGCACCGTGAACCCGTCCGACCGGCGCGTCAAATACCTGGCGGCCACCGAAGAGGGGCGGGAGCTGGCCGCGCGGATCCGCGGCTCGCAGGTGCGTGCCTACAAGGCCCTGGCGGAGCTGTCCGCGGCGGAGGAGCGGTTGCTGGCGGGCATGCTGGAGCGCCTGGTTCCGAAGCTGGAGGCCCAGGGGGACTAACCGCTGACCGCGGCGGGACGGCGGGGGCGGGCCTTGCGGTTCAGTTCGTCCGGTGGTGTTCGGCGCCGATCTGCGTCAGCCGTTCGGAGATCTCGGAAATCGCCGTGTCGAGTGGCTCTGTGGCCGATGAGTTTCTCGGGCCGCGGACGCCGCGGCTGCGCGCGGCGGACGGGTGATCGTGCCCCCGATGGCGCTGGGGGACCTGGGCAGCATGGCGATCCTGGCCGACTCGAGCGGCGCCGGAGTGGGAGTGTGGCAGCCCCGGCCTGCACACCGGGTTCGGTGCGATCGGCATCGTCAGCGCGGGCAACTGGACCGAGCATGTCGGCGCCGCGTCCTGGTTCGAACTGAAGACACCCCGCACGGCCGGATGGCGGCCGTCGCCGACCCCGCGGGCGTGCGATCCGACCTGGGCGGCAACAAGTCCTGAGCCGAAGGGGCCGCTGCTGTCAGCCCGCGCTGTGCTGTGCGATCGCGTGCTGTGCCGCGGGCAGGGCGGCGGCGCGGTCGTCCGCGACGAGCCCGATGCGGGTGCGGCGATCGAGCAGGTCGCCCTCGTCCAGCGCGCCCTCGTGTGCGACCGCATAGGCGAATTCGGCACGGAGTACGTCGATTCCGGGCGCCACCGGTTCCCCGAGTGCCGAATCCCGCCGGGCGAGTTCGAGGACCGCGGTGGCCTCGGTGCCGTACCGCTCGATGAGCAGTGGTGGAGCGGAGATGCGGTCGCGGTCGGCACCGGAAACCGCTCCCGCCAGGGGAATTCGCTTGGTACGACAGGGCGTGGCGGACAGTCCGGCGTGCGCGATCGCGGCATCGACGGCGTCCTCGGCCATCTGCCGGTAGGTGGTGAGCTTGCCGCCGACCACGGTGACGGGACCGCCGGGGGAGTGCAGCACGGCATGTTCGCGGGAGATATCGGAGGTGTCGGCGCCGCCCGTGCGCAGCAGCGGCCGCAGTCCGGCGAAGCTGCCCCGGATATCGCTGCGGTGCAACGGTTCTCGCAGCACCGTGTTCACGGTATCGAGCAGGAAGTCGATCTCGCCATCGGTCGGCCGCGGCTCGTCGGGCACCGGGCCGGGGGCGTCCTCGTCGGTGAGGCCGAGATAGACCCTGCCGTGCGCGGCGGGGAAGGCGAAGACGAAACGGCTCGTGCTGCCCGGGATGGACACGGTCAGCGAGGCGGTGAGGCCGCCGAACGCGGCGGCGTCGAAGACCAGGTGGGTGCCGCGGCTGGGCCGCAGTTCGATGCTGCCGTCGACCCGGTCGGCCCACACCCCGGCGGCATTGATCACCGAACGCGCTCGCACGGTGAGGGTTTCGCCGGTGCGCAGGTCCTGTAGCTCGGCCGAATCTCCGGTGACCTGCCGTGCCTCGACTCGGGTGAGGACGGACGCGCCGTACGCGGCGGCGGTGCGGGCGATCGCCACGACCAGCCGCGCGTCGTCGACCAGCTGACCGTCCCAGGCGAGCAGGCCGCCGCGTAAACCGTTGCGGCGCAGGGTCGGTGCCAGTCGCAATGCCTCGGCCGGCGCGACCCGTCGCGAACGCGGCAGGACCGCGGCCGGCGTACCGGCGGTGCGGCGCAACACATCTCCCGCCACGAAACCCGCGCGCACGAGGGCTCGCTGGATCAGTCCGACCTCCGGCAGCAGCGGAACCACCTGGGGGATGGACCTTGTCAGATGAGGTGCGGTGGTGGTGAGCAGAACGTCGCGCTCGACGGCGCTCTCGTGCGCGATGCCGACCCCGCCGCTCGCCAGATACCGCAACCCGCCGTGCACCAGCTTCGAACTCCACCGGCTGGTCCCGAACGCCAGGTCGTGCTTCTCCACCAGCACCGTCCGCAACCCGCGCGCCGCCGCGTCCAGCGCCACCCCGGCCCCGGTGACCCCGCCCCCGACCACCAGCACATCGATTCCCCCGCCGTCACCGAGCGCCTGCAGTTCCCTGCTCCGCCGCTCCGCATTCAGCGCGGAATCCCCGAACCCGCCACGCGCACTACTCATTCCGCGACTCCCATCACCTGTCGACCTTCCCGGACAGCCCTTGACGCCGATCCCCGCTTCCGGATCCGGCAGCACTCACACCGTGGGATACACCGTCACTCACGCACCCCGCCCACGTTCCCGCACTCGCTACAGCGCTCGGAACGAGTGCGGGAACGTGCCCGGGGTGCGTGATCGCGTCGCCCTGTCCGGTCTTCGCGTCGAGGGCTTGAACCGTCCGTGGTGCGACGGTGTCGGCGCACTCTTCGCCTGTTCGCGCACCCTTCGCAGGGCCCTGGGAGGGTGCGGGGGACGGGGCGGGGACGGTCATGCGAGGCGGTCTCCGTCTTCGGGGAGGAGGTAGCCGTCGACGGCGCGGGCCAGTTCGGCGTCGAGGTGTTGTTCGTCGAGGAGGCTGCCGACCATTCCGGCGGACTGGACCGCGGACTGTCCGATCAGCAGGAGCATGGTGGCCAGGTGCTCCGGGTCGCCCGCGCGGATCGAGCCGTCGCGGTGGCCCTCGCGGATCACGGCGGCGAACAGCAGGATCAGCTCGCGCTGATTGCGGCCCAGGCGGCCGAAGACATAGGTCAGCATCAGGTCGGTGTCGGTGCGGAAGATCTTGGCGAACAACGGATTCGCCCGCAGGGTCGCCGCGCCGGACACCACGCCCTCGACCAGGCGGGCGCGCGCGCTCCCGCCGGTAGGGATGGTCCGTCCGACGATGCCGCGCATCTCGCGCACCAGCAGTTGGGCGATCAGCGAGCGGGTATCGGGCCAGCGCCGGTACACCGTCGGGCGGCTCACCCCGGCGCGGCGCGCCACTTCCGTCAGGGTGGTGCGGCGAACCCCGAATTCTTCGACGCAGGCCCGTCCCGCATCGAGGATCGCCAGGTCGATGGCCGACAGCTCGTCGGCATCGGTCGTGTGCATCGCAGTGTCACCGCCGGGTTGTGGGCGCGACCGTGCCGGTCGGCCGGGTCTGTCGTTACTGCTTGACATTCTATGTCACACTGTAACGCATGGTCGACACTCAGCAGCAGACGTCCTCGTCGGGAATGCCGGGCGGGTCGGGGTCGCGCCCGAACATGGTGTGGGACGCCTGGGGCATTCCGGCCGGTCACGCTCCGCTTTCGGAGCGGATCCGCACGCTGCTGGCCCAGGTGTTCGGGGTGTCCGGTGAGTCGGTGGCTCGTCGCGACGAGGGCGAGGTGCCGCTTCGCGAGTCGACGCTGACGGCGGCCCGCCTCGCGGAGTTGTCCTCGGTGGTCGGCGCGGGTCACGTGTCGGTCGACCACCGGGACCGGCTCCTGCACGCGGGCGGCAAGAGCACCCCCGACCTGCTGCGTCGCCGTGCCGACGGGCCGCAGGACGCCCCCGACGCCGTCGTCTTCCCCGCCGACCACGACGAGGTGCAGGCGCTGCTGATCCGATGTGCCGAAGCGGGGATCGCGGTGGTGCCCTTCGGCGGCGGGACCAGCGTGGTCGGCGGCGTGGACCCCGCGCGGGGGCGCTTCGATTGCGTTGTCGCCGTGGATCTCCGGCGCCTCGACGCGGTGGCCGATGTCGACACGGTGAGCGGTACCGTCACCCTGGGCGCCGGGCTCACCGGCCCGCAGGCGGAGAAACTCCTTGCCGGGCACGGTCTTTCGCTCGGCCACTTCCCGCAGAGCTTCGAGTTCGCGAGCATCGGCGGCTTCGCGGCGACCCGTTCGTCCGGGCAGGCGTCGGCCGGATACGGCCGGTTCGACGACATGATCCAGCGGCTGCGGATCGCAACCCCCAGCGGCACACTGGATCTCGGCCGCGCCCCCGCCTCGGCGGCTGGTCCGGACCTGCGCGAGCTGTTCTCCGGATCCGAGGGCGCCCTCGGCATCATCACCGAGGTGACGCTGCGGGTGCACCCGGCCCCGGAAACCGTTGCGTACCAGGCGTGGTCGTTCCCGGATTTCGCGACCGGGGCGGCGGCCCTGCGCACCGTGGTGCAGGCGGGCGCCGCACCGACCGTGCTGCGCCTGTCCGACGAGACCGAGACCGGGCTCAACCTCGCCCGTTCCGGCGACGTGGGCGGCGCCGCGGTGACCGGCTGCCTGGCGATCACCACATTCGAGGGCGCCGCGGCCCATGTCGCGGCGCGCGGCGCCGAGGCGTGCGCCCTGCTCGAGGCGGCGGGCGGCGCCGCGCTGGGCGAGCAACCGGCGCGGGAGTGGGAGCACGGCCGGTTCGCCGCGCCGTACCTGCGTGACGCGCTGCTGGATGTCGGAATCCTCTGCGAGACCTTGGAAACCGCGACCAGTTGGTCGAACCTGGCCGAGCTGAAGGCGAAGGTGACGGCGGCGCTGACGGATTCGCTGTCCGCCCAGGGCACCTCGGCCCTGGTGATGTGCCACATCTCGCACACCTACCCGACCGGCGCGTCGCTCTACTTCACCGTCGTGGCCAAGCAGCTCGAGGATCCGATCGCCCAGTGGCTGCGGGCCAAGCAAGCGGCGGGCGACGCCATCGTCGCGGCGTCGGGCACCATCACCCACCACCACGCCATCGGCGAGGACCACCGGCCCTGGATGCCCGACGAGATCGGCGACCTGGGCGTACGCGTGCTGACGGCGGTCAAGCAGGCGGTGGACCCGACCGGAATCCTCAACCCGGGCAAGCTGATTCCATCGAGTGACGCGGTGACGGGTGGACAATCGTGAGCGCGATCGAATCGGTACTGCTGGTGACCAACCCGCTGTCCGGCCAGGGGCGGGGACTGAGGGCCGCCGCCGCGGCCCGGGCGCGGTTCGCCGAGCGCGGGGTGGAGGTCACCGAGATCCGGGGCGCGACGGCCGCGGAATCGGTCGATCTCGTCCGCGCGGCGGTCGGGAACCGAGGCGAGGCCCCGGACGCGGTGGTCTGCGCCGGTGGGGACGGGCTGGTGTGCCTGACGCTGCGGGCGCTCGCGGAAGCCGGTGTGCCGCTGGGGCTGGTGCCCGGCGGCACCGGTAACGACCTGGCCCGCGAACTCGGCATTCCCGACGACGACGCGGTCGCGGCCGCGGATATCGTGCTCGGCGGCCGCACCCGGTCGATCGATCTCGGCACGGTCGAATCCGAGATGGTGACGGCCGAACACGGCGGGCCGCTGCGGTTCGCGACAGTGACCGGCACCGGCTTCGATGCCCGGGTGACGTTGCGCGCCAACCGGATGCGCCGCCCCAAGGGCTCGCTGCGCTACACCTTCGCCGCCCTCGCCGAGCTGGCGGGCGGCCTGGCCGTGCCGTACCGGATCGAATTGTCCGGTGTGCCAGGGGAGCCCGGTGACACCGTGGTCGAGACGGACGCGGTGATGGTGGCGGTCGGTAATACCCGTACCTACGGCGGCGGCATGATGATCTGCCCGGACGCCACGGTCGACGACGGCCTGCTGGACCTCACCGTGGTGGGTGTCATGTCCCGCCGCGAAATGCTGCGCATGCTCCCCGCCCTCTCCTCCGGAAAACGCATCGACCACCCGGCCGTCACCCAATACCGAGCCGCCACAATCACATTGACCGCCCCGAACGCCCCGGTAACCGCCGATGGCGACCCCGCGGGCACCCTCCCCGCCACCTTCCACGCCTTACCCGCCGCCCAACAGATCCACGTACCCTGACCGTTCCCGGCGAATAGCATGGGGGAATTCAGCCGAGGGCGACTTCTGAACCTCGATGCAGAGTCACCGGGGCCGTGTTGCGCGCGGTTTCCTTGGTGATGCCTTTGGCAGCCGGGTTTGCTTGTTCCAGTTGGGGTTTGCGGTCGAAGAGGGTGCGGGTCAGGACGCAGGCGAGGTTGGCGTCCAGGTCGTCGCGGACCAGGAGGAGGTTGGGGACCACAATGGTCGGGACGTCGGCGCCAAGGCCGTAGACCGCCGCCGGGATCACGCCCTGCTCGTAGCCCGGGTTGATCTTGCGCAGTTCGCCGAGCTGACCGGACACGTCGAGGAACCGCACGCGGTCGCGCGCGGTGGTGAACAGGTCGGTCACGCCGGGCGTGGGCAGGCCGCCGGACCACACCATCGCGTCGATGGAGCCGTCCTTCATCCCGTCGACGGTCTTGGTCAGATCCAGTCGCTGCGCGGCGATATCGGTATCGGGGTTCAGGCCCGCCGCGGCCACCAGCCGATTCGCGATCACCTCGGTGCCGGACTTCGGCGACCCGGTGGACACCCGCTTGCCGCGCAGGTCGGCGACCGAGTTGATACCGGCCCCCTCACGCACGATCACGTGCGTGTAGTTGGTGTAGATCCGCGACAGTGCCTGCACCGGCTGCTTGCGGCCGTCGAAGCCGCCGGTGCCGAGCACGGCGTCGGCGGCGGTGTCGGCGAGCGAGAAGGCGACCTGATAGGTACCGGCGACCAGTTGTTGGATGTTCTGCACCGAGGCGCCGGTCTCCGCGGCGGTGGCCTTGACCTTGCCGTCGGTGGCCGCCGCGAGCTGCTCGGCGTAGGCGTTGCCGAGCGCGAAGTAGACGCCGGTGGCATTGCCCGTCGCGATGCCCACCCGCACCTCCTGCGACACCTGGCAGGTCACCGTTCCCCCGGAGTCGGTGCTGGCGCTGTCACGCCTGCCACCGCATCCGCTGAGCAGCGCGGCCGACACCGCCACCGCGACGACAATGATTGCGGCTCTTCTCATGTCATTCTCCTCCGGCGGGAAGCGAGCGGATCGCCGACCGGCGCCGCGTGCGTAGGGCCGCCGCGGCCGCACCGGCGAGCAGCGCGAGTCCGGCGGCGAGGGTGACGGGGCTCGGGTACAGCAGCGTCAGCCCGGCCGCGGCGGCCAGGATCCGGGCGGCGGGCCCCGCCGGTCCGATGCCGTACATCCAGCCGCCCGTGGCGACCGCGAGCGCCGCCACCGCGAGCGCCGTGACCGCCGAGACCGCCAGCACGTCGAGTACCGCGCCGCGCCCGAGCAGATGCTCGCCCGAGTCGGTCAGCACGAACACGACGGGAACCAGGAACGCGGGCAGCGCGTAGCGCAGCGCCTGCCACATGGCGGCGACGGCGCGGGCGCCGGTGATGGCCGAGGCGCCGACCGCGGCCAGCGCCGTCGGCGGCGTCACCTCCGACAGCACCGAGTAGTAGAAGGTGAACATGGCCACGGCGGGCGCGGGCACCCCGAGCTGGATCAGCGCCGGGCCGATGATCGCCCAGCCGATCACGAACGAGGCCGTCACCGGCACCGCCAGGCCGAGCAGCGCCAGCGCCACCGCCGCGAGCACGACGGTGCAGGCGAGCACCACGCTTGCGTTGTCCGACAGCGCGGAGCCGACCTCGATCAGCAGCGAGGCGAGCTGGGCGCCGAGCCCGGTCTTGGTGGTCATGGCCGTGATCACCCCGGCCGCCGCGCACACCGCCACCACCGGCAGCGCCGAGCGCACCCCCGCCGACAGTGTCCGCAGCAGCTCGGCGACGAACCCGCCCACGGAGATTCGGCTCGCGGCGGGCGAAATTCTCCGGCGCACCAGGCGATCAACGATCGCCAGCACGAAGGTGAGCACGGTCGCATACACAACAGCCCGGGTCGCACTGACCCCGATCAACAACAGCGCCACGATCGCAACCAACGACAAGAAGTGATACCCGAACAGCCCCAGCAACTTCCACACCGTCCGCGACGCGGCCGGGGTGTCGCCGGGATCGTGGGCCGAGCGCGGTGTGGGAACGGTGTCGCCGGGTTCGTGCGCCGAGTGCGGGGCGGCTTCGGTGGGGTCGTGGGCCGAGTGTGGCGGGGGTGGGGTTTTGCTGAGGTCGTGTAGTGCGCCTGGGGTGTGTAGGCGACGGGCGTCGATCTCGACTGCCAACAAGATTCCCAGGTAGTACAGGACGGTCGGTATGGTGGCCCAGCCCAGGACGGTCAGGTAGGAGACGTTCAGGTACTCGGCGACGATGAAGGCCGCGACCCCGAGCGTCGGCGGCGAGAGAATCGCGCCCACCCCGGCGGCCGCGAGCAGCCCCGCGCCCTGCTCCGGCCGGTACCCGGCGCGCCGCAGGATGGGCCAGGTCACCGCGCCGACGCTGACCGCCGTCGCGGTGCCGGATCCGGACACGGTGCCCAGCAGGAAACCCGAGGCGACCGCGGTGCGTCCCGCCGCACTGCGTGAACGCCGGAACAGCGCCACCGAAAGGTCGACGAAATACTGTGCGGCGCCGGAGAATTCGAGTGCCGCGCCGTAGATGGTGAACAACACGATGTAGGTCGCCGCGACGTCCAGCGGCGTCCCGTAGAACCCGCTGCCGGAGTTGTAGAGGGCGTCGACGACCTGATCGAAGTTCAGCCCGGCGTGGGCGATGGTCCAGTGCTGCGGGAGCAGGCCGCCGTAGTACCCGTAGGCCAGGAACAGCAGGCACACCCCGGGCAGCACCCATCCGGTGGTGCGGCGGCAGGCCTCCAGGATCAACAGCAGGAGCACCGCACCCAGCACGACGTCGACCGGCTCGAGCAGCCCCTGCCGGTCCAGGAACGCGTCGTATCCGCCGCCGCCGGTCCCGATCGCCCACGGCAGCACGGGATACAGGCACACCACCAGCGCGACCGCGGCCAGCGCCCAATCGAGCGGCCCCGGTCCCGCGCGCCGATCCAGCCACCGCACCCCGGACCGGTACGACACGAACACCAGCGGCAGCGCCCCCGCCAGGAACAGCACCAGGTAGTACTGGCTGCCCTGGGGCAGGGGCCGGAACACCTGCCACAGTGCGAGCACCGCGAGCGCGAACGCGCCGACGGCGACCATGCGCTCCGGAATTCCGGACAGCGGCCGCGCGGGCCGTTCCTGATCGTCCGCGCTCAATTCCGCCGGTGTGACGGGGGCGACGCGGACGGACATGGCGAGACGATAGCAACGCCGGGGCCCCGCCAGGCTCGGATTCGAGGCACTCAGGAAATGAACGAAATCGCCCGCAGCTTGGAGACCGTCGTGCGATCGAGCACGACCACGGAGGTGGGAACAGGACGCGGCGCGGTCCCGTCGGCGACGCGGCCGACGATCCGCCGCCAGCGGCTGTAGTGCAGTGCGAAGCTGATCCGGCTCACGCGGCGACCGCGTGCGCGCTGCCCGGCCTGCGCCGCCTCGGCGGCGACGTCGATCATGATGATGTGTACCTCTCGGCCCCCCTGCGCGGCCCAGGACGCGATCAGACGGCGAACCCATCGGCGAGTTCCGCAGTCGTGCACCACCACCGGGGTGCGAGCCCCGTGCAGCGCTCGGCGGATGCGGCGGTAGTGGGTGAGATGCACGATCGGCAACCACAGCGCGTACGGCAGCCACCCGAGCCGCAAATGCCACCAGTTGCGGGACTGCTGCGAGTCCACGAGGGTCGCGCCGCCGTGCTCGACCGCCGCCACCGCCGTGCCCACATCGCCGAACAGGCGGCGCAGCGCGGTGCTCTTGCCCGCGCCGGGAACCCCCGTGAAGATCACGGCCGACGTTGCGGGATAACGCAATTCGTCGACGTCACGGCCCCGTAGATCGTGCACTGTATCGGGGGTGACGACGTGCGGTTCGGGGGAGCGCAGCTGGCCGATTTCGAGCGGAGGGTTCACCTCTTCCAGCGTCCCGGCTGGAAACCCGTTCTGCAACAGGGAAGACCCTGATTTCGTGCCCGGAAACACGGCGTGGGAGAAGATTCGAGTCGTCCCGAAAACGGCAACACTGCTTGCCGAAATCGCCGGTGCGGGGCAGCCGCGCAATGCTCCGGCCGACCATATACAGGGCCTTCTGTCCCGGGACGGGATGTCGCCCGCCGAACTGCTGGCCGCCGGGTACGGGGTCGAGCTGATCGACGATCGGGCGATCGGCGCGGCGGGCTCCGGTCCGGAATTCGAGCTGCGGCTGGCGGGCGGCCGGGCGTTGCGGTCGGGGCGGGTGCTGGTCGCCACCGGCCTGCCGGAGATCGCGGGCGTGCGACCGCCGCTGGCGCCCCGGCCGCCGCCATTGCGCTGAATGCCGACCTGATGGAGGAAGATTCGACAATCGGCTGAATCCGCGCCTGTTTTTGTGCTGCGGCACACACTCGCGACCCGAGATCTGGGCTGTTTCCTGAACCGGAACTGAGGGGCAAAGTCGCACCTACGCAACGGATTCGGGCAAAACCTGAGAATTGCATATGGATTGGTCGAGGTGACCGAGATCGGCGGTAGTCTCAATGTCGTGGGCGGGGTTTTCGGTGTCCCTCATCCGCCGAAAACCCCGCCCTTCGACTGTCTGACCCCAGTCCTTAGAATCTCACGGTGACCAGCACAGCCTCTGAGAACCCACGTGATCGTGCCGACGCCCTCCCCAAGAGCTGGAATCCCAGCGACGTGGAGGCAGACCTGTACGAGGGCTGGGTAGGCGCCGGTTACTTCACCGCGGACGCCGCCAGCGGCAAGCCGCCGTACTCGATCGTGCTGCCCCCGCCGAATGTGACCGGCAATCTGCACATGGGCCACGCGTTCGACCACACCCTCATGGATCTGCTCACCCGCCGCAAGCGCATGCAGGGCTGCGAGGTGCTGTTCCTGCCCGGCATGGACCACGCCGGGATCGCCACTCAGAACATCGTGGAGAAGAAACTCGCCGTCGACGGCAAGTCCAAGGAGGACTTCGGCCGCGAGCTGTTCATCGATAAGGTCTGGGACTGGAAGCGCGAATCCGGCGGCACCATCCAGGGCCAGATGCGCCGGCTCGGCGAAGGCGTGGACTGGAGCCGCGACCGTTTCACCATGGACGACGGCCTCTCGCGGGCGGTGCAGACCATCTTCAAGCGGCTCTACGACGCCGGGCTCATCTACCGCGCCGAGCGGTTGGTGAACTGGTCGCCGGAGCTGCGCACCGCCATCTCCGATATCGAGGTCAAATACGAGGACGTGGACGGCGAGCTGGTGTCGCTGCGCTACGGCTCGCTGAACGACGACGAGCCGCACGTGATCGTGGCCACCACCCGCGTGGAGACGATGCTCGGCGACACCGCCGTTGCCGTGCACCCGGACGACGAGCGCTACAAGGCATTCGTCGGCACCACCTTGTATCATCCGATCACCGGCCGCCAGATCCCGGTGATCGCCGACGACTACACCGATCCCGAATTCGGCACGGGCGCACTGAAGATCACCCCGGCGCACGACCCCAACGACTTCGAGATCGGCCTGCGGCACAACCTGCCGATGCCGACGATCATGGACGAGACCGGCCGGATCGCCGGTACCGGAACCGAATTCGACGGCATGGACCGGTTCGAGGCGCGGGCGAAGATCCGCGGACGGCTCGAGGCAGAGGGCCGCGTGGTCGGCCGCAAGTTCCCCTACAGCCACAGCGTCGGCCACTCCGAGCGCAGCGGCGAGCCGATCGAGCCGCGACTGTCGATGCAGTGGTGGGTGAAGGTCGAATCGCTGGCCAAGGCCGCCGGGGACGCGGTTCGCAATGGCGACACCGTGATTCATCCGGCGAGCCAGGAGCCGCGCTGGTTCGCCTGGGTCGACAACATGCACGACTGGTGCATCTCGCGCCAGCTGTGGTGGGGCCACCGCATCCCGATCTGGTACGGCCCCGAGGGTGAGATCGTCTGCGTCGGACCGGACGAGCGGGCGCCCGAGGGCTATGTGCAGGACCCGGACGTGCTCGACACCTGGTTCTCCTCCGGCCTGTGGCCGTTCTCCACCATGGGCTGGCCCGACGCCACCCCCGAGCTGGCGAAGTTCTATCCCACCAGCGTGCTCGTCACCGGCTACGACATCCTGTTCTTCTGGGTGGCGCGGATGATGATGTTCGGCATGTTCGTCGCCGACGACCCGGCCATCACGGCGGGCAAGGATTCGGGCGCGGTGCAGGTGCCGTTCCGGGATGTGTTCCTGCACGGCCTGATTCGCGACGAGCAGGGCCGCAAGTACTCCAAGTCGAAGGGCATCGGCATCGATCCGCTCGACTGGATCGACGAATACGGCGCCGACGCAACACGATTCACCCTAGCCCGGGGCGCGCAGCCGGGCAGCGACCTGTCGGTGGGCCCGGCGCACGTGCAGGCGTCGCGCAACTTCATCACCAAGCTGTTCAACGCGACGAAGTTCGCATTGATGAATGGTGCGGTTTCGGGGGAGGTCTCGGCCAGGGACACGCTGACCGATGCCGATCACTGGATCATGGATCGGCTGGAAGAGGTTCGCGCCGAGGTGGATTCGGCCTTCGACCGCTACGAGTTCGGCAAGGGCTGCGAGGCGCTGTACCACTTCGCGTGGGACGAGCTGTGCGACTGGTATCTGGAGCTGGCGAAGGTGCAGTTCGCCGAGTCGGAGGAGCGCGCCGAGCGCACCCGCGTGGTGCTCGGCAGCGTGCTGGACGCGCTGCTGCGCATGCTGCATCCGGTGATCCCGTTCGTCACCGAGACGCTGTGGAAGGCCCTCACCGGCGGCGAATCGGTGGTGGTCGCCGCCTGGCCGCAGCCCTCCGGGATCGCCGCCGACGAACGCGCCGCCCGCCGCATCGCCGACGCGCAGAAGCTGATCACCGAGATCCGCCGCTTCCGCAGCGATCAGGGCCTCACCGACAAGCAGAAGGTGGCGGCCCGGCTGGTCGGCGTCGACACCGCCGACCTGACCGGTCTGGACGCCGAGATCGCGGCGCTGGCCCGCCTCACCGAGCCCGGCGACGGCTTCTCGGCCACCGCCTCGGTGGAGGTCCGGCTGTCGGCCGCCACCGTGACCGTCGAACTCGACACCTCCGGCACCGTCGACCTCGACGCCGAGCGCCGCCGCCTGGAGAAGGATCTGGCGGCCGCGCGGAAGGAGTTGGCGGGCACCGCCGCGAAGCTCGGCAACGAGGCATTCCTGGCCAAGGCGCCCGACGAGGTGGTGGCCAAGATCCGCGACCGCCGAGAGGTCGCCGAATCCGAAGTGGCGCGCATCTCCGCGCGGCTCGACGAGATCGGCAAGGCGGGCCGGTGAGCGCGGGCGAGGACGGCGCGAACGCCGAGCCGGAGCGGCAGCGCGGCGGGGAGCAGCGCCTGCACTCCGGCCCGTCCCCGGTCGACCTCGCCGAAATGGCGCTGGTCGAGGCCGAACTCGACCGGCGCTGGGGCGAAACCAAGATCGAGCCGTCGCTGACTCGCATCGCCACGCTGATGGACCTGCTCGGCTCGCCGCAGCACGGGTATCCGGCCATCCATGTCGCGGGCACCAACGGCAAGACCTCGGTCACCCGCATGATCGACGCGCTGCTGAGCGCCCTGCACCGGCGCACCGGCCGCTTCACCAGCCCGCATCTGCAGCTGGCCACCGAGCGCATCGCCGTCGACAACGAACCGATCAGCCCCGCCCGCTACGTCGAGATCTATCGCGAGTTGCAGCCGTACCTGGACATGATCGACCAGCAGTCGCAGGCGGCGGGCGGGCCGCGGCTGAGCAAGTTCGAGGTGCTGGTCGCGATGGCCTACGCCGCCTTCGCGGAGGCGCCCGTGGACGTCGCGGTGGTGGAGACCGGGATGGGCGGCGCCTGGGACGCCACCAACGTCATCAATGGCCAGGTCGCGGTGATCACCCCGATCGGGCTCGACCACACCGTCTATCTGGGCCCGGATCTCGCCTCGATCGCGGGGGAGAAGGCCGGGATCATCAAGACGGCCGCCGAGGATCCGCTGGTCCCGCGCGAGACCGTGGCCATCATCGCCGAGCAGGAACCGGAGGCGATGGAGGTGCTGCTGCGGCGCACCGTCGAGACCGACGCCGCGGTGGCCCGCGAGGGCGCGGAGTTCCGGCTGCTGTCGCGGCGCGTCGCCGTCGGCGGGCAGGTGCTCGAAATCCAAGGGCTGGGCGGGGTGTACGACGAGATCTTCCTGCCGCTGCACGGCGAGCATCAGGCCCGCAACGCGGTGGTGGCGCTGGCCGCGGTGGAGGCGTTCTTCGGCGCGGGCGCGCAGAAGCAGCTCGACATCGACGCCGTCCGTGCGGGATTCGCGACGGCGATCAGCCCCGGCCGGATGGAACGCATGCGCAGCGCGCCGACCATTTTCCTCGACGCCGCCCACAATCCGGCGGGTGCGCGGGCGCTGGCCGCCGCGCTCACCGACGAGTTCGACTTCCGCAAGCTGGTCGGTGTGGTCGCGGTGCTGTCGGACAAGGACGCCGCCGGTATCCTGCGGGCACTGGAGCCGGTGTTCGACGAGATCGTGGTCACCACCAACGGTTCTCCGCGCGCCATGGCCGTCGACGACCTCGCCGACCTGGCCGTGCAGACCTTCGGCGACGAGCGCGTCGTCACCGCCACCACCCTCGCCGACGCCGTCGAATCCGCGATCGCGATCGCGGAGGAGGCCGGGGAATCCGGGGAGCCGGTGTCCGGCGCGGGGATCGTGATCACCGGTTCGGTCGTCACGGCGGGGGCCGCGCGCTCCCTGTTCGGAAAGGATCCCGCATGACCGACAAAGCCGTGCCGCCGCCCGCCACCGATCCGTGGAAGGGGCTGCGCGGCGTCATGGCCGGGGCGCTCGTCCTCGAGGCCATCACGGTGCTGCTGGCGCTGCCGGTGGTCGCGGCCGTCGGCGGCGGGCTCAGCCCCTGGTCGATCATCTTCCTGGTGGGCCTGGCGGTGCTGATGATCCTCGGCGCGGGACTGCAGCGGCGGCCGTGGGCGGTGCCGTTCAACCTGGGGCTGCAGGTGGTGGTGCTGCTGGGCGGGTTCCTCCACGCCTCGCTGCTGGCCATCGGAGTGATCTTCGCCGCGGTCTGGGCGTTCATCCTGGTGCTGCGCTCGGACGTGAAGCGCCGCATGGACCAGGGCATGCTGCCCAGCCAGCGCACGCAGCAGGGTTCCTGACGGCTGCGGTTCGGAATACCGTGCGCAGGCCGGTTACAGTGTCGCCGTGACTGAGCAGACGTTGGTACTCATCAAGCCCGACGGCGTGGCCCGGGGCCTGATTGGTGAGGTCATCACCCGCATCGAGCGCAAGGGACTGAAGATCGCGGCACTGGAGCGGAAGCAGGTCTCCGAGGAGGTCGCCGCGGCCCACTATGCCGAGCACGCCGAAAAGCCTTTCTACGCCTCGCTTATCGAGTTCATCACCTCCGGCCCGGTGGTCGCGGCCGTCCTCGAAGGCCCGCGCGCCATCACTGCCTTCCGCCAGATCGCGGGCGGCACCGACCCGGTCGAGAAGGCCGTACCGGGCAGCATCCGCGGCGACTTCGCCCTCGAGACCCAGTTCAACCTCGTCCACGGTTCCGACTCGCCCGAATCCGCCAAGCGCGAGATCGCGCTCTGGTTCCCCGAACTCACCCAGTAGCCAGGCCCGGTTCCGGTCCGCGATACCGCGCCGAGCGCCGAATTCGGGAGCTGCGACGGTGGGCGCGATGTCGTGCGAGTGCGCCGCGGGCCTGGGCCGGACGGGCCCGGAGCCCCCGTAGGAGAGCGTCGATGGCGGAGGCCCGGCGCACGGTATGGGATACTGACATCGGATGTGATCGACGCTCGCCGTTTGCGGTGGGTGGCGAAAGCACCCGATGGCATCGCGGTTCGACGCCGATCATCGCTGCCCCCGGACGGTTCCAAGACTCGGCTGTCCGGCCGGCACGCTGGATGAGCGCTCGAGTCCCGGTGTCGAAGCCAACAGCCAGGCGCCGCGTGACCAGTTAGCCCGACCGACGAACGACAAGGTGATAACGGGGCACGCGGGGCGAGACCACAGGACCTCGCGCCCCCGCGGTGTGAGGCGAACGGACAGTGCCCCCGCGTCGGCCGCGTCACTCCCCGTACGGGAGGGACGCGCCCGGGGGCCCGAGGAGATTTCGTGGCCGATCAAGAGCCGCAGGATACGTCGCAGAGCAATGGTGAACCCGCCTCGAACGAGGCGGCCGGGGCAGGGGAGGCGGCGCAGTTGCCCGAACGAATCCGGGTCCACGCGCTGGCGAAGCTGCTGGGGACCACCAGCAGACGCATCCTGGCCCACCTGACCGAACTGGGCGCCGAGGCCCGCAGCCCGCAGTCCAACCTGGACCGCACGGTCGCCGAATCGGTCCGGGACGCGCTCGTCCCGGACGAGGAGACGGGGTCATCCGGTCCCGCCGCCGCGACAGCCGCGCCCGCGGTAGCCGGGACCGCGCCGAATCCGGCGCAGCCGACCGCGGCCGATGCGACCGCCGGCGGGGAGACCGCCGGAACGGCCGCAGCCCAAGCGGCTGGTGCGACGGGTGCTGCCGGGGCGAATGTCGGGACGGGTGCTGCCGGGGCGAATGCCGGGACGGGTGCTGCCGGAGCGAACCCGGGGGCGTCCGCGGTCGGAGCGAATGCCGGGGCGTCCGCAGCGAAGGCGTCGGCTGGAAAGAACGCGACCGAAGCAACTGCGGGGACGCCAGCTGAAACCACCGCTGGGACGACCGCAGGTGAAACCGCTGGGAAGGCCGCGGGCGAGGCGACCTCCGGCGCCGCATCCGAGATGTCCGCTCGGACCACTGCGGCCGATGCTGGCGAGGCGGTGTCGGTCTCTTCGGGGGCCGCCTCCCACGGCGCGCCGATGTCCGCCGCGTCGTCCGGGCGGCCCGCCGAACCGCCGCACCCCAGTCAGTCGCTGTTCACCAGCCCCTTCCACGCGCCGGAACCGCCCGCCCCCGAGCCGGTGGTGTTCGAGACGCCCGCCGTGGTGGCCACGCCGCTGTTCCTGCCGCCGGATGCCACCGCCGCCGAGGAGATGCGGCGCAAGCGTCGTGTCGAGCGGCAGACCAAGAGCGAGGACAAGCCCGACAAGCCCGCCGAGGACAAGCCCGCCGAGCCGCGGTCCGAGGACAACTCCGCCGAGGAGGCCGAGACCGAGTCCGGCACGTGGGACGACGACCAGTCCCGCGACGACGGCGAGGACGGTGGCCGTTCGCGCCGCCGTCGCCGCGGTCGCCGCGGACGTGGCCGGGGCCGCGGCGAACAGCACTCCGACTCCGACGATGACGACAACGACTCCGACGACACCGACGACACCGACCGGGAGTCGGCCGAGTCCGGCTCCGAGGACGGTGACGCCACCGAGGACAACGCGGACGACGGCGTCGTGCCGGAGGGTTCCAGCCGTCGCCGCCGTCGGCGGCGGCGCCGCAAGACGGGCGACGACTCCGACGGCACCGAGCCGAGCGACGACGATCCGCCGAACACCGTCGTGCATGAGCGCGAGCCGCGCAACAAGCGTCGCGCGGCCAGCGACGAGGTGCAGGGCATCAGCGGCTCCACCCGGCTCGAGGCCAAGCGTCAGCGCCGCCGCGACGGGCGCGAGGCCGGTCGCCGCCGTCCGCCGATCCTGACCGAATCGGAGTTCCTGGCCCGCCGCGAGGCGGTGGACCGGGTGATGGTGGTGCGCGAGAAGGTCTTCCCCGACCAGCACGACCACGCGTCCGCCACGACCCAGGTCGCGGTGCTCGAGGACAACATCCTGGTCGAGCACTTCGTGACCAGCACCGGCCAGGCGTCCATGGTGGGCAACGTGTACCTCGGCAAGGTGCAGAACGTGCTGCCCAGCATGGAGGCGGCGTTCGTCGACATCGGCCGCGGCCGCAATGGCGTGCTCTACGCCGGCGAGGTGAACTGGGAGGCCGCCGGGCTCGGCGGCAAGGAGCGCAAGATCGAACAGGCGCTCAAGCCCGGCGACACGGTGCTGGTGCAGGTGTCCAAGGACCCGGTGGGCCACAAGGGCGCCCGGCTGACGACGCAGATCTCGCTGGCGGGCCGCTTCCTGGTGTACGTGCCGGGCGGGTCGTCCACCGGCATCAGCCGCAAGCTGCCCGACACCGAGCGCAAGCGCCTCAAGGAGATCCTCCGCGACATCGTGCCGCAGGACGCGGGCGTCATCATCCGCACCGCGTCCGAGGGCGTCAGCGAGACCGAGCTGGCCCGCGACGTGGAGCGGCTGCAGGCCACCTGGAAGACCATCGAGGGTCAGTCCAAGAACGGCTCGGGCGCGCCGAAGACGCTGTACGAGGAGCCCGACCTGCTGGTCAAGGTGATCCGCGACCTGTTCAACGAGGACTTCTCCAAGCTGGTTATCGAAGGTGACCGATCCTGGACGACCGTCGAGAACTACATCCGCACGGTGGCGCCGGACCTGCTGGCCCGGGTCGAGCGGTACGACAACAGCACAGTCGACGTTTTCGGCAGCTTCCGCATCGACGAGCAGTTGGCCAAGGCGCTCGACCGCAAGGTGTGGCTGCCCTCGGGCGGCACGCTGATCATCGAGCGCACCGAGGCGATGACGGTGATCGACGTCAACACCGGCAAGTTCACCGGCGCGGGCGGCAGCAACCTGGAGGAGACGGTCACCCGCAACAACCTCGAGGCCGCCGAGGAGATCGTGCGGCAGATGCGGCTGCGCGATATCGGCGGCATGATCGTCGTCGACTTCATCGACATGGTGCTGGAATCCAATCGGGACCTGGTGCTGCGTCGCCTGACCGAGGCGCTCGGCCGCGACCGCACCCGGCATCAGGTGTCGGAGGTGACGTCGCTGGGCTTGGTGCAGATGACCCGCAAAAAGCTGGGCACCGGACTGGTGGAGGCGTTCTCCACCGTCTGTGAGCACTGCCACGGCCGCGGCATCCTCGTGCACAACTATCCGGTCGAGACCGCGCCCGCCGAGGACAGCTCGGGTCGTCGCGAGGGCCGTCGCCGCCGCAAGGACAAAGAGAAGGAAAAGGACAAGCCCGCCGCTCCCGCCACCAACGGCACCGCCCATGCAGACGGCGACCACGAGGAGGACGCGGCCGCCAAACGGGCGCACCCGGTCGCGCTGGCAATGGCCGCGCACCAGTCCGAGGGCGTCACCGAGGCCGAGCTCGAGGTCGTGACGGCGGAGCCGGGCGCGGCGAGTTCGGCAGCGACACAGACGGAGCCGGAGGCCGGAACCGACCGCGCGCCGGGCCGCGAGCCCTCGGGCCCCGCGACCCGCTCGCGTCGCCGGGCACGGCGCGGGAGCGACCGCAGCGCGGACCGCGCCGAAGCCGCCGCCTCCTCCGGCCCATCGCCGGAGCCCGCCAGCGCCTCGACCGCAACAGCGTCCGACACCACCGCGCCGACCACCCCACGCCCGGCCACCGCGGCCGCACCGTCGGGCACCGCCGCCGATGTGTCCTCGCACGCCGCCACCGGGCCGGACGTCGGTGTGTCGAGCCCCACTGCCGGGCCGGATGCCGGTGCGTCGAGCGCTACCTCCGGATCGGATGCCGGTGTGTCGAGCACTTCTGCCGGGTCGGACGCGGGTGCGTCGCGCACCGCTGCGCAGTGGGGTACCGCTGTGGCGGGGACGTCGGACGTCGCTGCTTCGTCGGATGCTGCTGTGCCATCGGGCACCGCTGCCGGGTCGGGTGCGGGTACATCGTCCGGTGCGGGCATCGCCTCGGACGCTGGTGCATCGGGCACTGCTGCCTCTTCGGACGTGGTGGGGTCTTCGAGTCCGGACGCGACATCGGGTCCGGGTGTGGTGAGCACGGCTGCGTCCACGGGCGCGGATGTGGCGGGCACTGCTGCGGGATCGAGCACGGCTGTGTCGGCGGGGTCGTCGGGCGCTGCTGCACAGTCTGATGCCGGTGCGCCGTCGAGTGCGGCTGCTCCGTCGGATGGTGGTGCCGCAACATCGGGAACTGCCGCGCCTTCGGGTGCCGGTGGGGCGGGGACCGTGGCACCTGCGGCGAGCCGCGGAGCCGGGGCGGGCTCCACCGGCGCGCAAGCTCCCGAGACGGTTCGTCGCGGGCGTCGCCGGGTGGCGCGCAGTACCGCCGCCCCCAGCACCGACGCCGAGGGTGCCGTGTTCGTGCTCTCCAGCACGGAACAGCAGGCCCCGTCCGTCGACCTCACCGACATCCCCGTCCCGGAGGTGGCGCCGCGCAGTCGCCCGCGCCGCCGGGCGGCGGGCCGGGCCGCGGGAGCCCCGGAACAGTCCGACTGAGAGCGATCCGACCGCAGGCCCGCGCCGCCCCGGCGCGGGCCTGCGTCGTGTCGGGGTTGCCCGAGTGCATCGTCATGTCCGGCGTTCCAAGCACACCGTCATGTCCGGTGACTTCCCGTACTCAGTCATTCCGGCGTGTCTCAGGTACTTCGCCATTCCGGCATGTCTTAGGTACTTCGCTATTCCGGCATCTCTCAGGTACTTCGTCAATCCGGCGTGGCTCAGGTACTTCGTCAATCCGGCATGTCTCAGGTACTTCGCCATTCCGGCATGCTCTTGGCCGGAATCTCTGCATGCTGTGTGGATCCCGTCCAAAAGCATGCCGGGAATGATGGGGGCAGGCCGCCGGAGGTGGGGGTGGTCGTGCCCGCGGGGGGTGGTGGTCGTGCCCGCGGGGGGTGGTGGTCCTGTTCGACGTGGGGCGGTCGCCGTGTCGGGGGTGAAGCAGTGGCTGGGTGGGGGCTTGGGGTGGTGGGTGCGTCGGAGGTGGGTCGGGCGGTGGATGTGGCGGGAAGGATGGGGTGGGTGTGTTGGGGGTGGGGCTTGGGGGCGGTTTGGTTGGGTGGGTGGGCGTCCTGTAATCTTGGACAGTCGCTGCCCGGTGACAGCACTTAGCTGTGTCGCCTGACTGCTGTTGAGCAGGGCCGGTTCCGTTCGAGAGCCCACCAGGCGCCGAGGCGGCGTGATTACCAGACCAGACGTGCGGCGGTCTCCGGTGCGATCCGGCAGTCCGGCCGCGTGAGCACAGTGCCGAGCACTAGTAGAGGAAGAGGGTAGCCGACCGATGGCAACGTACGCGATCGTCAAGACCGGCGGAAAGCAGTACAAGGTCGCGGTCGGTGACCTGGTGAAGGTCGAGAAGCTCGAGGGTGAGCCGGGCACTGCCGTGTCGCTGTCGCCGGTGCTGGTCGTGAACGGCGCCGAGCTGACCACCGATGCGGACAAGCTGGCCAAGGTGTCGGTGTCCGCCGAGGTGGTCGAGCAGACCAAGGGCCCGAAGATCCGCATCCACAAGTTCAAGAACAAGACCGGCTACCACAAGCGTCAGGGCCACCGTCAGAAGCTGACGGTCCTGAAGGTCACCGGCATCAAGTAAGTCCGACCAGGGGTGCGAACCCCGGCATGAGCGGTCAGGCCCGGAGGCGGCAGCTTGCGTAACCACGTAGGGCCACGATCATGCCGAATTGACACTGCACGAGGAGTTCTGACATGGCACATAAGAAGGGTGCATCCAGCTCGCGCAACGGTCGCGACTCGAATGCCCAGCGGCTCGGTGTGAAGCGCTTCGGCGGCCAGACCGTCAAGGCGGGCGAGATCCTGGTTCGCCAGCGTGGCACGCACTTCCACCCCGGCGTCAACGTCGGTCGCGGCGGCGACGACACGCTGTTCGCCCTCGAGGCGGGTGCGGTCCAGTTCGGCAGCAAGCGTGGCCGCAAGACCGTCAACATCGTGGTCCCGGAGCCGGCGCAGGCCTGAGCCGCGCCGGAGCCTTTCCACAACTCTTCGAAGCGGGTCAGGGTGACGAACACCCTGGCCCGTTTTCGCGTCTGCAGGACCAGTCGACCCGTTCGAGAAGGAGGATGATCAGGTCCATGTCCAAGTTCATCGATCGCGTCGTGCTGCACGTCCGCGCCGGGAAGGGCGGCCACGGGTGTGCGTCGGTCCATCGGGAGAAGTTCAAGCCGCTGGGCGGTCCCGACGGCGGTAACGGGGGCAACGGCGGGGATGTGATCCTCGAGGTCGATCCCAATGTGCACACCCTGCTGGACTTCCATTTCCACCCGCACGCCAAGGCGGGGAGCGGCAAGCCCGGCGAGGGCGGCAACCGCGACGGCAAGCAGGGCGGCGAACTGCTGCTGAAGGTGCCGGACGGCACCGTGGTGATCGGCCCAGACGGCGAGGTGCTGGCCGATATGGTCGGCGCCGGAAGTCGGTTCGTCGCGGCCCGGGGTGGGCGCGGCGGGCTCGGCAACGCGGCGCTGGTGTCGCGGGCGCGCAAGGCGCCCGGCTTCGCGCTGCTCGGCGAGGAGGGCGAGGAACGCGACCTCGTTCTCGAGCTGAAGTCGGTCGCCGATGTCGGGCTCGTGGGCTTCCCGTCGGCCGGGAAATCGTCGCTGGTCTCGGTGCTGTCCGCGGCCAAGCCGAAGATCGCCGACTACCCGTTCACCACGCTGGTCCCCAACCTCGGCGTGGTGTCCAGCGGCGACACCACCTTCACCGTCGCCGACGTGCCCGGCCTGATCCCCGGGGCGAGCGACGGCCGCGGTCTGGGCTTGGACTTCCTGCGCCACCTGGAGCGGTGCGCGGTGCTGGCGCACGTGGTGGACTGCGCGACCCTGGAACCCGGCCGCGACCCGATCTCGGATGTGGACGCACTGGAGGCCGAGCTGGCCGCGTACAAGCCTGCGCTGCAGGCTGATTCGGGGCTCGGCGACCTGGCGGACCGCCCACGCGTGGTGATCCTCAACAAGACCGACATACCCGATGCCGACGAACTCGCCGATATGGTGACCCCGGAGTTCACCGAACGCGACTGGCCGGTGTTCAAGATCTCGGCGGTGAGCCGGGAAGGCTTGCGGCAGTTGAGTTTCGCGCTCGCCGACCTGGTTCGCGAGTATCGCGAGGCGCATCCGAAGGCGGCGCCGAAGCGGCCGGTGATCCGGCCGGTGGTCAAGGGCGAGAGCGGTTTCTCCGTCGAGG
The DNA here is from genome assembly GCF_054782435.1 of Nocardia thraciensis. Lineage (NCBI taxonomy): Bacteria > Bacillati > Actinomycetota > Actinomycetes > Mycobacteriales > Nocardiaceae > Nocardia > Nocardia thraciensis. Next base: position 47,787 of record NZ_BAAGSM010000011.1, read on the forward strand.
TGGATCCCGACGTGCCCGGCGGTTTCATCGTGCGCGGCGAGCGGCCCGAGCGCTGGGTGCGCCAGACCCAGTTCGACAACGACGAAGCCGTGGGCTACCTGGCCGATCGGCTGGCCCGCCTGGGCGTGGAGGAGCGGCTGGCGAAGCTCGGCGCCGAGCCCGGTGCCCCGGTGACCATCGGCGATATCAGCTTCGACTGGGAGCCGCAGATCTCCGCCGGCGTCGACACCGTGATGACCGGCCGCGGCACCGACCCCCGCATCGACCAGTCCGAGCGCATCTCGGCGGCCGAGCGCAAGCACGCCTCCCGAGTCCGCCGCGGCCTGGTCTCGGAGGACGAGGACCGGGCATGAGCACGAAGGGCCGCCGGAGTATGGCTCGGGCAGGGGCGCGGAGGGCCGCCGGGATGTGGACCGGGCAGGAGCGCGGAGGGGCCGCCGGGATGTGGACCGGGCGTTTTTCGGTGCTGTGAGAGTGAGTTCTGGTATGACGCAGGTTGATTCGGGACGTGAGCTGAGCGAGGCGCGACGGGCGATCGCCACGGCGCGCAGCGTGGTCGTGAAGATCGGGTCGTCGGCGCTGACCAGCCTGGAGGGCGGGCTCGACACCGGGCGGCTGGACCGGCTGGCCGATGCCGTCGAGGCACGGATGCGGGCCGGGTCCGACGTGATCGTGGTGTCCTCCGGTGCCATCGGCGCCGGCATCGCCCCGCTCAAATTGTCCTCGCGGCCAAAGGATTTGGCCACCAAACAGGCAGCGGCGAGCGTCGGGCAGCTGGCGCTGGCGCACGCCTGGGGGACCTCCTTCGCTCGCTACGAGCGCACCGTCGGCCAGGTGCTGCTGACCGCCGGGGACTTCTCCCGCCGCGAGCATCACCGCAATGCGCAGCGGACGCTGGATCGGCTGCGGTCGCTGCACGCGGTCGCGGTGGTCAACGAGAACGACACCATCGCCACCGAGGAGATCCGTTTCGGCGACAACGATCGGCTGGCCGCGCTGGTGGCGCACCTGGTCGGCGCGGATGCGCTGGTGCTGCTGTCGGATGTGGACGGGCTCTACGACGGCGACCCCCGCAAGGGTGCGGCGGCGTTCATCCCGGAGGTGCGCAGCAGCGCCGATCTCGACGGCGTGATCGCGGGCAGCGGCGGAGCACTCGGGACCGGCGGCATGGCCTCGAAGCTGTCCGCGGCCCGGCTGGCCGCCGACGCCGGTGTGCCCGTGCTGCTGGCCGCGGCCTCGGACGCGGCCGCCGCGCTCACCGGCGCCTCCGTCGGCACCGCCTTCGCCGCGCGTCCGGTCCGCCTGTCGGCACGCAAGTTCTGGGTCCGGCACGCCGCCGACAGCCGCGGCGCCGTCCTGCTCGACGAGGGCGCCGTGCAGGCCGTCGCACACCGCCGCCGCTCCCTGCTGGCCGCGGGCATCACCGGCGTCCGCGGCCGCTTCTACGGCGGCGACGTCATCGATCTGATCGCCCCCGATGGCCGCGTTGTCGCCCGCGGCGTCGTCGAATACGACAGCACCGAACTCCAGACCATGACCGGCCGCTCCACCACCGAACTCCCGGAAGGCATGCAGCGCCCGGTAATTCACGCCGACGACCTGGTGAAGGTGTAGGGGCGCAGACCTTCGCGTGATCCCGACGATCTTCGTCATCCCGGCACATTTCGGCCGGGCTCTACCGAGAGATTCCGGCCAAAAGCCCGCCGGAATGACTGTAAGGACGTGGCGGGCGATGGGTTGGCTGTAGGGGCGTTGCGGGCGACCGGGTGGCTGTCGAGATGTTGCGGGCGGAACTCGGTGGCAGGGTGTTGCGGGCCTCAGTTGCTCGGCGGGCTGACGCCGGGTTGGTCGGGGGCGTTGGGGGATGGGGATTCTTCGGGGATCGGGCCGGTGACTCCGGGTTGGCCCTCCTCGTCGGTGAGGGGTGGGCCGGGTGGGAGTTGGTCCGGGGGTGAGGCTGGAGGTGGTGGGGCCGTTGAGGGTTCGGGTGTCGGGGAATGGGGAGGAGGTGGTGGGGCGGGTATCGCCGATGGCGGAGGAGGTGCCGAGGACTCCGGGGCTGGTGGAGGTGCCGGAACCGTTGTGCCGGTGGGGGGTTGGGGCGCGGCGGGTGAATTCGGTGCGGGCGCCGGGGAGTGGTCGGGGGTCGGGGCGGGAGGCGCCATGGTGGCCGTGGGCTGGTCGGGGGAAGGTGTTGCGGGCGTTGGGGGCTGGGGCGCCGGGCTCGGCTGGCCGGGGGCGGGCTCCGCGGGTTGCCCAGGGGAGGTAGGTGGTTGAGGCTGTCCCGGCGGTGGTTGCTCCGTGGGCGTGGATGGTTGCGGCTGGCCAGGGGAAGGTGTTGGGGGCGTAGAAGATTGGGGAGGGGAGACGGGTTGGCCCGGGGTGGGATCCGTGGGCTGGCCAGGGGTGGTTGGAGGTTGCCCCGGGGTGGCGGGGGCGGGTGGTTGGCCCGGAGTCGTGGGCGGCTGGGGCTGATCCGAGGGCGTGGGTCGCCCGGGGGTCGACTGGTCGGGGGTGGAATCTTGCGACAAGTTCGGGCCGTTGGCCGACGGTGGCGGAACCGATTGCGGGGCAGCGGGATACGGTGACCCCGGAGCCGCGCCGGGGAGCGGCGGCGGGTCGGGCAGGGCCGGAACTCCGGTGCCCGCGACCGAGTACGCGGGCTTGTAGATCATGTTCATCGCCAGCAGTGCCTCCTGGCGCAGCGCCTCCTGCGCCACCTGCGCCTCGATGACACGGGCGGACTCGAGTATGCGGGCGATCGCGCCGATCGGGCCGGAGTCGCCGGGCGGCACGACGGCCAGCTTGACGGCCTCGGCGGCCGCCGCCAGCGCGCCCAGGCGCGCGCCCACCTCGCCCATCACCGCGGCCAGTTCCTCGACCGATTCGGCCAGGGCGCGGCTGCTGGCGTAGGCGGCCTCGGCGGCGGCGCCGTCCCAGCCGACGGCATCGATCGCCCGGTCCACGTTGCCCTTGGTGAGCGGCATGAAGGTGGTGAGCGTGCCCGCGCCCTCCAGCCATGCCAGCGATGCCTGCAGGATCTCCCCGGCATCGATCCGCTGGGTGCCCGCGTGGATCTGCTCGTGCGGCATCGACTCGAAATGTTCCATCGCGCTGATGTATTCCGGGTCGGTGTCGCGCGGTCGCGGTCCGTACCGGAACTCCGCGGTCATCGCGCCAACCTCGATGGGAGCGCGCGCAGGGCGGCGGCGCTGGCGGCCTCGGCCTCTTCGTGCAATCCGGCGCTGATCAGGAACCCCTCCTTCATCCGGTAGGAGGCGGCGATGTGCTGATCGAGCAGCGCGACCGTATCCCGCGCCTTGCGGGCGAATCCGGCCTGCAGCTGCTCCGCCGAGAAGAATCCCCCGAAGCCGTGCAGGTCGGACGCAGATTCCAGGCGTTGCTGCAGGTGGCGCAGGCGCTCGATCTGCTGGTCGTACAGCTCGGCGCAGCGCCGCGCCGCGTCCGGATCGAATCGGACGGTGCCGCTCTGCGCCGCCTGCAGAAATCTGGCGATGTCGGCCTGACTCGCCTCGATCGTCATGCGCACGCACCCCCTACGGATCGGTCGGTCGTGACTCAGCCTAATCGCTCAGCCGGTTTCCGGTCAGCACGTGTGGGCGCTCACCGGGGTATGCGCTTCTGGAGATGCTGCGCGATCTGCTGGGCGGACGCGGGGACCACGTGCACCTCCTCGCCCGCGCGGATCAGGTAGCGGCCGTCGTCGGCGACGTCGATCCAGGTGTAGTAGACCGGCGTGGGCGGATCGGCGCGATCCAGGCGCGATTCGATGCGTATATGGCCCTCGGCGGTGTGCGGCTCGAGCAGCAGGCGCCGGATGCGCGGCACCGGCGGCCGGGTGGTGGCCACGGATTCCTCGTCGCGCACCGCGGCGGCGGCCGCCGAACGGGCCGGTTCGCGGCCGGGCGGCGCGTCGGGCAGCAGTGCGGCGATCCGGGCGCCGAGCTTGGCTCTGTGGCCGATCGAGATGTGCACGCGACCGCCGAAGCCGGGGCAACCCCCCGGGTCCTGCACGGCGAGCACCGCATGGTCGAAGACGGCGGCGCCGAGCGCGCGGATCTCGCTGCCGGGGGCGTGCCGTCCGCCGATCGCCACCACCCGGGTCTGCGGCGCGGCGAGAATGCGCAGGCAGGCGGACAGATCGGGGTCCGAGCGCAGCGGCAGCCGCACCTGCAGGGTGCGGCGCAGGCTATCGGCCTCGTCTTCGGTGCGGGGAGTCTCGAGGATCCGGAGCGGAAACGGATGGCGATCCAGGTCGGTCTCGCGCCAGATGTGTGCGAACTCGTCCGGTGTGAAAGACCAACTCACGCCGACAGACACCCTTCACCGATCGTCATGCCCCTCGTAGCGTAGCGGGGCGCCGGGCGAGCGGCCAGACCATCCGGAATCCTGGATCCGTGGGGTGCGTACGTTAACGCACCTGGATGACACTCGATATATCCGAACAACACCGTGGTGACCGCCTGCGCACCAAGAGTATTCCGGGCCGTCCCGTCGAGGGACGTCCGAAAGTTGAATGTTTCAGATATACCGTGGCAGAACCCGCGGCGCAACCGCCGCGCAGGCGGCGCCCGCGCCTGTGACGGGAGGGTGCCGTGCACGTGCTGGATCCGGACACCGGGGACGCCGACGCCTACGGCGGTAAGGCAAGCGGCCTGTGGAGGCTGCGGCGGGCAGGATTCCGGGTGCCGGAATGGGTGACGCTGGAATCAGCGCTCTTTCACGAGCTGGGATCTGAAATAATCGCTGCGGCAGCGGAATTCACCGAGTCCGCCGATATGGATCAGGCGCTCCGGCGCGGCGCCGCACTGCGCGAGCGCATCCTGGCGGCGGCGCTGCCGCCCGTGGTCGCCGACCGCGTCCGGGAGGCGTGCGCGCGGCTCGGCGATGTGGCGGTGGCGGTCCGCTCGTCGGCTGCGGTGGAGGACGGTGCGGGGTATTCGTATGCGGGCCAGTTCGATTCGCTGCTGAACCGGCGGGGCGCGGCGGTCGGCGCGGCGGTGCTGGCGTGCTGGGCCTCGGCGTACTCCGAGCGCGTGGTCCGCTACGCCTTCGCCCACGGCCTGCCACTGCCCGCCGCGCCCGCGGTGGTGTTGCAGCGGCTCGTCGCCGCCCGAGCCGGGGGCGTGCTGTTCACGGCCAACCCGATGACCGGCGCGCCGGACGAACTCGTGATCGGCGCCGTCCACGGCCTGGGCGAGGGTCTCGTATCCGGCGCCGTCGACGCCGATTCGATTGTGGTGGACAGGATTTCGGGTGCCGTCGTAGAGTCGGTGCGAGGTGAGAAGACGACGGCGTACCGTCCCGACGGCGAGTACGGCTGCGTGGCGGTGCCGGTAGCCGCCGAACGGAGCGCGGAGGCGGCGCTGTCGGACGCCGAGGTGGCGGAGCTGGTCGAGCTGGGCCGCCGGATCGAGTCGGCGTTCGGCACACCGCAGGACATCGAGTGGGCGATCGATGAGCGGGGCCTGTGGGTGCTGCAGGCGCGGCCGATCACCACCGCGGTAGGGGTGCGGCTGCGCGGCGCCGGTGAACAGCTGGAGCCAGGGGAGTTGCGAATCTGGGACAACTCCAACATCATCGAGAGCTTCAACGGCCTGACCTCGCCGCTGACCTTCACCACGGCCGCCGACATCTACGGCCGGGTCTACCGCGGGTACGCGGAGTCGCTGCGGGTGCCGCCGCGTCAGCTGCGCCAGACCGACGCCTGGACGGGCGTGTTGCTGGGCACCTTTCACGGCCGGGTGTACTACAACCTGCTGCACTGGTATCGGATGGTGGGCATCGCACCGGGCTATCCGCTCAACCGCCGCGTGCTGGAGGCGGCGCTCGGCGTCGCGGAGCCGCTGCCGGACGAGGTCGCGAAAACGCTGCGCCCCTTCACCTTTGCCAATCCGGCGGCGAGGCTGTGGTCGCGCACGGTAACCACGGCGACCTACCTGCGGCGCATCGCCGGTATCGACGCCATGATGCGGCGGTTTCTGACCGAGTTCTACCGCGTCTACGACGAATTCGACGCCCTCGATGACGCCGAGCTGACCGGGCGACAGGCCTACTCCCGCTACCGCGAACTGGATAGCGAACTGGTCCGGCGGTGGGGCCCGCTGATGGTGCTCGATGCCATTCTGCTGACCCTCACCGGCCTGTTGTACGTGCTGACCCGGCTACTGCTGCCGAAGGCGCCGGAATGGTTCCTGTATGCGGCCGCGAGCCCGGGGGAAGACGTGGAATCGGCCGAACCGGCCCGCGCCATGGCGGCGATGGCGGAGGTGGTGCGGTCGGATCCGGGGCTGCGCGAGATCGTCGAGAAAGTTGCGCCCGAACGCGTTCGCGCGGAGCTGCGGGCCGCCGGTCGCACCGAATTCCTCGCGCTCGTGGACGATTACGTCGCCCGCTACGGCTACCGCAGCATCGACGAACTGAAGTTGGAGACGCCGGACCTGCGCGAGGATCCGGCGAGCCTGTTCGTACTGCTGCGCGGTGCGCTGCCGCAGGAACGGTCCCGGCGCGGCGGTGAAGCGGACGCCTATCTGGACGCGCGGCTGCGCGGTGTGCGGCGCGCGCTGTACGAACGACTGCGCCGCAAGGTCGGCCGCTGCGCCGCGCATCGGGAGCGACTGCGGTTCTGCCGCACCCGCGCCTTCGGCATGGTGAAGCGGATGATCCGGGCGATGGGCAGGGATCTGGTCGCCCGGGGAGTGATCGACGACTTCGCCGATGTGTTCCAGCTGACGGTGCAGGAACTGCGCGGCTGCTACGAGGGCGCGGAGACCGAGTCGCTGCGCGGGGTGATCGCGGCCCGAAAGCAGCAGCGCGCCAGCGACTCCCGGCTGGTGGCACCCGCACGCTTCGTCACCCGCGGCCCGGGTTTCGGGCGGGCCGAACTGGCCGCGCAGGGTTGGGTGCCGGTCACCGATATGCCCGCCGCGATGGCCGGAGCGGTGCTGACCGGGACGCCGTCGGGGCCCGGGATCGGTACCGGGACGGCGGTCGTGGTCGACCGCCCTCGGGATGTCGCGGGCGGGGTGCTGGTCACCTACCGCACCGATCCGGGGTGGGTGGCCGCGCTGCCCTCCGCCGCGGCGCTGGTCATCGAGCGCGGCAGCCCGCTCACCCATGTCGCGATCGTCGCCCGTGAACTCGGCGTGCCGACAGTCGTGCAGGTGCCGGACGCCACCACCAGAATTCGTACCGGAATGCGGGTTCGGGTCGACGGCACCGGTGGAACTCTCACCGTGCTGGCCGAAGGAGACGATCCGCATGCAGGTTGACGACGATATCGCGAGGGTGCGGGGCTGGTTGGCCGATCCCGCCGACGGCACCGGCATCCACCTGGCCGACGAGGCGGACGGCTGGGAGTTCCGGTCCTACCGGGACCTGGCGGACCTGGCCTGGGCGGTGGCGGCGCAGCTGCGCGGCGCCGGGCTCGTCGGCGGCACCGGCGCCTGCGTGATCATGCCGACCGGATTCCCCTGTGTGGCGGCGTTCTACGCGGTGTGGGCCTGCGGCGGGGTGTTCACGCCGGTCGCGCCGCCGACATTCGGCGATGTCGCACAGTACATCTCGCACGTCGCGGAGATTTTGCGACAGGCGCGGCCGCACGTCGTGGTGACCTCGGCGGACCTGGAGGCGCTGGTGCGCCGGGCGATGTCGGAGGCGGGGCGCGCCGACGAGCCGGTGCTCGTCGGGGAACCGGAGCCGGTGGCCGAGCGGGAGTTCGGCGCGCCGGGCGAGTGTGCGCTGCTGCAGTTCACCTCCGGGTCCACCGGAACGCCGCGTGGGGTTCGGGTGTCGTGGCGGAATCTGGCCAACAACGTCGCGATGATCACCCGGCTGGTCGACTGGCGGGCCGGGGAGGCTATGGCGTCCTGGCTGCCGCTGTACCACGACATGGGGCTGGTGGGCGCGTTCTTCACCACCGTCACCAACCAGGGCGACCTGTATCTGATGCGCCCGGACCAGTTCATCCGCGACCCGGTGCGGTGGCTGCGGGCGATGACGCACGCGCAGCACTCGCCCTCGCCGTCCTTCGCGCTCGGCTATGTGGCGCACCGGGTTTCGCCCGAGCAGATCGCGGCGCTGGATCTGTCCGGGTGGCGGACGCTGGCGGTGGGGTCCGAGCCGGTCGAGGTCGCCGATCTGGCGTCATTCACCGAACTGGCCGGGCCCCAGGGGTTTTCGGCCCGAGCGTTCACCCTCGCCTACGGGTTGGCGGAGGCGACGCTGATGGTGTCCTCCTCGGCCCGCAACCGGCCGCTGACCGCACTGCGCCTGGACGCCGCGAGCCTGCGCTTCGGGCGGCCGATCCGGGTGGTGGACGAGGCGGCCCTCGACGACGGCCGGTGGGTGACGGGTCCGGGCTGGATCACCGGGCTCGGGTACTCGACCGCGGAGTCGATCGTCCGGGTCGTCGGCGAGGACGGGCGGGAGCTGCCGGACGGAACGCTCGGCGAGATGGTGGTGACCGGCGATTCGGTGGCCCTGGGTTACACCGATGCGGCGGACGGGGGAACTCGCGTCGAGGACGGTCGGTTGTGCACCGGTGATGCCGGATTCCGGTATCGCGGTGAGGTTTTCGTCCTCGGGCGGATGGGATCGAGCTTGAAGGTGCGGGGGCGGTCGGTGTTCATGGAGGACATCGAGTCGCGGGTGGCGCGCGAAACCGGGATCACCAAGGGCAAGCTCGCCGCGGTCGCGCTCGCCGATGCCGGGGCGCAGGGGGTCGCGCTGTTCGCCGAGATCGCGCCCGGGCCCTGGACGGCGCAGGCCCGCAGCATTGTTCGCGGCGCCCTCGGACCGGCACAGACCGTCACGATCGTCACGGGTCCGCGCGGGCTCATCCGGCGCACGTCGAGCGGCAAGCCCCGGCGCAGGCATATGTGGCAGCTGTTCCGCGACGGCGGACTGGACGGGGCCGAGGTGCACGAGGACGTGGGTGAGCGAACTCAGTCGCCCGGCCCGATGCGTGACGGCGCACAACGGTCTCCGGTGCTGTCTGTGGAAGCGGCACAAGACCTGCTCGGCCGGGCACTGAACCAGGTTGCGGTAGCGGAGAATTCGGCGATGCTGCTCGAGGGGTCGCTCGCCGAGGGATTCGGCAATGCCGGTTCGGACGTGGACTTCCTGGCCGTCACCCCCGGCGCGGAGGAACTGCCGACGCTGCCCACGGTGCTGTTCATCGACGGCCGACGTGTCGAGGTGCGCACCCGCTCGGCGGGGCAGCTGCGCGGCCAACTGGAGCGGGTCGCCGGGGCCGACAGCCCGGCGGCGCTGGACGAGGACGTACTCAACCGCTGCCAGCGGTTCCTGCACGGCACCGTCTTGCGTAGCGGTCCGGGAGGCCCCGACATCACCGAATTGCGGTCGCCCCTGCCGCCGGACGAGTTCGCGCGGATCCTCGGCGACTGGTGGTCCGAACGCGCCCGGCAGGCGCTGCGCTACGCGGTCGCCCTGCACGCCATGGGGGAACGGGAGGAGGCCGACGAGTGGGCTCGCGACGGGCTGCTGCAGGCGGTGAAGGCATGGGCGGCCCGCCGGGGCGAGACCTATGTCGAAACCAAATGGCTGCCCGAACAATTGGACCGGATCGCCGAGCGCGCAGGCGACGACGATCGGTTCGTGCGCGAGGTGGTCGCTCGTTATCGCGCGGTGGGCCGCTCGGCGTCATTCAGCAAAACACTCACTCTGGCAACGGGATTCGGTGCCTGTGGTGTGGTCGACGATCCCGATCACGTGGTGCTGGCTCGGGTGCCCGGGGTGACGACATGGGGCATCGGGGAGCGGGTGCATGTGATCCGGGGAGACAGTGACGTATTCGTGTTGTCCGAGCGCGGCGGGCGGGCGTGGCGGTCGGTCGTGCTGCGGCGATCCGTGCGGGACGTGCTAGAGCGCGGCGATATCGGGGCCGAGTTGGCCGAATTCGTGCGGCTCGGGCTGGTGGGCCTGCAGTGGCGCGGCGGTGGGGCGATCACCCCGGCGCTGGCGATGTGCAAGCCGCTGCGGCCCTACACGCCGGCGCCGGGGCGTGGCGTGCCCGCGCTCGGGCTGTCGGGAGCGGCACGCGAGGCGGTGCCGGAGGGCGCCGAGCCGATCGCAACGCTGTCGCCGCTGCCCGCCGCGCGTTTCGTCGCGTGCGCGCTCGATCTGGTGTGGTCGAACGTCGTGCTGGAGAACGCGCGGGAGGATCTCGTCGGGGCGGTGAAGGGCGGTCAGGGCGCGGTCGCCGATATCGCGGCGCACCGGCTGGCGGCCATGTGTGTGCGAATGCTGTTGTCCGCGTACGGTATCCATCCCCTTCCGGCCGATGTGGCCCCGGCCCGGACACTGGCCCGCCTGCTGCCGGGTCCGGCGGGCGGCCGGGCGGAGTTCCCAGGGATGGTGGAAGCGGCCGGGCGCGTAGACTTTTCGCAGACGCTCGTGGCCGGTGACGATCCCCTGGCCGAGCTGGCTCGGCTCGACGATCTCGTGGCCCGGGTGCGCGCCCACGTCGGTGGCGACGACTTCCCGGCCTCGTTCGACTCGCGGGAGCAGTGGCGGCGCACCCTGGACATCAGCTACGACTGGCTGCGCGTCGCCGGTTACCTGGATACCGATCTGCCGCTGGACGAGGCCCGCGATCTGCTGACCTCCGGCGGCAGGCAACCGCATCTGCGGGAAGGAGGACCGCGATGACCACCGTGGACGACGCCGTGGCGCAACGGGTTCGGCGACTGATCGAGGCGATGGCTCCCGAACCGCGCGCCGGGGAGGACGATCGGCGACTCGTCGAGGACCTCGGCTTCGATTCGCTGCGCCTGATGGAACTGACCGTCGTCCTGGAACGCGCCTTCGAGTTGCCGCGCTACCGGCCCGAGCAGCTGGCAGGGGTCCGGCGGGTCGGCGATGTGGTCGCCCTGATCAAGGAGGGCGCTCGGTGACCGGGAGGTGCGGGGTGCTCGTGAGCGGGGCCAGCGGGCTGGTCGGCGCCGAGGTGGCCGCCCGGCTGGTCGCCGCCGGAACACCGGTAACCACTGTGCTGCACCGGAACTCGCAGATCCTCCGCAGCGACGGCGCGTCGGTCGACCGGGTCGTATCGGTGACCGGTAACGTGCGGCGCCCGCGCTTCGGCCTGCCCGCCGCGGCCGAGGCCGAGTTGGCGGGTCGGGTGGGAGTGGTCGTGCACGCCGCGGCCACCACCGCGTTCGACGCCACCGCAGAGGAATACGAGGAACTCAATGTGCGCGGCGCCGCGCACGCCGTCGACCTGGCGCTGCGCTGGGACGTGCCGCTCGTGCACGTGAGTACCGCCTACGTCTGCGGCATGCGCGGCGGGACCGTCACCGAGGCCGATCTCGACACCGGTCAGGAATTCGGAAACGGCTACGAGGACAGCAAGTTCCGCGCCGAGCGGCTGGTGCGCGGCACGCCGGGGCTGCGGTGGGCGATCGTGCGCCCCGGGATCGTGACCGGCGCCACCGACACCGGTGCGATCCGCGACTACAAGAACCTGTACACGGTGGTGAAGCTGATTGTGGAGGGCAAGCTGCGCTCGCTGCCGGGGCGCTACGACGCCACGCTGTCGGTGGCGCCGGTCGACCATGTCGCGGACGTCGTCGCCGCGGTCGTGCGCGATATCGGCGCGGTCCACGGCCGCACCTTCCATGCCGTGGGTCGCGACACCCTCTCGCTGCGGGAGGTTTCCGACGTGCTCGCCGAGTACCCGTCCTTCCACGTGGCCACCTTCGTACCGGCGGCCTCGTTCGCGGTGGCGGACCTGGATCCGGTCGAGCGTGAGTACTACTTGCGCATCGGCGCGCTCTACACGAGCTATTTCGCGCGCCGGTTGCGGTTCGACACGACGAATACCGATGCGCTGCTGGGTCGTCCGGCACCCGCCACCGGCAAGGAATACCTCCGCCTGCTCCTCGACTACTGCCTCGAGTCCGGCTACCTGGGCACCCCCCTGCCGTCGATCCAGGAGGTGCTCGCAGCACACGCCGACCCCGGGCCCAATGCGGCAGCGCCACCTCGGTCATTCCGGGTTGATGCGTCTGCGCCACCTCAGTCATTCCGGCGTGCTTTTGGCCGGAATCCGCAGCAAGCGGGCGTAGATCCCGGCCAAAAGCATGCCGGGATGACTGGTGGCGTGGGTGCCGGGATGCCTGGTGGTGGGGGTGCCGGGATGCCTGGTGATGGGGGTGCCGGGGTGACTGGTGGTGAGGGTGCCGGGGTTACTGGTGGCGTGGGTGCCGGGAAGTCTGGTGGGGAGCGGGGCGGGACTGATCGGGGTGGGTGCGTATGACCTCCGGGTTGCGTGAGCTGTTGGCGGCGCTTACTCCGCTGGCGGAGAAGGCTGATGCCTATGCCGCCGATACCTATGTGCAGGAGTGTGTTGCGCATCTGGAGGAGGTCGGGATGGATGCGGGGAAGTTCGCGTGCGAGCACTCGATGGTGCTGGTGAAGCCCGACGCGATCGTGGCCCGCGCGGTTCGGCCCACCCTGGACTGGCTGCGAGACAACGACTTCCGCGTCGTCAGCGCCCGGACTCTCACCGCGGACCGGCATGTCGTGCGGGCGCTGTGGTACTTCGCCTGGAATATCGCCTCGCCCGAGCGCCGCAGGCTGGCCGATCTGCTGGTGGAGATCTCGGATGCGCTGGTGCTGGTGGTCGCCGGCCCCGTGCGCGAGCTGCCTACCCCGGTGCGGCTGACCGCGTCGAAGGGCGCGACCGATCCGCGCAAGCGCCGCCCCGGCGAGCTGCGCCACCTGCTCGGACGCGACAGCTACCTGTTGAATCTGGTGCATTCGCCCGACGATCCGGCAGATGTGCTGCGCGAGTTCGCGATCTACTTCGACGAGGGCACGCGCTCGCGAGTGCTGGCGCAGGTGTGCACCGGCACCGACCGATCGGAGTACGCGGTGACGCTGGCCGATGACCTCTACTCCCACACGCCCGCACGCGATTTCGACCGCGGCCGCGCGCTCGACCGGATCCTGGCGGATCTCGGCGGCGTGCCCGACGGATTCGACCCGGAGTCCGACGAGCACTGCGCGCGGCTGCTGCGCCGGGCATGGGCGGCCGATCGGACCATGGACGCGTGGTCGGTGATCGTGCTCGGGTCCCAGGTACTTCCCATGCGCACCGGCGCCGGACCGCAGGCGTTGCGGCCGGTCGGTGCGCACGATTGGTTGGAGGGTCGACCATGACGACGGACACCGCGACGGTGCAGGCCGCGAGCCACGTGCGCACCATCTCCCGGCTGCTGGCACATCGCTGCGCGGTATCGGAGGTCTTCGTCACCTCGCTGCACGCCGTGTCGCCGGACGAGTTCGTGGCCGGCGCGCAGCTGCCACGCATGCACGCCTACTACGGCGATCACGCCGAACCTCTTGCCGCGCACTACGACCCGCTGCTGGTGATGGAGGTGGCCCGGCAGGCGGCGATAGCGCTCACACACGAATATTTCGGCGTACCAACGGATATGGCGTTCATCGTGCGCACCTTCAACGGGGCCGCCGCCGACAGCGACGCCTGGTCGATCGGCCGAGCGCCCGCCGACCTGATCCTGACCGTCTACATCACGCGGCGGCATCGGCGCGCGGGCATGGTGTGCGGACTGGACATGGTGCTCGAGATCGACTGCGGCGGCGCGCCGATGATGACCGTCGACGGATCCTTCACCTGGATACCCCCGCGGCAGTGGGACAGGCTGCGGGCCGAGTTCCGGGAAAGCCTGGGTCTAGGTCCTTTTCACGGTGCGCCCGTGCATACCGAGCGCGCCGTCCCCGCGGCGGTGGCGCGGGAGAACCGGCGCAATGTGGTGATCGCGCCGATCCGGCGCAGGGGCGCCGTCGCCGCGGCCGCGCTCGCCGCCGACACCGCGCATCCGTTCCTGTTCGACCATCCGCTCGACCACATCCCCGGCAGCCTGCTCATCGAGGCGGCCCGGCAGACGGCGTCGGCGATGCTGATGCCGCGCCCGCCCCGATTACGCCGCATCGCCAGCGCCTTCGACAGATTCGTGGAGTTGGACCGCGGGGCCGAATGCACCGCGGAGATTATCGAATTGGCGCCGCCCACCATTCGATGCGATATTCATCAGAGCGGCACGGTCGCCGCGCGGATCGAACTCGAATTCGCCGGACGTCAGGAGCTGTCGTGCGAGTGACCGACCTGTTGACGACGACGCGGTCGTTCCGGCGCCGACTGGATCTTTCGCGCCCGGTGCGCCGCGAGGAGGTCCAGGAATGCCTGGATATCGCGGTGTGCGCGCCGAGCGGGTCGAATCGTCAGCCGTGGCGGTTCCTGGTCGTGCGGGATCCGCAGCGTCGCCGGGAGATCGCGCGATATTACCGAAAGGGCTTCGAGCAGAACATGTCCGGGCGCACGCCGCGGCCGGATCAGCTGGCCGACCTGGCGTCGGCGCGCTATCTCGCCGAGCATCTGCACGAGGTTCCGGTGCTGGTGCTGGTCTGCGCGATGGGGCGGCCGCCCGCCGCGGACGACCGGACGCTGGCGAGCTTCTACGGATCGGTGTACCCGGCGGTCTGGAACCTGCAGTTGGCGCTGCGCGCCCGCGGGCTCGGCTCCTGCCTCACCACCGCGCACCTGGCCTGCGAGCGCGAGGTGGCCGAACTGCTGGGCCTGCCGTTCGACCAGGTCACCCAGGTGGCGCTGCTGCCGGTGGCCTGGCTGCGGCCCGGCCCGGATACCGCACCGCCGCGACGGCCCGCGGCCGAGGTGACCATGTGGGATCGGTGGGAGTCGTGAACGCCGAGGAACGGGCAGCGGATGAACAGTGATACGCGTGCGACCGGGTACCGCCGGGGCGTCGCCTCGGCGGTGGTGCGTCTCGCCCGGTTCACTCGGGTGCGGTACGAGCCGCACTACCTGCTGTATGCGGTGTTGTTCACGCTGGCCGTGGAGGGGACGGCGGCGCTGGTGTCGGGCGTGCAGTGGCGGCCGGGTGCCGCCACCCTCGTCCGGATCGCGGTGGTGGCGGCGGTGCTGCTGTACCTGCGGATGGTCGACGAGCAGAAGGATCTGGACTACGACCGCGAATACCACCCGGATCGGCCCCTGGTAACCGGCGCGGTGCGTGCGGGGGAGTTGCGGATCGCGATGGGGGCCATCGCGCTGGTGGCCGCGGGTGGATCGCTGGCACTGTCGGTGCGGTCGGCCGTAATGATCACCGCGGCACTGGTTTACGGCCTCGTGCTGTGGGGATTGGAGCGGCTGTCGGCCACGGTGCGGAATGCGATCATGCTGAACCTGGCGGTGACCTATCCGGTGCAGCTGTTCATCATCGGCTACATCGTGGCGTCGGCGATCGATACCGGGCAGGCCCGATCCGGTTGGGCGGCAGGGGCGGTCGCGGTGATCTTCGCCGGGGCCTTCCTACAGTTCGAATTCGCCCGCAAGACCGTGCACGAGCGGCATCCGGGGCAGCAGTTCTACTCGAATGCGCTGGGCCCCATCGGAAGCGCCGCGACGGGAGTGCTGTGCGCCGTCGTGGCGGTGGCGTGCGATCTGATCCTGGTGCGCCCGTGGGAGTATGCCGTACCGAGCGCCCTGATCGCCTGGATCCCGTTGGTGCTGTTGGTGTTTCCCCTGTGGGGCACAGTTGAGTTCGCGCGGGGCGGCGATTCGGGCGGCGGACGCGCCGCTCGGGCACCGTATCCCCTGGTACCGTCCGTCGTCTTCGTCCTTACGCTGTACGTCGCTCTGATCGTCCAGGCGCTCGTGCTGTCCTGATCCGGCCCGATGGTCACCGCAGGGCCACCGAAAGGGCAGTGGCAGGGCCGGGCGAAACGCGCATGCTTGACAGTGCACCCGGCGCCGCAAGGAGATGTCCCCTTCGCAGAGAGCGGCGCGCCGGATCCGGCGCGGTCCGCCCTTGCCGCGCCGGGCTCGCGGTCCGGCGTCCGCGTGCGGCGCCGGGTGCGCCCGTTCGCCGCTTGGAGGTACACGCAGATGTACGTGCCGCAACCGGACGGCATGGATCGGCCGTCCGCCGGTCCCGTGATCGCCCGCCCCGCCGGGCGCGCCGTCGTCCGCCGTCGCAGCGCGGGCCGATGGCGATCCGACGGCCCCGCCCCCGTCCTGCCGGACTGGCACGAACTGCTGTCCGCATTCCTCGGCCACATCGGCGACGTTCCCGGCGACCATCCGGTCACCCGCACCGCGCGGGCCCTCGCCGAACTCCATCTGGCACGCCACCGCGATCCGCGGCGCGCGGACGAAATCGACGGTCGCCGTAGCGAACTCGTCGCATCTATTGACGACTGGGTGGCCGCGCACACGGTCGCCCGCCCGCGCGCGCAATCCCTCGGCGCCGCCGTCGACGCCATGGCCGCCGCGCAGGTGCGCGCCGCCCATCTGCTCCGCAGCGTCGAGAACGTCGGCGACGAGCGGGTGCACGCCGCCTGGTTTCGGCTGGCCGCGCTGGCCGACGGCTGGACCGACCTGGTGCAGCAGACGACCGGAGTGCGGGCAGGCTGAGCGCGATCGCCTGTTTTTCGGCACATTTCCGTTTGGGCCGGGGGCATTACGGGAAAGTTGTTAGGACCCTCATGCACACGGGACACGACGAGCGGGGCACACAGCGCAATGACCAGCCGAGCCGACGGCGAGCGCGAACGGATAATCGAGGATATGGGCGCTCCCGCGCAGCAGGTTCCGCGCGACTTGACCAACGCCGAGTCGCTACGGTTGCTGGCGCGCGTGCGGTTCGGCCGGATCGTGTTCGCCCGCTACGCGCTGCCCACCATCCGCCCGGTCAATCACATCGTCGACGACGACGCGATTGTCATCCACGCCAACCGCGGCACCGCCGTGAGCCCGGACCGGCAGGTGGTGGCCTACGAGGCCGACACCATTGATGAGCGGACCCACCGCGGCTGGTGCGTCATCGTCACCGGGACCGCCGAGGCGGTCACCGATCCGGACGAGTTGGAGCGCTATCGCGGGCTGCTGCGGCCCTGGCTGCCGGGTCCGCGCGACCACATCGTGCGCATCGAGCCCGACATCATCACCGGTGTCGAATTCGTCGACCCGGACGATTCCCCGCTCTGACCGCGCCTTTCAGTTCGGGCGAGCCTCGATGACAGATTCCGGGCAGATGGTCGGCACGACGCGGCCGACCGCGAATCCGGCGGCGGTCAACAGGTTCCGGTACTCGGCCTCCGTGCGTTCGCGGCCGCCGCTGTGGATCAACATCTCCAGGTCGACGAACTTCCCAGGATGCGGCCCGCCGCCGGTGGGGAGCAGCAGTTCCACGACGAGCAGGCGAGAGTCGCCGGACATCGCGGCGCGCACGGTGCGCAGGATCCGCAGGGCCTGATCATCGGGCCAGTCGTGCAGTACATGCCGGAGCAGATACGCGTCGCCGCCGGGTGGCACGGCGTCGAAGAAGGATCCGGCGCGCAGCGAAACCCTCTCCGCCACACCGATTTCGGCGAGACCGGGGACGGCGCTGGACAGCACCTCCGGCAGGTCGAACAGGATGCCGCGTGAGTGCGGGGCGCGGGTCAAGATCTCCGCCAGCATCGCGCCCTGCCCGCCGCCGACATCGACGATCGTGCCGAATCGGGCGAAATCGTATGTGGCGGCGACAGGTTCGGCGGTCAGGGAGCCGATGCTCGTCATCGCGCGGTCGAACAGGTCGCCGAATTCCCGGTCGGCGCCGGCGAATTCGAAGAACGAGGCGCTGCCGGTCGCCGGTGCGCCCGTACGAACCGCGTCGGCGAGCCGGGACCAATGCGCGCGATGGGTCTCGGAGCCGAAGAACAGCGCGGTGTCGCGCAGTGAGACCGGCGCGTCTCGGCAGAGCGCCCGGGCGGCCGGGGTGAGCGCGTAGCGGCCGTCGCGGCGGCGGGTGAAGATCCCGTAGGAGGTGAGCAGCCGCAGCAGGCGGCCCAGTGCATCCTCGTCGGCGCCGACCGCGCGGGCCAGCTCGGCGCGGGTGCGCGGGCCCGCGGCGAGCGCATCGGCGATACCGAGCGCCGCGGCCGCGTGGATAGCCTGCGTGAGCCAGCCCGCCGCGAGCAGCTCCATCAGCGTGACGGGCCCGGGCGCGAGTCGGCGATACGCGTGGCCGAGGGCGTCGCGCAGCGCCTGTACCGCCCGGACCACCGGAATCGGCGGCGGGAGGGGGAGGCCGAACGCCATCACGTCCCGGGCGCCTGCCTGCGGAGCAGAGCCACCGGGAGCCGCGCGGGCGCGGCGACGAAATCCCGGCTGGCCGGGCGGACCCGATAGCCGGGCTGGGGCACGGTCTCCCAGTGCGTGAGCAGCGCGGCGGTCTGCAGGATGATGGTCATCATCGCGAAGTTGCTGCCGGGGCAGTGCCGCGGGCCGACCGAGAACGGCAGGACGGCCGCGCGGTCGATGGCCTCGGCGCGGCCGGGCGCCCAGCGCTCGGGATCGAAGGTGTCCGGATCCGGGAACCAGCGGGCGTCGTGGTGAATCATGTACGGGCTGAACGCCACGGTCGCGCCGGGCGGCAGCGCGAAGGCGCCGACGCGGACCTCCCCAGCGGCGGTCTGCGTGCTGACCCAGGGCGCCCACATGCGCAGCGTCTCCTGCAGTACCCGCCGCAGATAGGGCAGGGCCCCGGCATGTTCCGGGCGGACCGGGCCCGCGCCGACCACCTCGTCCATTTCCGCGCGCACCCGGGCCGTGATTTCCGGATTGCGCATCAGCTCGTGCCACAGCCAGGCGAGCGTCGACGCGGTCGAGCCGATGCCCGCGGCGAGCATGAGCAGCAGTTCGTCGATGATCTGCTCGTCGGACAGCCGGGTCCCGGTCTCCTGGTCGGTATGGCTGATGAGCGCGGACAGCACATCGTGGAAATCGCTGTCGCGGCGGCGATACTCGGTGACGACCGCGCCGATCTCGGTCCGCAGCCGGGCCGCGCGAGAACGAAAGCGCCGGTCGGCCAGCGGCCGAAGGCGGCGCACCGCCGGGGGCAGGGCGGCGCGCTGGATCACCTGGCCCAGCAGCCACGGAATATGCTCGCGGATCTCGTCTTTCGCGTCAGCGCTGAAATCCGCGGTGAACAGCGTGGCCGAAATGGTGTCGAGCACAACGCGATGCGCCTCGTCCATCAGGTCGGCCCGGCCCGCCCGCAGCCCGTCTGCCCATCGCTCCGCGATATCGGCTGCGGCCCCGGCATATTCGACCAGGCGACGCTGTCGCAGCGCCGGGGCGACAAGGCGGCGGCGCAGCTCGTGCGGTGCGCCGCTGAGCACATTGGAGGCCTCGTGGATGATCTCCTGCACCGCTTCCCGCAGCTCCTCGCGGTGGAACTCACCGGCCTCGCCGAAGGCGACCGCGCGGACCAGCTCCGGGGTCGTGACCACGTAGGCGGGGCGCGGGCCCAGCTGTACCCGCACCACCTCGCCGAGCGGGCCGAGGGAGGTGACGAATCCGAGGGCGTCGCGCAGGATGTGCAGGCTGTGGCCGAGCAAGGGGAGTGCGCCAGGGGCGGTGGGGATTTCGGATTCCGGGCGGGGCGGCGTGGTCGGCGCGATCGCCTCGTCGTAGACGTCGAGCATCTTCTCGGTCTGCTGCGACTGCCGGACCGTATCGGCCTGCGCGGCCAGCTTTTCCCGCATATCGGCCAGTCGGGACCGGTCGGCGGCCAGCTCCCGCAGCGTCTCGGCGATCGCGGCGGGCGAGGGGCCGTGCGTGCGCACCCCGCCGCCCTCGGGGATCGATTCGGCCAGATCGCGATCGCAGTAGACCACCGGCAGGCCGACCACGACCGCCTCCAGCAGCGCCATGCCCTGGGTGTCGAAACCGCTCGACGGGAACAGCAGCACATCGTGTTCGCGCATCGCCGCGAGGCAGTCCGCCTGACTCACCTCGCCGTGCAGTCGGATGCGCCCGCCCGCCGCGTCCGCGATCTCCCGGACCTTGTCGAATTCCGTTCCGTCGCCGTAGATGTCGAGTACGCAGCTCTCGGCGAGAACCACCGCCTCGACGGCCGCGAGCGGGCGCTTCTCGGCCGACAACCGCCCGCACCACAGCGCGCGCAGCGGTGCGGTCGGGGCGGCGCCGGTGGTCGCGGTGTGCTCGCCGGTTCGAGGTTTGTCCACTGTTATCTCCGCCTCCGGGTGTCGCGGGGTCGAAAGGGTTTGCTGCCGAAGGGGTTCGGCGTGTTGGGGGTGGTGTGGTGGTGCGGACTCGGGCGGGCCGGGGCCCGATGGGCCGAGGTGCGCGAGGAGTTCGTCGTCGATTCCGTTGGACACCACGCGCATCGGGCGGTCCAGGCCGTGGGCGCGCAGCCGATCGGCGAAGTGGCGGGACGGGACGACGACCGCGTCGGCCGCCGTGGCGTGGCCGACCACCGTGCGCCACGCGTGGTGCGCGGCGCGGGACTCGTCGAGGCGCGGTGTTCGCACGGAGCCGCGCAGGAACAGCCCGTGCAGCCCGCGCATGGCGAGCGCGGTGAGGTACGGCGCGGGTGAGGTGTGTGCGATGAAGGCGTCGTCGCGGCTGTGCACCGACTGCACCAGCGGCAGCCCGTGGCGCCGCGCGGCCCGCACGCCCAGGATGCCGACGCCGTAGGTGGTGTGGCCGTGCACGACATCCACCGGCCCGCGCGCGGCGAACACGCCGTCGATGAACCGATCGTTGCCCTTGGTCGGTATGACCACGGGGTAGCCGTTGACGAGCACACCGCGTAACCCGGACAAGAAGAACACGTCCGGGTCATGGGTGGATGTGCGCGCGTTCGGGTCGTGGGTGGGTGTGTGCGCGTTCGGGTCGTGGGTGGGTGTGTGCGCGTTCGGGTCGTGGGTGGGTGTGCGCATGTTCGGGGCTTGGGTGGGTGGTCCGGGGGCGGTGAACAGCGTGACGCGGTGTCCGAGGCGCTGCAGGGCGTGACGTTGTGAATTCACCGAAGATTGGATCCCGCCCACCGTGGCCGGGTGAAAATCGGTGAACATCGCGATGTGCACGGGCTTACCCTACGGCGGTCGCGGGGTACACGAGCGAAGTTCGATCACGTGGGCCGGGCTCGAGCCGGAGAGGACACCGTATGAAAGTGGCGATTCCGCTGACCGGCACGCGGGGCGATGTGCAGCCTGCGGTAGCCCTCGGTCTGGAGCTGCGACGGCGCGGGCACGAGGTGCGACTGGGGGCGCCGCCGAATCTCGTCGACTTCGTCACCCGTGCCGGACTGAACGCGCAGCGCTGTGGGCCCGACGTGCAGCGGCTGTACTCCTCCGAGCAGGGTCAGCGGGCGCTGGCCGCGGGCAGCAGCTTCCGCCTCATGCAGCTGGTCGGCAGGCAGATGGCCGACTACGCCGACCGGATGAACCGCGAGGTGATCGAGGTCTGCGCCGACGCCGACCTGATCGTGGCCACCATGCTCACTGAGGATCGGGCGCACGCGGTCGCCGAGGCGATGCGGGTGCCGATGGTGTCGCTGCACGGCTTTCCCTGCCGCAGCAACGGCGCCTATCCGTTCCCGGGCGCGCTGCCGCCGCGGTGGCGGCCGCCCGCCGCGGTGAACCGGGCCACCTGGGCGCTGGCGGAGAATCTGCGGCGCGTGGTGTTCCTGCGCTACCTCAATCGTCTGCGCGCCGAACTGCGGCTGCCCCGCAGCTTCGCGAGTACCGCGGCCGAGCTGGCGCGCGACGGCGTCCCGGAGGTGCAGATCTACGATGCGGCGCTGGTCCCCGGGCTGCCCGAGCAGTGGGATCGGCGGCGGCCGTTCGTCGGCTTCCTGCCGCTGGAACGGTCCGCGCGCGAGGCGATCGGGGACCTGGCGGCCGACCACGCCGATCTGGTCTCGTGGCTGCGGCAGGACGCGCCGCCGGTGTACTTCGGCTTCGGCAGCATGCCGATCCGGGATACGCACGCCGTGCTGGCGATGGTCCGCGAGGTGTGCGATCGGCAGGGATTGCGCGCACTGGTCAGCGCCGGTTGGAGCGATCTCGACGCCGCGAACGCCGAAACCGGGCCCGGCATCCGGGTGGTGGGTCCGCTCGCCCACGACCTGGTTTTCCCACTCTGCGCCGCCGCCGTCCACCACGGCGGCATCGGGACCACGTTCGAGACCCTGCGCGCCGGGCTGCCGACCATGGTCTGCTCGGTATCGTTCGACCAGCCGATGTGGGGCGGACAGGTCGAACGCCTCGGGGTGGGCGCGCATCTGAGTTTCCGGAAGCTCGACAGCGAGCGGCTCGCGGAGGGGGTGCGTCACATTCTGCGGCCCGAGGTCGGCCAGCGCGCGAAAGAGCTTGCGGCCCAGCTGCAAACGAGTTCGGATGCGACGGCCAGGACGGCCGATATCGTGGAGGCGGCCGCCCGGTGAGAACTATCCCCGTAGTCCCCGCGCACGCCGGGACCGGCACGCCGGCTACGCCCGCGAGGTACGAACCTATCGGCGTGGCGGTGCCTGCGGGGGAGGACACCGCGCGTTGTCATGCTCGCCAATCATCGAAGCGCGTGATGACGGGGAGTGGCCCGGGATGACGCGCGGCCCGGGGCGCGCGGCGGTGACGGTGTGCACCGACAGTTGGGTGATGCTGCGGCGTTGTCTGCGGCGGACGGTGCGCAGCCGGGACACGCTGCTGATCTCGATGCTGCTGCCGGTGCTGATCATGCTGCTGTTCGTCTACGTGTTCGGCGGCGCGATCGAGGTGGACATGCCCTATATCGCGTATGTGGTGCCGGGGATCGTGCTGCTGTGCACGGGATTCGGGGCCTCGATCACGGCCACGGCGGTCGCGCAGGATGTGCGCGGCGGGGCGATCGACAGGTTCCGGACGCTGCCGGCCTTTCGCCAGGCATTGCTGGCCGGGCATGTCGGTGAGGGGGTGCTGCGCGACCTCGGGGTGATCGGCCTGCTTTTCCTGGTGGCACTGATGCTCGGATTCCGGCCCCGCGCAGGGCTTTTCGATTGGCTCGCGGTGGTCGGCATGATCGTGCTGCTGGTGCACGCCGTCACCTGGATAGCCGTCGCGCTCGGCCTGCTGGCCCGAAGTCCGGAGGCGGCAGGCGGTTTCACCTACGCCGTCATGTTCGTCCCCTACGTCAGCAGCGCCTTCGTCCCGGTAGTGACGATGCCGGGCTGGCTGCGCGGTTTCGCCGAACACCAGCCCGCGACTCCGGTGATCGGTGTCATCCGCGGCCTGCTCACCGACACGTCGGTGGGGGCTGCCTGGCTGGCTGTGGTCTGGTGCCTCGCGCTGGCGGGGCTGGGATTCGCCTGTGCCGCCCGGCTTTTCGAGCGAGCGTCGAAGGAGTCTGGGGTGCCGTGAACGCGGCGCGTGCCCGCCGCGGACAGGGATCTACAGTTCGCACCAGTAGCGATGTAGGCGTTCGGCGAGGGCACGGGGGTGGCTGAGCATGACGCCGTGACTGCCGTCGATCTCGTCGGGGGTGATGCCGAGCCGGTCGCGGACCAGCGGACGCAGGAATTCCGGTGGGAAGAAACGATCGTCGCGGCAGAGCAGGAAGCGCGTCGGGACCTTCGGCCATTCCTCGAGGGGGATCGGTTCGCCGCCTCTGGTTCCGGCGTCGGTGCGTTCGCGCCGCAGCGCCTCGGCCGCCAGGTCGGCCGGGACGTCGTGCATGAAGACGTCGATGATCTGCTCCGGGGTGTCCATGGCGACGCCGCGGCCGTCGTATCCGGCCTCGGACCACCAGGCATCGGGCGCCTGGCCCGGCACCGGGATCATTCCGCTCACCAGGACCAGCAGCTCGGTGTCGATCCGCGAGCACACCACCGGCGCGGTCAGGGCGCCGTAGGAATGCGCGACCACCACGACATTCGTGCGGTCGCCGATATCGGCGATCACCGCGTCGGCGTACTCCGATATCCCGTTCGCCGGATCCTCGATCGGCAGGTCCACGGCGACCACATCGTGTCCGTACGCCCGCAATTCGGGCTCCACCAGATGCCAGTCCCACGAGCTGCTTCCGCCACCGTGTATCAGCGCGAAGGTAGCGGTCTTCCGGTCGAGGCTCATTACGGACCTGCCTATCGCGTATCAGTTGTCGTGTGAGCCTACCGGGCACGTCAACCGGCCTCGCTCGAACAGAGCGAGGCCGGTCCGGGTGGGAGCGCCTCCGACCTTATGCCCGCGCCGGCAGCACCCGGCCGTCTCGGTTGCGCCACCGCGTGGGAGCGTTCCAGCATGCGCTGCCGGTGCCGTTCCGCGGTCCGCAGGGCGCTGGGCCGCTGGGCGAGGACCGGTGCGCCGTCGAACCCGGTTCGGACAGTCCGCGACTACTGGCCCTCTACCGGGGGCATGCTGGATGCCGATTTCGAGGTGGTGGACTCGCCTGAGCTGGTCGAGGTCGTGCGCGCGCTCGCCGACAGATATCGGCGGTCGGTCTCCGGGCACGCGTGAGCCTGTTCGCCCGTCAGTATCCGGCGACGACGTCGATCCGGGCGGCGAGGTCGTGGCCCGAGACGAAGCGGCGGACGTTCTCGGCGACGTGGTCGGCGAAGGCCGCGGTGCGCAACTGTGGGGGGTTCGAATCGTGCGGGGTGACAATGGCATTCGGCAGATCCCAGAGCGGGTGGCCGTCGGGGAGTGGTTCCGGGTCCGTGACGTCGAGACCCGCGCCGCCGATGGCGCCGTCGCGCAGGGCCCGGACCAGGGCGTCGGTGTCGATGAGGCTGCCCCGCGCGATGTTGATCACCCACGAGGTCGGTTTCAGCTGGGCGAGTTCGGCCTTGCCGACGAGATGGCGGGTGTCCGCGGTGGCGGGTGCGGCCACCACGACATGGTCGGTGCGCGGCCACACCTCCGACAGTCGGTGTGCCGGAACGGTTTCCACCACGCCGGGCGCGGAAACAGGTGTGCCGGAACGGTTCACCGCGATGACCCGCACGCCGAACGGGTGCAGCAGGGTGATGAGCTCGCGGCCGATGCCACCCGCGCCGACGATGGTCACGGTGGCGCCCCGCAGGGTGCCGACGTGCGGGAAGAACTCGGCCTGCCGCCAGCGACGAGCCTGGATGTGCTCGGGCAGATACCGCACACCCGCCAGCAGCAGCATCAGCGCGTGCTCGGCCACGCTGTTGGCGAAAGCACCTGCGGCGGAGGTGAACACGACGCCGGGATGACGTTCGAACACGCCGGAGTCGAACCATTCCTCCACGCCCGCGGAGAACAGCTGCACCCATTCGATACCGTCGGGCAGCCGCTCCGGGAAGCCCTGCGGTTCGCCGTCCCAGACCAGCGCCTTGGCCGATTCCAGCTCGGCGACCGCGCCGCCGCCCGCTGCGATCGCCTGCTCGAGCAAGGGGGTCGGTGCGGGTCCCAGAGCAATCGGTACCGACGTCATAGCGATCTCCTTCGCAGTCGCGGGGTGTTCGTGCGGGGGTCCTGATGTGCGACCAGGCTCAGGGCCGTGTGTCCCGGGCCAGATGCACTCTATCGGGTTGCTTTCGAGTGGAAATTCTGCGCTGATGCCCCGGTCGGCATACGGGCCGATGCCTCTTATTCCTCGGGCGCGCCCTCATCCAGGTCGATCTCCACCTGCTCGCGGTCGGCCCATTCCAGCAGCGGCTGCAGTTGGAACACGGCGTCGTCGATCCCCGCGTGCAGGTCACCCAGCTTCGCGTAGCGGTCGGGCACCGTGGCCATAGTGAAATCGCGCGGCTCTATATCGGGGATCTCGTCCCAGCGCACCGGGGTCGATACGGTGGCCTCGGGCACGCCGCGCACCGAGTACGCCGCGGCGATCGTATGGTCGCGGGCGTTCTGGTTGTAGTCGATGAAGAGCAGCTTCGGGTCGCGGTCGCGGCGCCACCAGGTGGTGGTCACATCGTCGGGCAGGCGGCGCTCGACCTCGCGGGCGAAGGCCAGGGCCGCGCGGCGCACGTCCTGGAAGCCCCACTCCGGCGCGATACGCACGTAGACGTGCAAACCCTTGCCGCCCGAGGTCTTCGGCCAGCCGACCGCACCGATCTCGTCGAGCACCTCCCGCACGACCCCCGCCACCCGCTGCACCCGCGACCACGGGCAGTCCGGCATCGGGTCCAGGTCGATCCGCCATTCGTCGGGCTTCTCGGTGTCGAACCGGCGCGAGTTCCACGGATGGAACTCCACGGTCGACATCTGCGCCGCCCAAACGACGTCGGCGAGTTGGCTCACGCACAGTTCGTCGGCGGTGCGGCCGTAGCGCGGGAAATACACGCGAACCGTCGGGATCCAGTCCGGCGCGCCGGCGGGCACTCGCTTCTGATGCACCTTGCCGCCCGGCAGGCCCTTGGGGAACCGGTGCAGCATGCACGGCCGGTCCCGCAGCGCCTTGACGATCCCGTCGCCGACGCTCAGGTAGTACTGCACCAGGTCGAGCTTGGTCGCCCCGGTCTCGGGGAAGTACACCCGATCCGGATTCGACACGCGAACCGTGTGCTCGCCGACGGTCAGCTCGATCGCGGGCGACGCAGACTTGCTGGCCACCTGTCCGACGATAGCTACTCGATCATGCTCTGGCACGCGAACGATCAGCTCGGTGTCGCCAGGGCGAACGGCAGGACGGCGGGCGCCCCGGCCTGGCGTAGGGCGCGGGCGGCGAGGGTCATGGTCCACCCGGTGTCGGTAAGGGCGTCCACCAGGAGGACCGGACCGTCGAGACCGGTGAGGTCGGGGACCTCCCAGGAGTCGAACAGGGCGGCGACGCGGTGGGCGGAGTTGGCGGCGGAGACCGGTGCGCGGTCGGGTCGGGGCGACAGGATGCCGAGATCGCGCAGGCGGCCCACGCGCGCCAGCCGGGCGGCCAGGTCGGCGGCCAGCCGGGGCCGCGTCGGTGATTCGAGGGCCATGACCGATGTGGGGCGGTCGGCCCAATTCCATTCGCGCAGAATGGCGATGCACGCGTCGAAGACGTGGTCGGGCACCGGGCCGTCGGGGCCGTCGAGCAGGGCGCGCAGCCGCTGACCCCAGCCCAGGTCGCTGAGGCGGCCCAGCACCCGGCCGGTCTCCGCACCGTCGGAGATCTTGCCGGACAACGGGACTCCGAGCTTGGCCATGCCGGTCGGCCATTGTTTGCGCGGGGCCAGGTCGATGCCCGGACGGTCCAGCCGGGCGCGGGTGGCGGCCAGCTCGCCGGTGTCGACCTCGGTGTCGTGGCGGGTACCCGTGCAGTTGTCGCAACGGCCGCACGCTGTTTCGGTGAGGCCCGGATCGTCGAGCTGGCCGCGCAGGAAGTTCATGCGGCAGCCGGTGGTGGCCTGGTAGTCGATCATCGCCTGCTGTTCGGCCTCGCGCGCCGCCGCGAGGCGTTCGTAGCGCTCGGTGTCGTAGGTCCACGGCTCGCCGGTCGCGATCCAGCCGCCGCGCACGCGGCGGACCGCGCCGTCCACGTCGAGCACCTTCAAGACCATCTCCAGCCTGGAGCGATTGAGCTCCACCAGCGGTTCCAGCGCGGCCGTGGACTGCGGGCGCTCCCGGTCGAGTGCGTCGAGCACCGCGCGCACGATGTGCTCGCGGGGGAACGCCACCGAGGCGAAATAGCTCCAGATCCGGCGGTCCTCCGGGCCGGGCAGCAGCAGCACCTCGGCCCGATCGGTGCCGCGACCGGCGCGGCCCACCTGCTGGTAGTAGGCGATCGGGGAGGACGGGGCGCCGACGTGTACGACGAAGCCGAGATCCGGCTTGTCGAAGCCCATGCCGAGCGCGGACGTGGCGACCAGCGCCTTCACCTCGTTGTCCAGCAGCGCCTGCTCGAGCACCTCGCGCTCGGCCGGGTCGGTCTGGCCGGTGTAGGCCGAGACCCGGTGGCCGTGCGAGGTGAGGACGTCGGCCAGGTCGTGCGCCGCCGCGACGGTGAGGGTGTAGATGATGCCGGAGCCGGGCAACTCGTGCAGATGTTTGCTCAGCCAGGCTGTGCGCTGTACCGCGTCGTCGATGCGGATCACCGACAGGTGCAGCGACTCGCGGTCCAGCGTGCCGCGCAGGACGAGGGTGTCCGCTCCGTCGCCCGGCTCGGCACCCGATTCGCCGACCCGGATGCCGCCGATCTGGGTGGCGACATCGGTCACCACCCGGTCGTTCGCGGTCGCCGTCGTGGCGAGCACCGGGATATCGCTGCCGAGGTCGGCGATCAGGGTCCGGATGCGGCGGTAGTCGGGCCGGAAGTCGTGCCCCCAGTCGGAGACGCAGTGTGCCTCGTCGATCACCACCAGCCCGGCGTCGGCGGCCAGTTTCGGCAGTACCGAATCGCGAAAGTCCGGATTGTTCAACCGCTCCGGGCTCACCAGCAGGACGTCGACCTCGCCCGCGGCCACCCGGGCATGGATCTCGTCCCAGTCGGTGACGTTGCCGGAGTTGATGGTCTCCGCGACCACCCCGGCGCGCTGCGCGGCCGCCACCTGGTTGCGCATCAGCGCCAGCAGCGGCGACACGATCACCGTGGGCCCGCGCCCGGCCGCCCGCAACAGCTTGGCGGCGATGAAGTACACCGCCGACTTGCCCCACCCGGTGCGCTGCACCACCAGTGCCCGGCGCCGCTGCACCACCAGCGCCTCGATCGCCGTCCACTGATCCTCCCGCAGCCGCGCATGCGGCCCGGCCAGCTCATGCAGCAGTCTCTCGGCGGATTCCCGCAGATCGGTCGTAGTCACGCGCTCCATCGTGCCGGACACCACCGACACGGGCGAGCCTGCGCGGCCTCCCGCACCCCGTGTTCGTTCCCGCACCCGCTGCGCGAGATGCGACGGGTGCGGGAATGTATGCCGGGAGGTGTGGTCAGCTGGCCTCGTAGGCCTTGCGCATGGTGGCTAGGTCGATCTTCTTCATGGTGTACATGGCCTGGAGGGCGCGTTCGACGGCCGCGGGGTCGCCCTTCATCAGGTCGTTGGCCTCCGCGGGCCAGATCTGCCACGGCACGCCGTACTTGTCGTTGAGCCAGCCGCACTCGATCTCCTGGCCGCCGTCGGCGAGCAATGTGTCCCAGAGGCGGTCGACCTCGTCCTGGCTGTCGCAGTTGACCAGTAGCGACATGGCGTGGGTGTAGTGGTACTCACCGCCGCCGTTGATCGCCGTGAACCGCTGCCCGGCCAGTTCGAAGTCGACGACCATCGCCAGATCGGCCGGGCGTGGGCCGCCCTCGGAGTAGTACTGGATGTCGGTGATCTTCGAATCCGGAAACAGCGAACAGTAATAGGTGGCGGCTTCCTCGGCCTCGGTGTCGTACCAGAGGTTGGTGACGATCTTCTGCATGATGACCTCCGCTCGGAATGTGACGAGTTCACCACTGCGGACGCGTCGAGCGTGGGAAATTCAGCGATTCCGCTGTCCGGCAGGCCGCTATGCGCTGTGGCGCTCGGTGGCCGCGGCCAGCTCCAGCAGCCGGGCACGCACCAGGTCCGGGCGCTCCTCCGGGATGAAATGCCCACAGCCGGAGACGTATTCGACGGTGTAGTCGTCGGCGATCGCGGTGTCGGCGGACGCCAGGGACCGGTGGATGGCGCCGTCGTCGATGCCGAACAGGGCGCGGATCGGAAGGGTGGCGCGGCGGCGCTCGGGGCGGCGCTGCGCGGGCATCTCGCGCAGTAGGAACGTGCGGTAGGTGTCGGTGGCGGCGCGGGCGGTGACAGGGTCGCGGAAGCTGTCGCTGTAGGCGCGGACCGTCTCGGGGGTGAACGCGACGCCATCGGTGACGCTCAGCCGGAAGACCCGATCGATGAAGGGAGTGCGGCGGTGCAGCGGCACCCCGAAGGCCGCCACCAGCGGCTGATACAGCAGGAAACGCCAGAAGTGCGGGGCTGTCGTCCGCGCCGTGTTCCAGGGGTGAGCGATATTGAGCGGCAGAAAGCCGTCGAAGCGTCCGGGATCGCGCAGCACCATCAGGAAGCCGACGTAGCCACCCCAGTCGTGCCCGGCCAGCAGCGCCCGCGAGACGCCCAGCTCGTCCAGCAGCGCCAGCACATCCCGCGCGACCTCCTCCTTCACCCAGCGGTGCGGCGCCGGGCCGGACCAGCCGTAGCCCGGCAGGTCCGGGGCGATGATCCGCAGCCCGGCGGGCGGATCTGCGAGCAGATGCCGGTAGGCGTAGTGATGCTGTGGCCAGCCGTGCAGCACCACCACCGGCCGCCCGTCCGCCGGACCGGCCTCGGTCACGTGGAAGCGGACGCCGCGAGCGGTCACGAATCGGCGCCGCACTCCCGCGACGGCAGGTGGTTCGGAGGTCACATCGGTCGAGCCCATACCCGATGCTAACCAGCAACGACGACAGAAAAGCCACGCCGGGAACGATTTCCGCCTCCGGTCGGACATATTTCCGACCCAGGCAGGACAATGGGTGGTGCAGAGACGACGACGTCTCGTGGCACCGCGGGTATGCAGGGAGGACGGGGCGATGCCGAACAAGTTCGAGTCACCTGCGGGCTGGGCTCCGCCGGGCGCGCAGTTCCAGAACCGCGGCGGGGCGGGCCGCACGTTGGTCGGCGTGCTGTTCGGGCTGGTATTGACCCCGATCGGCATCGCGTTCGCCGCCAAGGGCGGCGCCGACATCCGCTACTGGGTGATCGTCGGCGCCGTCACCGATCGCTGGACGGCCGCCCTGGAGATCGTGGGCGGTTCGCTGCTGCTGATGCTCGTGGTGGTGCTGGCCGCCTACTCACCGCTCGGCGCCGCCGTCGCTGGCCTGGTATGGGGCGTTCTCCCCGGCGCGCTGCACATCCTGTACCCGGACGAGACCTTCGGCCTCATCGCCGATCTGCCGTGGGTGAACGACGCGCTGCTGGTCGCGTTGCATGCGTGGGTCACTTACGGTTTCGCGCTCATCTCGGGATTCATGCTGCTCGGCGCGGGGCTGGTAGGGGTCGTGCGGCGGCGGTGAGCGCGGCCCGCGCGGGCATCGTTCGAGGTGTAGCGGCAGCTTCTGCCACCTCGACCCGATTCGTGTCCGCGCAGGCCGGATGCCTAACCCTTCACACACAACACCTGCCGCAGTGTCGCGACGACCTCGACCAGGTCCCGCTGGGCGGCAATGACCTCATCGATGTCCTTGTACGCCGCGGGGATCTCATCGAGCACCCCGGCGTCCTTGCGGGATTCGACGCCCTCGGTCTGCGCCACCAGGTCCGCCACCGTGAACTGCTTCTTGGCGGCGTTGCGGCTCATCCTCCGCCCCGCCCCGTGCGAGGCGGACTGGAACGAGGCCGGATTTCCCTTGCCGCGCACCACGTACGAGCGCGTGCCCATCGAGCCGGGGATCAGCGCCAGGTCCCCGGCGCCCGCCCGGACCGCGCCCTTGCGGGTCACCAGCATCGGCGTGCCGTCGATGATCTCCTCCGCCACGTAGTTGTGGTGGCAGGAGATCGGCTGCTCGAAATCTACCGGCAGCGAGTCGAATTCGTCGCGGACGGCCTTGCATACGAGCGCGAGCATGACCGCACGGTTGCGGGCCGCGTACTCCTGAGCCCAGGTCAGGTCATGCCGGTAGGCATCCATTTCCGGCGTGCGGGAAAGGAATACGGACAGATCGCGATCGATCAGGTTCCGGTTGTGCGGCAGCGCCTGGGCCACCTTCATGTGCCGCTCGGCCAGTTCCTTGCCGATATTGCGGCTGCCGGAATGCAGCAGAATCCACACGTGATCGTCTGTGTCCAGGCAGACTTCGACGAAATGGTTGCCCCCGCCCAGGGTGCCCATCTGCTTGTGCGCCTTGGACTCTCGCGACTGCACGCCCGAATCGAGATCGCCGAAGCCGCCCCAGAATCGGTCCCAGCCCGCCCGCAGCGCGGCGCGCGGGCCGGCGAGTTCGGCCTGCAGTCGCGCCACATCCACCGGTGCCTCGTGCGCGGAGAAGCCCACCGGCACCGCCGCCTCGATCCGCGACCGCAGCGAATGCAGGCTGTCGGGTAGGTCGGCGGCGGTCAGCGAAGTGCGCACCGACTCCATGCCGCACCCGATGTCGACGCCCACCGCGGCGGGTGCGACCGCATCGCGCATGGCGATGACCGAGCCGACCGTGGCGCCCTTGCCGACGTGCACGTCCGGCATCACGCGGACGCCGTGTACCCATTCCATCCCCGCGAGGGTGCGCAGTTGGCGCAGTGCGGCCGGGTCGACCTCGTGCTCGTGGGCCCACATCAGCGTCCGCGCCCGGGTGCCGGGCAGCTCGACGGGAAACATGTCTCGATCCTCTCTCATGGTGACGCAAGTCCACGGTAGGGATCGACGGTGTACGGCGCATTCGAATTTGCGCCGGTCACAAGTGTGACGGCCCACGAGGCCGTCAGTGCGGAGACGCGGACAGGGCCGAGCGCAGGGCCGCGAAGGTGGTCGCGTTGGCGCGCTGTGCGGCCGGCGCAGGTGCGCGGCCTCCGGGTCAGGGCGGCGCGGGCTCGGCCTCGGCGGCCCGTCACGAGGTCCGGAAGGTCCGGCGGTAGGCGCCCGGCGTCGTGCCGACCTGGGTGCGGAAGCGGCGGCGCAGGTTGACCGCGGACGCGAGGCCGACCCGGGTGGCGATCGCGTCGATCGGCAGGTCAGTCTGTTCCAGAAGCGTGCGGGCCTCGGCGATGCGGCGTGCCAGGAGCCAGGCGCCCGGGCTGGTGCCGAGCTGGTCGGCGAAGCGGCGGGCGAGGGTGCGAGGCGAGACGTTGAGGTGCGCGGCCAGGTGGTCCACCGACAGCGGCGCGGCCAAGCGCTCGCCCGCCCAGTCGAGCAGTCCGCCCAGCGCGTCGGCGGGTGGCGGGGGCGGTGCGTATTGGACCTGGCCACCCTCGCGGTGCGGCATCACCATGTGCCGCGCGAGGAGCGCCGCATGGGCGGCGCCGTGATCCGTCCGGACCAGGTGCAGGCACAGGTCGATACCGGCGCCCGCACCGGCGCTGGTGGCGACGTCGCCGTGGTCGACGAAGAGCCTGTCCGCCTCCACGAGCACCCGGGGGAACTCACGCCGCAGTTGCTCGGCGCGTGCCCAGTGCGTGGTCGCGGCGCGTCCGTCCAGCAATCCCGTGCGCGCCAGCGCGAACACGCCGGAACAGATCGTGACCAGCCGGGCCCCGCGAGCGTGCGCCCGCAGCAGCGCGCGGCCCACGCGGGGCGACAGCGGCGTCTCCACCGGGAGCCA
This sequence comes from Nocardia thraciensis, assembly GCF_054782435.1. Classification (NCBI taxonomy): domain Bacteria; kingdom Bacillati; phylum Actinomycetota; class Actinomycetes; order Mycobacteriales; family Nocardiaceae; genus Nocardia; species Nocardia thraciensis. The sequence goes on from NZ_BAAGSM010000011.1 coordinate 80,842, forward strand.
GCCGGGGATCAGCACGGTATCGGCGGACGCGAGCGCCGACAGGCCCTTCGGTACCGACATGTCGTACCCGGCCGATGTGGCCACCGGGCCGGGCGTCTCGGTGCACACGTCGAAGACGTAGTGCTGCGGCACCCCGGACCGCTCGGTGCCGAAAACCTCCACGGCGCAGCCGAGCTCGAACGTCGACTGCACCGGCCGCACCAGGGCCACTACGCGATGCATGGCAGAAAAGTACCCTACGAAGTCTTTCCTGACACTGTTCGGGTGTCGCCGCGTGCGGCAACGTGACAGCTGTGCAATCCGAGATTCTTGCCCAGGAGGGCTACACGTCCGTCGCCGTCACCGAGGCGCCCGTCCGCGAGATCTTCCCCGGGATCCGGGTCCGTTCGCTCTGGGAGGGCCCGACCGGCGCGCACGCCACTGTGCTGGAGATGGACCCGGGCACGCGCTGGCCGCGCCGCGACGTGCACGAGCCCGGCCCCGAGGAGGTCTACGTGGTGGCGGGCACCTTCAACGACGGTGCGCGCGACTATCCGCCCGGGACGTTCCTGCACGCTCCGGCCGGATCCTGGCACGTGCCCGCGACCACGACCGGCTGCACGCTGTTCGTCTTCTATCCGGAGGGTTAGCGGGCGGCCCGATCGGCCGCGCCTTCGGGATCTTCTGGAAGGGAACGTAATTCGCTCTTGCGGACCTTGCCGCCGGAATTGCGGGGGAGGGAGTCGACGAACCGGAGCCGGGCCGAGGAGGCGGCGGCCGGCCGTGCGCACTGATACCGCTGCCCTCCGCCACGGCGCCGGTGCGCAAATCTCCGCAATCATCCATGGCCGCACGCGATCTGGTGCCTACAAATCTCGGGTGGATCTGGTGGAGCTGTACGGCCACCTGCTGGCGGGCAGTGCGGGCGAACTCGTGGCGGCGGCCCGGCTGGTGGCCGACGCCGACCGCCACGCCGTCGGCGGTCCCTACGAGTAGTCGCGGAAAGTCATCAGGAAGCCGGCCGCGGGAGAACGAAGAGCGCCACGTAGCCGACGACGCGCAGCGGCAGCGATGGGATGTTCTGCACCCACAGCCCGCTGATCATGGCCGTCAGCATCATGAGCACTCCGTAGAATGGTGTTCGCTTCGGATGTTTTCCCAGGCGACGTCCCATGTCGATGGCGTACCCGATCTGCCGCGACATCCTCGCAACCTCGGATGCCCCGGCGTGTCGCGGTGTGCGGGGCGGGCTAGGGGCGGCACGGTTGAGGGTATGCGGGTGAGTGCGGGCCGGTTCCATCACATCTACGATCCGAGTGTGGGGGAAGCGTGCCCCTGGTACATCAACGACCACACCCTGATTCGTGACGAATCCGGCCGCTGGCATCTGTTCGGCATCACCCATCCCGAACCGGCCGACCCCTGGGACGAGACCGAATTCGCCCACGCCACGGCCGATCTGCTGCACGGGCCGTGGATAAAGCAGCCGCCCGCGCTGACCGCCGACCCCGAGTACGGCGAGACTCACCTGTGGGCGCCGTACGTCCTGCGCGCCGAAGACCGGTACTACATGTTCTACGACGGCGGGGGAGCCGACCGCACCGCCACCGCCATCAACCTGGCCACCTCCACCGACCTGACGACCTGGACCCGGCGCCCGGACGGCCCCCTGTTCCACGACGGCTACGACGCGCGGGACCCGATGGTGCTCAGGCTGGAGGACCGATGGGTCATGTACTACTGCGCGACCGACGACCCGGCGGGCGGGCACCACGTGGTCGCCTACCGCACCAGCACGGACCTGGTGAGTTGGAGCGAACGCGCGATCGCCTACATCGATCCCCGCACGGGCACCGGCGCGGGTCCCACCGAATCGCCATTTGTATTGTGGCACAACGGCTCCTGGTACCTTCTCGTCGGACCGCGGCCCCGATATACCGGAACCGATGTCTTCCGCGGCGATGATCCGCTGCACTTCTCGGTCGCCGATCGGTCCGGCCATATCCGGGCGCATGCCGCCGAGGTCGTGGACGACGGGGAGCGGCTGTGGGTCACGCACGCGGGCTGGGGCCAGGGTGGCGTGCACCTCGCACCGCTACGCTTTCGCGGGTGAACGCGAGGGCGGATGACTCGGCGCGGGTCTTCATGGAAGAATCCGGGCACATGTCGGCGAATCCGAGCGTCACCGGGAGGAGCGCATGCCCACGCACGCGTTGACGCAGCAGACCTTCGACCAGGCCGTGGCTCGCAGGCCCATCGTGCTGGTGGACTTCTGGGCCGACTGGTGCGGCTGGTGTGCGCGGTTCGCGCCGATCTACGAGGAGTCGTCGAACCAGCATCCGGAGATCCTGCACGGCACGGTCGACGCCGAGGCGCAGCAGACGCTCGCGGCGGCCGCGCAGATCACCAGCCTGCCCACGCTGCTGGGCTTCCGGGAGGGCCTGTTGGTCTACACGAAGCTCGGCTTCCAGACCGCCGCCGAGCTGGAGGACGCCGTGCAGACGATCCAGTGGATGGATATGGACGCCGTACGCCGCGAACACGCCGCGCAGCGTCCCGGCTCGGTGGACGGCGCCGGATCGGAGCCGCCCGCTGCCGCGCGTCATGCCGGGCTCGCCGGTGGTCCGATTCGCTACGGCTGGCCAGGTTTGAAGCTGCGCTGACTGTCTGATCCAGCCGATCGTGTCCAGCTGGACGTGCATCTGATCCTCGACAACGCCTCCACCTACAAGATACCGGCGGTAAAGCGTTGGCTCACAGCACATCCCAAGTTCGTACTGCACTTGACCCCGACCAGCTCGTCGTGGCTGAACCTGGTCGAACGCTGGTTCGCCGAGCTGACCACCAAGAAGCTGCGCCGCTCCACCCACACTAGCTCAACACCGACATCCGAGCCTGGAACGACAACCCCCACCTACGTCTGGACCAAGACCGCCGACCAGATCCTCGAATCCATCGCCCGCTACTGCCAGCGAATTAACGCTCACGACACTAGCCGCCGTGAATCAGCTGTCGTATTTGACGGTACTGCGAGCGGATCTCCGGGCCGTTTCCGCCCGGTGGCGCCTGAAATTCTCGTGCGGGTGGTGGCGCCCAAGCTGGTGGTTCGGAGGTGCCCGCGAGTGCCCAGGCGGCCTGGCGGGCGGCGCCGCGGGCAACGTATTCCTGTGGTTCGGGGACCTCGACGGTGATCTCGAAGATCTGGGCGGCTACCTCGGCGACGAGGCGGTTGGCGGCGGCGCCGCCGATGAGCAGGACCCGCCGGGATTCGATGCCGTCGGCGCGCAGGCGGTCGAGCGATTCGGCGAGGTTGCACAGCATCCCCTCGATACCGGCCCGGGCCAGGTTGGGCGGGTTCATGTTGTCGAGGGTGAGCCCGTGCAGCGTGCCGGTGGCCCCGGGCAGGTTCGGGGTGCGCTCACCCGCCAGATAGGGCAGCAGGGTCAGGCCCTCGGCACCCGGAACGGACTGCCGGGCAAGGGCTTCCAGATCGGAGAGCCCCACGCCCGCGAGCGCCGCGGTGCGGTCGAGCACCCGGGCGGCGTTCAGCGTGCACACCAGCGGCAGAAAGGCCCCGGTGGCGTCGGCGAATCCGTTGATCGCCCCGGTGGCGTCGGCACTCGGCCGGGTGTTGCGGGTGAAGACCGTGCCACTGGTGCCGAGCGATACCACGACGTCGCCGTCGCCGATGCCCAAACCCAGTGCGGCGGCGGCATTGTCGCCGGTCCCGGCCGCGACCAGCAGTCCCTCCGCGGTGTGCCCGGCCGCCTCGGACGGTGCCAGCACCCGCGGCAGTTCCGGAATCCGGTCCCGGAAGGCCAGGGCCACAAGGTCTTTGCGGTACTCCCCGGTCGCGGGCGACCAGTATCCGGTGCCGGAGGCATCGCCGCGGTCGGTCGTCGGCTCGACGTCGGGGGTGCCCCCGCGCAACCGCCAGGTCAGGTAGTCGTGTGGCAGCAGCACCCGCGCCACCCGATCCGCGTTCCCGGGTTCGTGGTCGGCCAGCCAGCGGAGCTTCGCGACGGTGTGCGCGGCCAGCGGCACCAACCCCGCCGCCTCGGCCCACGCCCGCGGCCCGCCCAGCTCGGCGACCAGCTCGGTGGCGGCCGCCGCCGAGCGGGTGTCGTTCCACAGCAGTGCTTTTCGCACCGGAACGCCGTCGGAGTCCAACGCGACCAGGCCGTGCTGCTGGCCCGCCACCGCGATGGCGGAGACCCCGTCGAGTAGCCCGTCGGTGACCGACCGCAACGCGCGCCACCATGCCTCGGCGGGCGCCTCGGTCCCATCGGGGTGCGGAATCCGGCAGTGCCGCAGTATCTTTCCGCTGTCCGCAGCGCAGACGACGACCTTGCAGGACTGGGTCGAGCTGTCGATTCCGGCTACCAGCATCAGATACGCTCCCGCGACGACGGCCGGATCTGGATCTTGCGCCCCGCCCCGGACCGGAACGTCTCCAGCGCCTCGGAGAAGTCGGTGAGCGGGAAGTGGTGGGTGATCATGGTGTCGGTGTCGATCACGCCCTCGCCCAGCAGGTCGACGGCCCGGCCGAAGCTGTGCAGCACCGCCATCGAACCGACGATGGTGATCTCGTCGTTGTAGACGCGGAACGGGGAGATCGCGGCCCGGGCCTCGCCGGGAGCCACACCGAACTGCTGGAACGTCCCGCCGCGCCGGACCCGCGCCAACCCGTCCTCGATGGCCGATATCGCACCCGTGCAGTCGATCACGATCTCCCAGCCCTGCGGGCGATCGAGTTCGTCGGCGTCCGCCGCGGCCGCGTCGGCGCCCAGCGTCCGCGCCACCTCCAGCCGCGCGGCATTGACGTCGACCATCGACACCGAGGCCGCCCCCGCGGCGATGGCCAGTTGCAGCATCAGCAGCCCCATGGTGCCCGCGCCGTAGATGAGATAGTGCGAACCCAATTGCCGCGGCAGCACATCGAAGCCGTGTACCGCACACGACAGCGGCTCGACCAGGGCCCCGTGCACGGCGGATACGTGGCCGGGCAGGCGATGGCAGTTGGCGGCGGGCACCTTCACGTAGTCGGCCATCGCGCCGTCGACGGTATCGCCGATGGCGCCCCAGTTCTCGCACAGATTGCCGCGGCCGATCGAGCAGAAGTGGCAGTGCCCGCAGAACAGGGACGGATCGACCGCGACCATATCGCCGACCCGCACGCCGTCGGTCCCCTCTCCGCCGCGCGCCACGACCTCACCGGCGAATTCGTGGCCGGGCACGATCGGATACGGTGTCGGCGGGAATTCCCCGGCCACGATGTGCAGATCGGTCCCGCAGATCCCGACCGCGCCGACCTGCACCACTACCTCGCCCGGACCGGGCGCCGGATCCGGCACGGTCGTCACCGAGAACTGTCCGGGTTTCTCGATCACCAACGCACGCATTGCTCCACCTTGCCTCGAAAAGAGCGGCAAGTGTCCGGTTTCACGGCGATTGGCGACGACCGGTGACCGACCGATGCTGGTACCACAGCGCGGTGGTGGCGATATCGGCCTGTTCGAGCGGCAGATAGCGGCCGTCGTCGCGCCAGCCCAGCGCCTGCACGGTGACGCGCAGGCTGCGGTCGAAGCAGATCGGGTCGCGGACGTGCCAGCGGTAGATGCCGAACTTCTGGTCCGGACGGTAGATCCGGTCGGCGGGCAGGGCCTGCACGAATCCGAGGTAGGGCGTGGAGTAGGTGCGGTAGCTGCCGCCGAGGTCGAAATTCCAGGCCCCGCCGACGTAGTCCTCGGTGCCGGTGCCGCAGATGGTGGGGGATTCGGTGTCGCCGTCGAGGTAGAACTTCACCTCGCCCTCGCCCCACCAGCCGGGCGCGTTCGGCACGATCGCCAGGTAGGTGCCGACGTAGCGGCCCGGCCCCGGCACCTCGCCCAGGATGGTGTGAATCGCCGGGCTGCCCAGCGGGTTTCGGCGCTCCCAGCGGGCGTGCAGGTAGCCCGCGGTGCGGGGCACCTCCTGCTCCAGATAGGTCAGCTGGTAGTACACCGGCACCTGCCGGTCGCTGCCGTTGTGCAGCGTGACGCGGGCGCGGGCGCGAAAGGGCATGGGCCAGAAACTGTTCAGCCCGCCCGCGGGCGCGACCACCACCATCTCCGAATTCACCAGGGCCAGTTCGTCCCAGGCATTGCAGAAGAACGCGCCCAGCGGCACCTCGATCGCGGGCCGGGTGTCGGCGTCCCAGTACATGCGCAGCGTCAGCTGCTGCAAGACATCGCGGTCGGTGGTGAGCCAGAAATGCCGGATGATGCCGGGCCCGGCCACGTCGGCCAGTGTGGCCGTGGCCCCCGCCGGTAGGTCGATCGACGGGGAGACCTTCCATCCGATGCCCAGGTCGCAGGCCGCATCGCCGCCCGTGCCGGTGGTCGCGCGGCCGCCCGCCCCCGGTGCCCCGGCGGGGTTCTCCGGGCTGATGGAGCGGGTACGCGCCTGATCGAGCCGCCATATCTCGTGCACCATCGCGATTTTGACATGCCACCCCGCCCGCGCGGTCACGATTCGCCGAGGCGGGCCATTATCTCCGTCCGGGCGGTCGCGCTGAACAGGCCTGAAACTGCGCTACCACGAAGCAGGTTCGGGCGCCCCGCTCGTGTTGCTGCACGGTTCCGGGGCGGGGGTGACGGCCCCACCCCTCCTCCTCGACAGCCGCCCAACTCCCCCTCCTCGGCTGCGCTCAACCTTCATTCCCCGGCGTGCTTTTGGCCGGGGTCCGTTACCGTCGGAATCATGACCTGGATCGCGCCACGGATCGACCGGCCCCGCGATATGACCGTGAAGGTCGGCGACGAACGCACATTGCTGCAGTCCTGGCTGGACTTCCAACGGCTGACCCTGTTGGTGAAATGCCAGGGCCTGACCGCCGAGCAGCTGCGAGCGCGCAGTGTCGAACCATCGACACTGTCGCTGCTCGGCCTGGTCCGGCACATGACCGACGTGGAGCGCTCTTGGTTCCGGAAGCTTTGCGCCGGTGAGGATCTGCGGTATCGCTACTCCACCCGCGACAATGTCGACGGCGAGTTCGACGATGTCGACACCGCCGACCCGGAGGCCGATCTCGAGCGCTACCGCGCCGAACTCGAACTGGCCGACAAGGCGGTCGCCGACCTCCCGCTGGAGCACACCTTCGTCCACCCTCGCTCGGCACAGGCCATCAGCCTGCGCTGGGTATACCTGCACATGATCGAGGAATACGCCCGCCATAACGGCCACGCCGACCTGCTCCGCGAACGCATCGACGGCAGCACCGGCGCCTGATTGCGGCCAGCAGCATGCCGGAAATGATATTCGGGTGGATGCCGGAGGAGCTACAACCCGTGATCCCGTGCCCACCCGGCGATCTGGGTGCGGGAGGTGAAGCCGAGCTTGGTGAGGATGTGCTCGACGTGGGTTTCCGCGGTGCGCACCGAGATCGCCAGGTCGGCGGCGATGCGCTTGTTGCTGTACCCGGCCGCGACCAAGCGGGCGACGTCGCTGAGCGTGACCAGGTCCGGATCGTGCACATCGGCCAGCTCCACCAGCCGCACGCCGTCCGGGAAGGCGCGCCATCGCCTCACCGACCTGCCGGGAGAGCCGGGTCTTGCCGACGCCGCCCGGGCCGAGCAGCGTCAACACCCGAGTCGAGGGCAGCAGCCGCTTGGCGGTGGCCAGTTCGTCGCGGCGGCCGACGAAGCTGGTGACCTCGGCGGGAAGGTTTCCGGAGACACGCCGCGCCATGGTTGGTAACACTATCGTGACCTGGGTCGCGTGCGGACCACATCGGCTATGGCGGTGCGGGGCGTGCGGTCGCGGCCCCGGGCATAGGCTGGATAACCGAACCGACACCCGACCCTAGGAGGCCCGCAGTGCGGATCGGCATCCTGCTCAACGAACCGACCGGACCCGACGCGCTGCGCCGGATCACCGACGACCTGGCGCAGGCCGCGGCGGAGGGCTTCGATTCGGCCTGGCTGTCGCACATCTTCGGCATCGATGCCCTGACCGCGCTGGCCGTCGCGGGCAGTCAGGTGCCGAGCATCGAGCTGGGCACCGCCGTCGTGCCCACCTATCCGCGGCATCCGGGCACGATGGCGCAGCAGGCGCGCACCACCGCGCTGGCGGCCGGGCCCGGCCGCCTCACCCTGGGGATCGGCCTGTCGCATCAGATCGTCATCGAGAACATGTTCGGCTACGACTTCGGCCGCCCCGCCCGGCATATGAAGGAGTACCTGTCGGCGCTGCTGCCGCTGCTGGACGGGGAGCCGGTGTCGTACTCCGGCGAGACCCTGAGCGCCAACCTGGCCCTGTCGGTCCCGAACGAGGGCAGGATTCCGGTGCTGGTGGCCGCGATGGGGACGCAGATGCTGAAGCTGGCCGGTCGCCGTACCGACGGCACCGTGCTCTGGATGACCGGTCCGGCGACCATCCGCGAGCACATCGCGCCGACCATCACCGCCGCCGCGACCGAGGCGGGCCGCCCGGCGCCGCGGGTGGTGTGCGCGCTGCCGGTGCTGGTCACCGACGAGGTCGACGCCGCCCGGGAGAAGGCCGCCGAGATCTTCGGCGCCTATGGCACGCTGCCGTCGTACCGGGCGATGATGGACCGCGAGGGCGCCGACGGCCCGGCCGATCTGGCGATCATCGGCTCCGAGGAGCAGGTGGCCGCGCGCGTACGGGCGATCTTCGAGGCGGGCGCGACGGAGTTCTACGGCGCCGTCTTCGCTGGCGGCGACGCCGCGGCCCGCACCCGCAAACTCCTTGCCGGACTGGCCGACTGAGGATCGCCGATGGCGCGACGCGCACGCGTGGACGACGTGCACGAGCTGGCCGGGGCCATGCCGCACGTGACGGTCGAATACGGTCCGCAGGGCAACCCGGTCTATCAGGTCGGGCGAAAGTCGTTCGTGTTCTTCCGAACCCCGCGCCCGGACGCGTTCGATCCGGTCTCGGGTGAGCGCTTCGCCGACGTGATCGTGTTCTGGGTGCCTTCGGAATCCGACAAGCTCGCGCTCGTGCAGGACCCGGACTCGCCGTTCTTCACCACCCCGCACTTCGACGGCCACCCCTCGGTCCTGGTGCGGGGCAGCCGGATCGGCGAGCTGGGCCTGGACGAACTGACGGAAGTGGTTCAGGACGCCTGGCTTTCCCGCGCCTCGCCCACCCGCGCGAAAAAGTGGCTGGCCGAACACGATTCGTAAGCGACTGCTCATGTTCTCCTGGGTGCGATTCCCACGCCGCAGCGGTCTTGACCTCGAGTGGGGTTGAGGGTGTTGGGTGGAGGGCATGACGCAGACCGCAGAGTTCTGGAACACTGTCTATGACAACGACACGGCGCCGTGGGTGATCGGGGAACCGCAGCCCGCGATCGTGGCGCTGGAGCGCGAGGGGCGAATCTCCGGCCGGGTGCTCGACCCCGGTTGCGGCGCGGGCGAGCACACCATCCTGCTCACCCGGCTCGGCTACGACGTGCTCGGCGTCGACCTGTCTCCCAGCGCCGTGGCCTATGCGGGGCGCAATGCCGCCGAAAAGGGCGTTCCCGCCGCGCAATTCCGGGTCGTCGATGCGGTGCGCGTCGGCCGTGAGCCCGAAAGCGGCGCGGTGCTCGGCGTTTTCGACACCATCGTCGACAGCGCGCTGTTCCACATCTTCGGCGAGGATCCCGAGGCCCGCGCCGACTACGTCCGCGGCCTGCATACCCTGTGCAAGCCGGGCGGCTCCGTGCACGTGCTGGCACTGTCGGACACCGAGCCGGGCATCGGTCCCCGCATCAGCGACACCCTGATCCGCGAATCCTTCGGCGACGGATGGGAAGTGGAGGACCTGCGGCCCAGCAGCTACCGCGGCCGGGCCACCGGGCTGGTCGCCGAGGGCGTCGAGGAACTGGGGCTCGAATCCGAGGACGGCATCATCGACACGGTCGCCTGGTTGGCACGCATCCGACGTATCTAGCGCCGGGACTTCCGCCATTCCGGCACGCTTTGGCCGGCATTCACTGCAGATTCCAGTCGGCCCACTTCTTCAGGTCGTAACCCGACAGTTCCTCGGCATGCGACAGCATTCCGAGCACGGCCAGGAAGTGATCGGCAGGTCGGGACCGGGGGTCATCGGCGAACAATATCGCCCGGGCATGTTCCGGGACCGGGGCTAGCGCCATCGCGCCCGCCGCGGGAACAGGGTGCGCCCGGCCTCGTGCGCTACCTCCGACACCACCCTGGCCAGCCGGTCGAAGCTCATCGCGTCGGCCCGCCCGGACAGCGACAGGGCAGCTGGGGCGGCGCCGCGAGCCCGTAGCGGCGCTGCCACACAGGCGATTCCGGCGACGGACTCCTCGCGGTCCACCGCCACGCCCTGCCGCAGCCGGATCTGGCCGAGTTCGCGGCGCAGCGCCACGGGCTCGCACAGGGTGCGCGGCGTCAGCCGGGGGAGTCGGGAGCGGAACGCGGCCTCGGCGATGGTGGGTTCCAGGGCGGCCAGCATGGCTTTGCCCAGAGCCGTTGCGTGCGCGGGCATCCGGCCGCCCAGCCGGGTCGGCAGGGCCGCGGCGAATCGGCCGCCCGCCTTGTCCAGGTAGACCACATCGCGTCCGTCGAGCACCGCGAGGTGGCCGACCATGCCGGTGCGCTGGGACAGCTCGTGCAGCAGTGGGCCGACCGCGTCGCGAATCTCGTTGTGGTCGGCGGTGAGTCCGCCCAGCTCCAGGGTTCGCATGCCGAGCCGGTAGCCACCGGAGGTGTGCGCCAGCCAGCGCAGCCGGATCATCTGGTCCAGGATGCGGTGCACGGTCGAGCGCGGAAGTCCCGTCCGCTCAACGAGTTCCAATAGGGTCAGCGTCGGAGTGGCGGCATCGAACGCATCGAGGATCAGGGTCATCCGCTCGATCATCGAGACCGGGACGGCACCGCCGCGGTCCGCGGGTGGCAGCACGGTGACGGTCATATGTTCCTCCGTTGGTTCATATGCAGTCTGGAAATATTTCGACCAGGCATGTTCAGACCCATAGTTTGTGTCCCCAGTCACAGTGACCCGTGACATGCGGATCGCGAATCGGTGGAACTACGTACGTCCTACCGATCTGTTTCCCGGTCACCGGACCTGTGTATTGACCCCTCCGCGGGCCCACCCGCTCTGAATCACGCCGATGCTGTCGATCCTGAAATCTGTGCTGGCGCAGGGAACGGGGCGCTGCACCCCTGATTTACGCCAACCGTGACGGGCGGTCGGTCATCTTCGCCCGGGAGCTGGCCAGGCTGTCGGCCGCCCACCCCGCTGGGCTACGCGTGGTGCACTGGCTCGAGAGCGTACAGGGGTTGCCATCGGCAGAGCAGATCGCGGAACTGACCCAACCCTGCTTCAAGGAGCTACCTCCATGTCTGTCGTCAGTTCCCTCGGCTACGTGCGCGCCGGAATCGCCGACCCCGACGCCTGGCGCAGGTTCGCCTTCGACACCATCGGCTTCGCAAAGGGCTCCGGCCCCGATCCGAACTCGATCTACCTGCGCACCGACGAGCACACCTACCGGCTGGAACTCGTCCCGGGCGAGCGCGACGAGGTGCTGGCCGTGGGCTGGCAGGTCGCCGACGCGGCGTCGCTGGCCCTGGGATCTCGAATTCGGTTGCGAGGGAATGCTCGTCGGCGACGACTACGTGGCAGAGGAGATGACTGCGGACAGCTACCGGGGCCACGAATGGAACCGAACGCGCTAGCTCGCGACCGCGGAATCGTTGTCGGTGAAGGTGACTCGCACGGAGACCGGGGTGGTCTGGAGGGTGGCGAAGGTGGCGGCGGTGAGGGGCGCCAGGGCCGGGTGCGGGGCGAAGGCGCGGGCGCGGGCTACCACGTCGTCGTCGGGACGCAGTTCGGCGGTGCCGGTGCGCCACCGATCACCCTGCCGCAGGCGGACTTCCGGATTGGCGCGCACATTGTTGCCCCAGCCCGAACGCATTCCGTGCTGGCAGATGATCCACGCGCCCTCGTTGTCGAACAGCACCGACACCGGCACCCGGCGCGGTTGCCCGGACTTGCGTCCGATGGTCACCAGCTCGGTCGCGAAGGTAGACCGCACGCCGAGCCGATTCAGGGCCAGGAAGGTCGGGTTGGCGACATAGCGGCCGACCGTCCGCTCGATGCGGAACTTGCGCGCCTGCCCGTCCGCCTTGCGCGCACCCGAATCCTGGCGTGCCCCAACGGCATTCCGCTTGGGTCGGAACGCCTCGATGCCGTGGTGGCGCACGATGGTCGCCGCCGTCAGCCACGGGGAGCGGGCTGGGTCCGGATCCTTCCCCGCGCCGAGCCGGTGCAGCTGATCGGTGTGCCACTGCAGGTCCAGGGCGCCGTCGAAGGCCCGGAGGCTGGCGCTCGTCGCCAGTCGCCCGCGCAAGCCGAGGGAGATGACCGGCGGCCGCAGCGCATCGGTCCGGCCGCCGAGCAAATCGCCTGCCGCCGAGGGGATGACGGCGGCAGGACGGCCGAGGCCCACCACCTCGCAGGTTCCCGAGGCGACGGCCTCATCCATCGCCGACCGGGATCGGAACCCACCGGTGACCGCGAGCGGGACCGCCCCGGCCGAGCGCCGGGCGGTCTCGGCGTATTCCAGGAAGTACGCCTCTCGCGCCCGGGTGCTCGCCGCGGCCGTGCGCGGCCGCCCCATCATCGCGGGGGATTCGTAACTGCCGCCGCTGATTTCGATCAGATCCAGCTGCTCCGCCGACAGCGCCTCGAGCACCGCGCGCGATTCGTCCTCGGTGAATCCACCGCGCTGGAAATCGGCGGAATTGAGCTTGATGGCCACCGCGAACCCCGGACTCACCGCGTCGCGGATCGCCCGCACGACCTCGACCGCGAACCGCCTGCGCCGCTCCGGGTCGCCGCCCCAGTCGTCGGTGCGCTGATTCGACCGCGGCGACAGGAACTGCGAGACCAGATAGCCGTGCGCACCGTGGATCTGCACGCCGTCGAACCCCGCGGCCTCGGCGACCCGGGCGGCGGTGGCGAAGCGTGCGATGAGGTCGGCGATCTCGGCCTCGGTCAGCGCGCGCGGCGCGGGCAGGCCCGGGATCTCGGGCGCGATCGCCGACGGCGCCACCGGTCGCCGCCGTGCAACCAGTGGATTGGCCTGCCGCCCAGGGTGATTCAGCTGCATCCACACGGGCGTGCCGCCGTCCGCGGCGGCCTTCGCCCACCGGGTCAACTCGTCCAGGTGCCGCTCGTCCTCGATGGCGACATTGCCGGGCTCGCCCAGTTGGGTGCGGTCGATCATCACATTGCCGGTGACGATCAGGCCGAAGCCACCCGCACCCCACCGCCGGTACAGCCGCTGCAGCCGCTCGTCCGGCCCCAGGTCGGCCGCGCCCAGGCCCTCGCTGAGCGCCGATTTCATGATCCGGTTCGGCAGCGCCCGACCGCAGGGCAGGGGCAGTGGGTCGTGCAGGCTCGCCATCGTGGTGCTCCTCCGTCGCCGTAAACCGATCGGTTTAGCTGGAGGCTAGTATACCGATCGGTCTAGGGCAAGGTAGGCTGGACTCGAACCGGAAGGAGGGATGCACCGTGGGTGCTCGGGAGCGGCTGATCGACAGCACCGTCGATCTCATGCGCCGCAACGGCGTCGCGGGGACGGGCATCGCGCAGCTGCTCGCGCACAGCGGTATCTCGCGCCGCTCGGTGTATCTGAACTTCCCCGACGGCAAGGCCGAACTGGTCGCCGCGGCCACCCGCAGCGCCGGTGCGGCGGCGAGCGCGATGATTCGCACCCTCACGGCGGGCGCCGACCTGGCCTCCTGTGTGGCCGCTTTTCCCTCGATATGGCGTGAGGCCCTGCTGACCAGCGATTTCACGGCCGGGTGCCCGATCGTGGCGGCGGCGCTGGGTCGCGCCGAGTCACCGGACGCGGCGGATGCGGCGGGGGAGACCTTCACCGAGTGGGAGCAGATCCTCGCCGAGCGCTTGCGCGCCGAGCAGGTCGCCCCCGATCGCGCGCTGTCGCTGGCGACCACGATCGTCGCCGCGATCGAGGGCGCCGTGGTGATGTCGCTGGCCACCCGTTCGGTCGCGCCCCTCGAACGCGTCGGGGAACAGATGTCCGCGCTCGTCGGCCACTACACCGACAAATAGCACGGCTGTATCTCCCCACATTCCCGGCCTCTGGTTCACTCCGGGCGGGTGGCGCGGTAGTACGTGACGCGGCCCAAGCGGCGGTGCCGGTGGGAGGCGACCACCGTGCAGTCGAACCCAGTCTTGCGCAGTAGCCGGGGGATCGCGTCGCCGAGATTGTCGCCGATGTGGCCGGTGCGCAACATGAGTCGTGCCGCCAGACCGTCGGCCGGGGTCATCGGCCCGCCCACGTCGGCCAAGTGTAGCCGACCGCCGGGGCGCAGCACCCGAAACACCTCGGCGGCCATCGCCGTTTTGGTGTCGGCGTCGAGATGATGGAACATCAGCGACGACAGCACCCGGTCGAATTCGCCGTCCTCGTAGGGGAGTTGCTGGACGTACGCGTGATCGAAGCGAATTCCCGATAGCCCGTGGGCTTTTCGCTCGGCACGCACGAGCGCACGAGGATCGGGATCGGAGCCGACCAGCTCGGCGCCCGCCCGGGTGCGTTTCGCGCGCAGAGTGAGATTGCCTGTGCCGCAACCGACTTCGAGGACGCGGTGGTCGTCGCGGAGTTCGGCCTGCGCGATCAGCCGCTTGTGCAGGCCGGGCGCCCCGAACGCCCGGCTCATCAGATCGTAGAGGGGCAGCAGGCCGTCGCGGCCCGCCGCGGGAAGGTAGTCGTGCCGGTTCCCCATGGCATGCGTGACGGAATGTGGACGATTTTCGGTCATGTCTTCCATGGTGTACAGAGTCGGCCCACCGTAGTCGGGTGATCGTCGGAAGAAATAGGACTATCTTCGGCAGATGGGAGAAGTCACTCGGATGGTGCGCCACCGGCGGGGCGTGCCGGTGTTCGACTATCGAACCGACGGGGTGACACCCCCGGTGTCGATCCTGCGTTTGGACCGGCGCACGCGGGTCGAGTTGCGCCCGCACATCCACGAATTTCCGGCGCTGTGGTTCGTCGCCGAGGCCGGTGCGCTGTTCGTGATCGGCGCCGGACAGGTCGTCGACGTCACCTCCGTCCGGATCATCGACGGCGGCGTCGGGGTCTTCTTCGACCCGGCGGCGCTCGGTGGCGAGGGCCGTGTTCCGTGGCCCGCGTGGCGGTCGCATCCGCTGCTGTTCCCGTTCCTGCACGAACGATCGAGCGGGGTGCTGGAGTTGGCGATGCCCCCGGACAGCGTCACCCTGTGGGCCGCCACCATCGCGGCCATCGAGACCGAACTCGCCGACCGGCGCGACGGATACCGGCAGGCGGTCTCGGCGCACGTGACACTGCTGCTCATCGACCTGGCGCGACTGGCGGCCGATGTGGTGGGAAATCTGCGCCGCGGCGGCGAGCCGTTGCTGGCAGCGGTCTTCGAGGTGATAGACGAACGTCACGGCCAGCCGCTGTCGCTGCGCGACGTGGCCGGAGCGGTCGGAATGACGCCGGGTCACCTGACCACCGTGGTCCGCCGCCGCACCGGCCGCACGGTGCAGGACTGGATCATCGAGCGACGCATGGCCGAGGCCCGCCGCCTGCTCTCCGACACCGAGCTGCCCATCGCCGAAATCGCCAGGCGCGTAGGGATTTCCGATGCCGGGTACTTCGCCCGCCTGTTCCGCCGCGTCCACGGCCTGCCGCCGCGGCGCTGGCGCGGGCCCGCCGCGGCAACCTCCCGTCGCTGAACCTTCCGCCAGGTCGTGCCAATTTGGTATGTGCTTCCCGGGGTGGTCGGCAACTACGCTGTGCCCCATGAAGATTCTGGTCACCGGAGCCACCGGGAACATCGGTCGGAAAGTGGTCGATCACCTACTCGCGCTGGGCGCCGACGATGTTCGCGCCCTGTCCAATCACCCGGAGCGGGCCGGGCTGCCCCAGGGCGTGGAGGTCGTGCGCGGCTACCTGCGCCGGATGTCGTCGCTGCCCGCGGCGTTCGAGGGCGTGGAACGCATGTACCTGGCGCCCGTGCTGGAAACCGTGACCGAGGTCGTCGACCTGGCGCGGCAGGCCGGTATCCGCCGCATCGTCGACCTGTCCGGCGACGAGAGCACCGACTGGCAGCCGATCGCGCAGGCGGTGGAGAAGTCCGAGCTGGCATGGACGCACCTGTACGCGGGTGAATTCACGGAGAACACCATGATGTGGGCGGATCAGGTGCGCGCCACCGGCGCCGTGCGTGAACCGTATCCGGAGTCGGCGAATGCCCCCATCGCGATGGACGATATCGCCCGCGTCGCCGCGACTGTGCTGACCCAGGACGGCCACGACGGTGTCACCTACACCCTGACCGGCCCCGAAACCCTCACCAGGGCAGAGCGTGTCCGCCAGCTCGGCGCCGCGCTGGGGCGTGACCTGTCCTTCCTGACCGTGTCCCGCGCGGAGGCGATCGGCATGCTGCAGCCGACGATGGGCGAGTTCGCCGAATGGTATGTCGACGGTCTCGCGTCGATGGTCGACGATCCGCAGGTCGCGACGACCGCCGTCGCCGACCTCACCGGCCGCCCGGCCACGACTTTCGCGGAGTGGGCGGCCGCGAACGCCGACCGGTTCCGCTGAGCGCGGTCTATGCGGACCCCGACGACAGTGCGGTCTCGATCTCGCTCCGGCTCGGAATCGATGCGCTGGCACCGAGTTTGGTGGTGGCGAGGGCCCCGGCGGTGCATGCCCAGGCGAGGGCTGCGCCCGGCCCCTCGTGCCAGTGCGCGGCCAGCGCGCCGGTGAAAGTGTCACCGGCGCCCGTGGTGTCGACCGCGCGGACGGGGACGCCGGGATGGCTGCTCTCGCCCTCGGGTCCGCGATAGGTCGCGCCCTCCGCGCCGCGCGTCACGACCAGGTGGGGGACGCCGTCGAGTACCGGACCCAGCTGCGCCGCTTCGCCCTCGTTCACCACCGCGATATCGACCGCGGACCAGAACTCGGACGAAAGGTCTTGCGTGGGAGAGGGATTGAGTAGCACCGCGGTGTCGTTGGCGCGGGCGTGGCGGGCCGCGGCGAGCACGGTCGCAACCGGTATCTCCAACTGGCACAGCAGAATATCGGCCTCGGCGACGGTCGCGAGGTCCTCGTCGCGGAGTTCGCTCAGGGCGCCGTTCGCCCCGGCGACCACGATGATGCTGTTCTCACCCGCGTCGTCCACCACGATCGCCGCGACCCCGCTGGGCCCCGGAACCGATCGCAGCCGCCGGGATCCGACACCGGCGTCGTCCAGTACCTTGCGCAGCTGGGTGGCGAACAGATCGTCGCCGACCGCCCCGACGAATTCGACCTCCGCCCCCGCCCGCCGCGCCGCGATCGCCTGATTCGCCCCCTTCCCGCCGGGCACCATCTCGAACCCGCGCCCCAGCACTGTCTCCCCGGGTTCCGGCCGCCGCCCGGTCGTCGTGACGAGATCCATATTGATGCTGCCCACCACCACGATTCGCGCCATGCCAGCACAGTAGCCGCGTGACACGGCAAGACCGGCCGATCCCGCCCTACGCGTGTACCGCGTTCCGGGGTGCCGCCGAGTGCACTGCGCCCGGCCCAGCACCCCGAACGGAGCATCCTTCGACCACCCGCACAAGTTCCGTGCCGCGCTACGCCGCCCGCATAGGCCGCGCCGCGCCGCTCTGCCGACGGTGTCGCTGGGCGTGCGCCCGCGTGGGCCGTGCCGCGCCGCTCTGCCGACCACATCGGCGGGTGCCGTGTGAGTGGGTGGTGAACATGATTCCGCCGGTCAGTAGGCTGTCGGCTATGACTGCTCCCACTGCCACCGATCAGGACAGCGTCCGCGCGGTGGTGCACGACGCGGCGCGCCGGGCCCGGGTGGCGGCGCGGACGCTCGCCCAGCTCACCACCGAGCAGAAGAACACCGCACTGCACGCCGCCGCCGATGCGCTGCTCGCCGCCAAGGACCGCGTGCTCGACGCGAACATCGAAGACATCGAGACCGCGCGGGCCGCCGGCACCGCCGATTCACTGCTGGACCGGCTGCGCCTGACCGAGGCCCGCATCGAGGGGATCGCCTCCGGCCTGCGCCAGGTGGCGGGCCTGCCCGACCCGGTCGGCGTGGTGGTGCGGGGCTCGACGCTGCCAAACGGCCTGGACATCCGCCAGGTGCGGGTGCCGCTGGGCGTGGTCGGCATGGTGTACGAGGCGCGGCCCAACGTCACCGTCGACGCGTTCGGGCTGGCGCTCAAGTCCGGGAACGCCGCGCTGCTGCGCGGCTCGTCCTCGGCCGCTCACTCCAATGCGGCGCTAGTCGCGGTGCTGCGGGAAGCGCTTGCCGCACAAGGCCTTCCCGAGGACGCGGCGCAACTACTGCCCAGCGAGGACCGCTCCAGCGTCACGCATCTGATCCAGGCGCGCGGCCTGGTGGACGTGGTGATCCCGCGCGGCGGCGCCGGGCTGATCAGCGCGGTGGTCCGCGACGCCCAGGTGCCGACCATCGAGACGGGGACCGGCAACTGCCACGTCTACGTGCACGCCGACGCCGACCTGGACATGGCCGAGTCGATCCTGCTCAACGCCAAGACCCGGCGGCCCAGCGTGTGCAACGCGGCCGAGACCGTGCTCATCGACGACGCTGTCGCCGCCACCGCGGTGCCCCGGCTGCTCGAGGCGCTGCAGCGGCACGGCGTCACCGTGCACGGCGATCTGCCCGGCCTGATCCCGGCGAACGACGCGGACTGGGGCGAGGAGTACCTGACCCTGGACATCGCGCTGAAGGTGGTCGCCGACCTGGACGCGGCCGTCGACCACATCAACACCTGGGGCACCGGCCACACCGAGGCCATCGTCACCGCCGACCTGAAGGCCGCGCGCGAGTTCACCGCCCGGGTCGACGCCGCCGCGGTCATGGTCAACGCCTCCACCGCCTTCACCGACGGCGAGCAGTTCGGCTTCGGCGCCGAGATCGGCATCTCCACCCAGAAGCTGCACGCCCGCGGCCCCATGGGCCTGCCGGAACTGACGTCGACGAAGTGGGTCGTCTGGGGCGACGGGCAAACTCGCCCGGCCTGATTCCCTCGAGAGCTGGTGGTGCGGGTAACGCCGGGTATCTCCGCGCGGGCTCGGCTGTGTACCGTCGACCACGAGTGTTCTATACGGTGCATAGGCGCGCGCGGCTCGCGGGCCGGTAGAGCTGTACGGGAGCGGCCGCCGCTCCGAAGGAGGACCGCAACGGTGCAGACCGCAACGCACGAGCCCATCTTCGCGTCGGTCGACGACGTGATCTCACGGCTGGCGAAGACCGGCTACCTGGCCGACAAGGGCACCGCCACCTCGGTGTTCCTGGCCGATCGGCTCGGTAAGCCGCTGCTCATCGAGGGTCCGGCCGGTGTCGGCAAGACCGAGCTGGCGCGCGCGGTGTCCCAGGTGGCCGGGGCCGAGCTGGTGCGGTTGCAGTGCTACGAGGGCATCGACGAGGCGCGGGCGCTGTACGAGTGGAACCACGCCAAGCAGATCCTGCGCATCCAGGCCTCCAGCGAACACGGCTGGGAGGATACGAAGGCAGACGTCTTCAGCGAGGAGTTCCTGCTGTCGCGGCCGCTGCTCACCGCGATCCGGCGCACCGATCCGACGGTGCTGCTGATCGATGAGGCCGACAAGGCCGATGTCGAGATCGAGGGCCTGATGCTCGAGGTGCTCAGCGACTTCGCCGTCACCGTGCCCGAACTGGGCACCATCGCCGCCGCGCGTCGGCCGTTCACGGTGCTGACCTCCAACGCCACCCGCGAGCTGTCCGAGGCGCTCAAGCGTCGCTGCCTCTACCTGCACATCGACTTCCCCGGCGAGGAACTGGAGCGCAAGATCCTGGCCAGCCGGGTGCCCGAGCTGAAGCCCGCGGTGGCGGCGCAACTGGTGCGGGTCGTGCACGTGCTGCGCGGCATGCAGCTGAAGAAGCTGCCGTCGGTCGCGGAGTCGATCGATTGGGGCCGCACCCTGCTCGCGCTGGGCCTGAGGGATCTCGACGACAAGACCGTCCGCGCCACCCTCGGCGTCGTGCTCAAACACCAGAGCGACCACCAGCGCGCGCTGGCCGAATTGAAGCTGGCCTGACCGATGCCCGGCAAGCGCACCACCTACGGATCCCGGCCGAAAGCACGCCGGGAATATTATGGGGGAGCACGCCCGGACTCGGAACTGCTTGCGCCGCACGGGATTCCCGGCCATCTCGTAGGCTTCGTGGAAGCGTTGCGCGGCAGGGGAATTCCGGTCGGGCCGTCGGAAACCGTCGACGCGGGACAGGTTCTCACGGTGCTGGACCTGATGGACCGCGAGATGTTGCGCGAGGGCCTGGCCTGCGCGCTGCTGCGCCGCACGTCTCAGCGCACGACCTTCGACGGGCTGTTCGACCTGTGGTTCCCGGCGGCGCAGGGCGAGCGCGCGGGCGCCGCGGACGTCGAGATCCCGCGCAAGCCCGACGGCGAGGTCGACATCATCGAACTGCGGAAGATGTTGGCGGAGTTGCTCGTTGCCGATCCCTCCGGACAGCGGACGCGGCAGTTGCAGGAGCTGGCCGCGCAGATGGTCGAGCAGATGGGGCAGTACCAGTCGGCGAACGGCCCGTCGTTCTCGGCGTATCAGACGCTCAAGGAAGTACAGCCCGAACTGCTGGTGAGCAAGCTGCTCGCGGGATTGGCCGCGGGACTCGACGAGGCGGACGCCGGGCCGTCGGAGTTCGACTCCGAGATCGCCCGCCGCGCCGCCCGCCGCCGCGTCAAGGACTTCCGCGCCACCGTCGAGGCCGAGACCCGCCGCCGCGTCGCCGAGCGCATCGGCCGCGACCGCGTGGCCACCTACGGCGTGCAGCGTCAGGCCGAGGACGCCGACTTCCTGCGCATCTCCGAGAACGAGCTGGCCGAGTTGCGCCGCTCGAGTCACCGGCTGGCGCGGGTGCTGGCGTCCCGGCTGGCCGCGCGCCGCCGCCGGTCGCGCCGTGGGGAGATCGATCTGCGCAAGACGCTGCGCAAATCCATGTCGACCGGCGGGGTGCCGATCAAGCTCGCCGCTCGCAAGCCCCGGCCCGGCCGCCCGGATCTCGTTCTGCTGTGCGATATCTCGGGTTCGGTGGCCGGATTCTCCAGCTTCACCATGCTGCTGGTGGACGCGCTGCGCGAGCAGTTCTCCCGGGTTCGCATCTTCGCGTTCGTGGACCGCGTCGACGAGGTCACCCACCTGTTCGACCAGGTGACGCCGCTGGACCAGGTGACGCGGCGCATCTTCACAGAAGCGAAGGTGGTCGGCATCGAGGGGCACTCCGACTACGGTTGCGCCCTGGCGGGTTTCGCCGAGAACTGGCCCGACGCGGTCACCAGCCGGACCTCGCTGCTGATCCTCGGCGACGCCCGCACCAACTACCGCGATCCCGCCCTCGACACCCTGGGCCAGCTCGTCCAGGTGGCCAAGCATGCCTACTGGCTCAATCCCGAAGCGGAAAAGATGTGGGGGACAGGCGATTCCGCGGCCAACCGCTACGCCGAGATAATCGAGATGCACGAGTGTCGCTCGGCCAAGCAACTGACCGCCGTCGTCGGCCGCCTGCTGCCGGTGTGAGCGGCATGCCTCGGCCCGCTCGATGTGTCACCCCGGCGTGATGTGATCGAGGCCCGGCGGAAGGAGACGAGATGGACCTGCTGCGGTACTGCCTGTCGAAACCCGGCGCCTGGCAGGACGAACCCTGGGAGGGCGATGTGGTGGCGAAGGTCGGCGACAAGATCTTCGCGTTCGTGAGCGCGGACTCGGTGACCCTGAAATGCGGGCGCAACCGCGTGGAGGCCGATGAGCTGGTGCACGTCTACCCCGAGGATGTGGCAGCCTCCGCCTATATCGGCCGCTACGGCTGGAACAGCGTCAAGACCGGTGGCGCGGTCCCTGTTGACGAATTGCGGGAGCTGGTCGATATCTCCTACGACGCGGTGGTGGCGAAACTGCCGAAGTCCAAGCGCCCCACGGCCTGAGGATTAGTGCTTGTTAAGCGCACCGCAAGCGCCGGGGGCGACGATTCGCGCGTGCCGAGCCGACCGCGGGATGCCGCCAACCGACCAGCCGATCCGCAGCGGGTTGCGGCGGCGCCGGGGGAGGATCCGCGCGCGGAGATAGCGGCACTGCTCGAATTCGCCACATCCAGGCTGTCCACCGACGCGGCCAGCGCCGAGTCGGCCTTGCGGCGTGCGGCGGTGCTCGCCCGGGAGGCGCTGCCGATCGAACAGCTCGCGAGGCTGCACTCGCTGATCGTCACCGCCGTCGCCGCCCAGCCCGGCCGCGACCTCGACTTGGCGGCGGCCGCCGTGCGCGCCGCCGACAGCTGGCACGGCCTGTCCGTCGCCGATACCGCGCACCACACCCTCGTCGCCGCCCGCACCCACTATCGCGCGGGCCGCCACCGCGAGGCCGCCGCCCTCTACCGGTGCGCGCTCGCGCACCCCGACATTCCCTACCCCGCCCCCGAAATCGCCATCTTGCACGAGCAGTTCGGGCAATGCCTGCTGGCGATGCACCGATATCGCGCGGCGGCACGGGAATTCACCGCCGGTGCGCGCCTGGTCGCCGATGATCCCGAAAGTCGCGAGCTGTGTGCCGACCTGCTCGACTCCGCGGCCACCGCTCGCACATCGGCGGGGCTGCGCCGCGTGGTCGCCGCCCTCGCGCGGCGTGCCCTGACACGGTGACCGGAACGGTGCACTCGTCCCAGTAAGCTCGGCATTCGTGCAAGAAAAAGGTCGGCGCAAACTGGGTGTGATGGGCGGGACGTTCGATCCCGTCCATCACGGGCACCTGGTGGCAGCCAGCGAGGTCGCCCATCGTTTCGACCTCGATGAAGTGATATTCGTCCCGACCGGGCAGCCGTGGCAGAAGTCCACCAAGCGGGTCAGTCCGGCCGAGGACCGGTATCTGATGACCGTCATCGCGACCGCGTCCAACCCCCGGTTCTCGGTGAGCCGGGCCGACATCGACCGCGGCAAGGTCACCTACACCGTCGACACCCTGCGTGACCTGCAATCCCAGCATCCCGACGCCGACCTGTACTTCATCACGGGTGCGGACGCGCTATCGAGCATCCTGACGTGGCAGGATTGGGCGGAACTGTTCGAGCTGGCGAAGTTCGTCGGGGTGAGCCGTCCGGGGTACGAGTTGAACATCGACCACCTCGCCGAACACCTGCGGGATATGCCGGCCGATGCGGTCACCGTCATCGAGATCCCGGCCCTGGCGATCTCGTCGAGCGAATGCCGTCGCCGCGCCGCCGAGGGGCGGCCGGTGTGGTACCTCGTTCCGGACGGGGTCGTGCAGTACATATCGAAGCGGCACCTGTACGTGCCGGGAGGGAACGGGAAGGTAGCCCTGTGACAGCAACTGTCGAAGCGGTCGACATGGCGCAGATCGCCGCGCGCGCGGCCGACGAGAAGCTGGCTTCGGACGTGGTGGTGCTCGACGTTTCCGAGCAGCTGGTGATCACCGACTGCTTCGTGATCGCGTCCGCGCCGAACGAGCGGCAGGTCAACGCGATCGTCGACAATGTCGAGGAGAAGTTGCGGCTGGCCGGGCACAAGCCGGTGCGCCGCGAGGGCACTCGCGAGGGGCGCTGGGTGCTGCTCGACTATGTCGTGGTCGTGGTGCACATCCAGCACAGCGACGAGCGCGATTTCTATGGGCTGGAACGGCTGTGGAAGGACTGCCCGCAGGTTCCGGTCGAGGGGATCGGCGGCCCGCGCGGCGACGGCGCCGAGGCCGCCGAGGCCGCCGAGTGAGCCTGGGTTCCGGAGGCGCCGAGCTCCACGGTGACGAGTCGAATGCCCGGACCGGCAAGCACGCCGGGGTGCGGCGGCTGATCCTGCTGCGGCACGGACAGACCGAATGGAACGCCGCCGAGCGCATGCAGGGGCAGACCGACACCGAACTGAGCGAGCTGGGCCGCCGCCAGGCCAAGGACGCCGCCCGCGACCTGGTCGGCCACGACGCGATCGCCATCGTCTCCTCTGATCTGCGGCGCGCCTACGACACCGCCGTGGCCCTGGCCGATTCTTCCGGGCTCGAGGTGGTGCGCGACGTCCGGCTCCGGGAGACCAGCCTCGGGGAGTGGGAGGGGCTGACCCACATCGATGTGGACGAGCGATATCCCGGCGCACGGCAGACCTGGCGGCTGAACGCCGATTTCACCCCGCCGGGCGGTGAGAGCAAACTCGAGGTCGGCGCTCGCGCGCTGCCGGTCGTGCGTGAGCTGTTCGCCGCGCGCGGCGACTGGCCCGGCCGTACCATCATCCTGGTCGCGCACGGCGGGTTGATCGCGGCACTGACCGCTGCGCTGCTGGAGTTGCCTCAGCGGAATTGGCCCGTGCTCGGCGGGCTGGCCAATACCAGCTGGGTGCAGCTGAGCAGCCACGGTCCGAGCATCGAACAGCCCGGGTGGCGGCTGGATGTGTGGAACGCGGCGGCAAAGGTAGCACCTGATGTCCTCTGAAAAGTCCTCCGACGACCGGGACGAACCGGTCCGGCAGGTATCCGACGAACTGCTCCGCAAGGCGTCCGAGGGGCCCGTGCGGCACCTCCCCGACGCCTTGTTCGGTGGTCCGGCGCCGGAACCGGCTGCGCCCGAACCGGCCGAACCGGAAACGCGGCCGGACGCCGAGGCGGAAGCGGAGCCGGAGTTCGAACGCGGCGGGGCGGTCCCCGACGAGCTGTTCCGCAAGGCCTCCGACATGCCGGTCCGGCACCTCCCGGACGTGCTCTTCGGCGGCCCCCTGACCCCGGTCGAACCGGTCGAGCAGGAAAGCGGCGAGACAGCGGCCGCCGATGCCGAACGAGATGCGGCACCAGCCGACACCGAAGCGGGTGCGGTGACTGAGCAAGATTCGGCGGAATCGGGCGTACAGCAGGCGAATGTCGAGCCCGGTAGCGATGAAGCGGTGGTGGCGGCCGATGCCAAGGAACCCGCGGCGATACCCGAGTTGGTGGAAACGGCCGCGGAGCAGGACACTGCCGATACGGAGTCTGTGACACCTGACGCAGGAGTTGTCGAGCAGGGCGCTGCACCAGCCGAATCGGTCGAGCGGCAGGATGCCGACGGCGAGACCGGTGGCCCTGTGGCGGCCGACGCCGGGACCGGCGCGCAGGATTCGGCGGCGGAGGTAACGGAATCGACTGAGCGGCAACAGAGTACCGACGGCGAGGTCGGCGCCGCCGAGTCGGTAGTGGCCGACGCGGGCGTCGACGCTGCCCCGGCGACGGATTCGGTTGAGCGGCAGGACAGTACCGACAGCCGATCCGGCGCGGCCGAGGAATCGCCCGTTGCGGAGGCCGGGGCAGGCGTGGAAGCAGCGGCCGCCGACACTTCCGCCGCGCCGGATCAGGACCCGAACGTCGATGCCGCTGCCGAAAAAGCCGCACAGGCCGGAGCGGATTCGGTTGCGGCGAGCGGCGATACCCCGACCCCGGTGGAGCGACCGGCTCCGCCGGAAACCGTTGCTCCGGCCCCGAGTTCCGGTGCGCCGGGCGCGGCCGGTGGCGGTCGATTGAAGCGAGCGATGAAACGTCTGTTCGGAGGAAAATCGACGTGACCCCATCCAGCCCAGCCGAATCCGGTGCCGACGATCGGGCCGCACAGCCCGATCCGCAGCCCCGCGACGACCTCGCGACCACACCAGGCGCCGACCGACCGGTGCTGGTCGTGATCGCGGACTCGCTGGCGTACTTCGGACCACAGGGTGGGCTGGCCGCGGACGATCCGCGAATCTGGCCGAATCTCGTTGCGGCCGAGTTGGATTGGGATGTCGAGCTGGTCGCCCGGATCGGCTGGACCTGCCGCGACGGCTACTGGGCGCTGATCGGCGACCCACGGGTGTGGGCGGTCGTGCCGCGCGCGGGCGCGGTCGTCTTCGCCACCGGCGGTATGGATTCGCTGCCGTCGCCGCTGCCGACCGCCCTGCGCGAGCAGATCCGCTACCTGCGGCCGCCCGGGCTGCGCCGTGTGGTCCGCGGCGGCTACCAGTGGCTGCAGCCGCGGCTGGCGAAGCTGGGCAGGCCGGTGGCGCTGCCGCCGCATGTGAGCATCGACTATCTCGAGCAGGCCCGGAACGCGGTGGCGCAGCTGCGTCCCGACCTGCCGTTCGTCGGTGTGCTGCCGTCGGTGCACGACTGCGAGGCCTACGGCCGCGTGCACACGGGCCGCGAGCCCGCGGTGCGCGCCCTGCGCGCGTGGTCGGCGAAATCCGGTGTGCCGCTGGTGGATCTGGCCGAAGCCGTGCGCGACAACATCTTCTCCGGCGAAGCCAACCCCGACGGCATCCACTGGGGCTGGGAAGGACACACCGCCGTCGCCCGCGCCATGGTGAAGGTGCTGGCGGAGGTCCGCGCCCCCGAGGGCGGTGCATGAGCCCCACCCGCTCCGCCGCCCCCGCACCGCCCGGCGGTCCCGTCGAGCCGCGACGAGCCGAGATCCCGACGTACCCGCTCGCCGAGCGGCCCGGCGGTGCCGTCGGTTCGGTGTCGCCGAGGTGGTCTCGCCGCCCGGTTGGTGATGCTCGTCCGTGGCGGTACCGTGGCGAGTTGCGTGGCACGGTTGCGGATGCGCGGGAGGCCGGGTAGCGGATGGCCGTCGTGGTGGTGACCGATTCCTCCGCCAGCCTGCCCGCCGAACTGGTGGCGGACCTGGGCATCGTCGTGGTTCCCCTGCACGTGCTGGTCGACGACCGCGCGCTGGGCGAGGGCGTCGACGACGAGCCGATCGACTACACGTCCGCGACGGTGACCACCTCGGCTCCGTCGCCGGGCGAGCTGTGCGCGGCCTACGAGCGGGCGCTCGCCCTGAGCGACGGCGACGGCGTTGTCGCCGTGCATATTTCGCGTCAGCTGTCGGCCACCTGGGAGGCGGGCAGGCAGGCGATCCGCGATATGAACGCCGCCGAGCGGGTGCGCCTGGTGGATTCGCTCAGCGCGGGGCTAGGCACGGGTCTGCCGGTGCTGGCGGCCGCGCGCCGCGCCCACGCGGGCGCGGCGCTGGAGATCGTCTACGACGCCGCCACCTCGGCCGCCGCCCGCGGCCGGGCGTTCATCGTGGTCAACCGGACCGAACAGCTGCGCCGCGGCGGCCGCCTCAGCTCGGCCGCCGCCTTCTTCGGCACCGAGTTGGTCACCAAGCCCATCCTGCAGATGGTCGACGGTCGACTCGAACTGCGGGAGAAGGCGCGGACGCGGTCCAAGGCCTATGCGAAGCTCGTCGCCGCCGCGGTGGACGCGGCGGGCGAGGACGGCGCCACCGTGGCGGTCCAGCATCTCGGCGCCCCGGACGCCGCCGACACCCTCACGGCCCAGCTGACCGCTCTCATCCCCGGCATCCGCGAGTTGGTCACCGCGGAATTCGGGCACACCCTCGCCGTGCATCTGGGGCCGGGTGCGGTGGGCGTGCTCGTCGTACCGGGCGGTTGCGGCTGACGTCGCCGCGCTCCGTTTGCCGAATCGGCAACAAATTTTGCCTGTCGGTGTGGTTCGGCGGCATGGTCGAACCATGAACCACGACGACTTCGATTGGGCCGCCATGGCCGAGATGCTGGTGGACGAGGGCGAGGCGTACAGCCCCTACCTGCACGCCGCGTTCGATCGGCTCGCGGAGTTGGAGCCGAAGCGGATCCTGGACATCGGCTCGGGCCCGGGTGTCGCGGCGTGCCTATTGGCGCGGCGCTTTCCTGATGCCGAGGTGATCGCGGTGGACGGGACTCCGGAGTTGCTGCGGATCGCCGAACAGCGGGCCGAACGGCTCGGCGTCCGGCTGGGTACTCGGGTGGCGGAGTTTCCGGCGGGGCTCGCGGAGCTGCCCGAGGCGGATCTGGTGTGGTCGGCCAATGTCGTGCACCACGTCGGGGATCAGCTGAACGCGCTCACCCGGATGGCCGGGCTGCTGCGTCCGGGCGGCGTGCTGGCCATCGCCGAGGGCGGGCTCCCGGCCCGCTGGCTGCCGCGCGATCTCGGGTTCGGACGGCCCGGCCTGCAGGTCCGGTTGGACGCCGCGATGGCGGAACGCTTCGACCGGATGCGTGCCGAACTGCCCGATTCGGTGGCGGTGGCCGAGGATTGGCCCGCCATGCTGCGCGCCGCCGGGCTGGTCGACGCGCACAGTCGCAGTTTCCTGGTGGACCGCCCCGCACCCTTGGGCGACGGCCCGCGTCGCTCGGTCCGGCAGTGGCTCGAGCGCAGCCGCCACATGCACGAGGAGGCGCTCGACCCCGACGACCTGGCAACCCTGAACCGCCTGCTGGATCCCGCCGACCCGGAGTTCATCGGCAATCGCGCCGACGTCTTCCTCCTGACCGCCAGGACGGTCCACTACGCCCACCGCCCGTCCGACTGAGGCCAGCGCGACGTCGCCGCTGTTCCCGGCCGGACGCCGCGGGCGAATCGGCGCGGTTCTCCACAGCCGGTCGGTTGTCCCCAGGTCTGTCGAAAGCCCTTGACGGCCGGGCGGTCTCGGAAATTCGGCGCATACGGTGGCCGCATGGCGCGAAACGAGGAGCGACGGCGGGTGCGGGAGCGGCTCGAGGCCATCGCATCGAAGCCGACCGACACGCGACCGTTTCCCGGCGGTCGCTGGCACCTCGACGAGCTCGCGGCCGACGGAAAGGATGGCCCCACCGAAACGGTCCCGGACCGAGAGCCCCCACCCCACGGGGGTCCCGAGTGGCGGAAACGGTCCGGCGGGGAAGAGGTCGAAGGCCCGCGCGTGCCGCAGTGGCTGCGGGAGCCGCGGGGCCGTGAGGTCCCGTGGCACGAGCGGCTGATTCCCGAACGCCTGCGCGGAACCCGGCTCGACCCCGGTCGGCGGGGCGTGCTGGTACTTGCCGCCGCGGGGCTGGTCGCGGTGCTGCTCGCCGCCGCCGCGATACATCGGGAAAGGCCTGTCGCACAACCTGTCCCGCCGCTCCCGGCGGTGCGAACGAGCACCGCCACCGCGTCCGAATCGGCCGGAAGGGCGGAGACGCCGAACTCCACGCCACCCGGCGGGCGCCCGGCCGAGCTGGTGGTGAGCGTGATCGGCCTGGTCGAGCATCCCGGACTGCTGCGTCTGTCGGCCGGCTCCCGGGTCGCCGACGCCCTCGCGGTCACGGTGGCGCAGGACGGCGCTGATCTGGGTGGGCTCAATCTGGCCCAGCGCCTGGCCGACGGCGATCAGGTCGTCGTCGGTGCCGCGGGTCCGCAGCAGGGCCCGCCACGACTGGGCAGCGTCGTCATCCCGGGAGGGCAGCGCCCCACCGCTCCCGGCGGAAGTCCCGGCGCCCCAGTGCCTTCCGGCTCCGCGGCGAAGGTCGACCTGAACACCGCCACGGAGGCGGAACTGGACGCCCTGCCCGGCGTCGGACCGACCACCGCCCTCGCGATCCTGGCCTGGCGCACCGAACACGGCCGCTTCACCAGCGTCGACCAATTGGCCGAGGTCACCGGAATCGGCCCTTCCCGCCTGGCCCGCCTCCGCAACCTGGTGACGGTATGACCACTGCGACAAGCCGCCACACCGCGTCCGCCGGATCGCTCCCTCGGTCGCCGGGCCACGAGCCGATGACATCGGCCGCATCCGCGACGAGCAACGACCATGTCGTGCCGCGTGGATTCGTCGGTCGCCCTGGTTATATCGCGGGGTGCGCAGCGGTCCGGACGGCCGCGAGACGGCGATTCTCGGCTGAGATTGCCGGGCGTGGGCGGACTGATCGACTCGCGCCCTCGTATCGACGACATGCTGACCTGACGATCGGCAGGGCTTCGCAGTTCGACAGTGACGCCTTCGCTGTAGACGGGTAGCGCCCGGGATCTCTGCGAAGGCGGATTTGACGGTGACAACGGACGGGGATTCGATGGAGGGTGCGGAACGTCCGGGTGAGCGGGGGCCGATCGTCGAGCCGACGCCGGTGGATGTGCGGCTGCTGCCGTCAGCCGTGGTGTGCTGGGGCGCAACGATTGTGGCGGTCGTCGGCGGGTGGCGGACAGGGCTTGTGCTCGCCGCGGGGTTGGTCGTTGTAGGAATCGGCTTGGGCGCGTGGCTGGTTCGGACGATGCGAACCGATCCGCGCCGGATGCTCGCGGCTGTGGCGCTGGCCGCTGTGCTGGCGGGAGCGGGCTTCGCGGCGGCCGCGGCCTGGCGTGAGAGCCGCACGGCGGCACATCCGCTGCGGGCGGCTGCCCCCGGTACCTATGTGACGGTCGTCGTCACGCCGGTCGACGATCCGAAACCCCTGCCCGGCAAGGCGTTCGGAGGGCGTCACTGGCTGCTGCGGGCAGACCTGCGGGAATACCGGCACGCGGAGACGGCTGTGCGGGTGGGCGGCGCGGTTCTCGTCCTCGCACCCGAGCAGGGGTGGTCGACGCTACTGCCGGGCCAGCGCGTGGAGTTCCGCGCGCGACTGGACCGGCCGTGGCGGCGGGATCTCACGGTCGCAGTGCTCCGCGCGCAGGGGCCGCCGACCGACGTGGCGGCGGCGCCGTGGTGGCAGCGTGCCGCAGGCGTCGTGCGGGCGAGGTTCGCCGCCTCGGCCGGTCGCGCCCTGCCCGACGATGCCGCCGGACTGCTGCCCGGCCTCGTCGTCGGTGATGTCTCCCGTCTGCCCGATCACGTTCGCGAGAACTTCGTCCAGACCGATCTGGCGCATCTGACGGCGGTCTCCGGCATGAATGTATCGATACTCCTTGCCGCCGTGCTGATTTCGGTGCGTACCCTGACTCTGGATGCCCGGCTCGGGATCTCGCTCGCGGCCTTCGCCCTGGTGCTCTTCGTGATCCTCGCCCGGCCGTCGCCCTCGGTGCTGCGGGCCGCGGTGGTGGGTGCGATCACGGTACTCGCTCTGCTGACCGGCCGCCGAAAACAGGCGCTGCCCGCGCTGTGCGCGGCGGTCCTCGGCCTGCTCGCCTACGCGCCCGCACTCGCCGTGGACGCCGGATTCGCACTGTCGGTCCTGGCCACGGCCGGATTGGTCCTGCTGGCACCGCGCTGGTCGCGGTGGCTGCGGGAGCGCGGCTGGTCACGGCTCCCCGCCGAGGCGCTGGCGGTGGCGACGGCGGCCTTCCTGGTCACCACGCCCATCATCGCCGCCCTGACCGGCCACGTCGGTCTCCTGGGAATCCTCGCGAACGTCCTGGTCGAGCCGGTCGTCGCCCCGCTCACCATCCTCGGCACGATCGCCGCCGCGCTGTCGTGCCTGTGGCCCCCCGCCGCGACAGCGGTCCTGCACCTGACGCAACCGATGCTGTGGTGGCTGCTGACCGTCGCGGAACGCCTTGCGGCGCTGAATGTTTCGCTCACGGTTCCGAACGGCGGGCGCGGCGCGGCGATCGTCGTCGTGATCGTGACCCTCACAGTGGCGGTCCTGTGCCGCCTCACCCGCCCGCGCGACGGTCCCGACCGGTGATGTTCCGGCGCCGAACGAATGCCCGCACGGGTGTCGGCGAGACGGTACAGACCGGCGGCGGCGAAATGTGCGGGTCGACGACAGGGTATCGGTGGATGTCGGTGCGCACCCGTAGGATCGTCGCCGTGACCGAACGCCCCGCACCCGTCCATCTCGTGCTCGGTGAGGAAGAGTTGCTGATCGATCGCGCGGTCTCCGCGATCGTCGGCCGGGTACGCGCCCTCGCGCCGGACCCGGAAGCATTGCCCGTGGACCGAATGCGCGCGGGCGATGCGAGCACCTCCGAGTTGGCGGAGCTGCTCAGTCCGTCGCTGTTCGCCGAGGACCGGGTGATCATCCTGGAATCGGCGGCCGAGGCCGGTAAGGACGCGGTCGCCGTGATCACCGATGCGGCCGGGTCGCCGCCCGAGGGCGTGGTGCTCGTCATTCTGCATACCGGCGGCGGGCGCGCCAAGGCGCTCGCCCCCGCCCTGCAGAAGGCGGGCGCCGAGGTGCATCAGTGCGCCAAGATCACCAAGACCGGTGAGCGAATCGAGTTCGTGCGCAACGAGTTCCGCGCCGCGGGCATCCGGGTTCCGGCCGAGGTGGTGCAGACCGTGCTTGAGGCCGTCGGCTCGGATCTGCGGGAACTGGCCGCCGCGTGCTCGCAACTGGTCGCCGATACCGGCGGCCGGGTCGATGTCGGCGCGGTCCGCCGCTACTATTCGGGCCGGGCCGAGGTGACGGGTTTCGACGTCGCCGAACTCGCCGTCGCGGGCGACCGACCGGGCGCCATGGAGGCCCTGCGCTGGGCCACCGACCGCGGCGTCCCGGCCGTCCTGCTCGCCGACGCCCTCGCCGATTCGGTGCACACCATCGCCAAGGTCGGCTCGGCCGGTCGCGGCGACCCGTTCAAGCTCGCCTCCACCCTGGGCATGCCCCCGTGGAAGGTCAAAAAGGCCCAGGGCCAGGCCCGCGGCTGGAACCCCGCCACCATCGGCACCGCCCTGCGGGTAGTCGCCACCCTGAACGCCGACGTCAAGGGCGGCGCCGCCGACACCGACTTCGCCCTCGAACACGCCCTGTCGAAAATCCTCGACCTACACGGCACCACCTGAACCCGGACCGGGCGCCACGATCTCCAGCGCCGGACAGTAGCTCCGGAACCCTCCTCGCCGTCGTAGGGTTCGGGTAGCTGTCGCGCGGGAAGCGACGGATATGGACACATACGCTGATCAAGTCCAGACGGTGTCGGCGTGGGTGTGTTCACCAGGTGATCTGGACGGCGATCGGTCCGGTGTCGGCGTGGCCGCGGGTCCATTCGATGTCGTGGATGTTTCCGTGCAGCCTCAGATCCGGAAGCCGGTCTGCCAGCGTCTGCAGTGCGATGCCGATTTCGAGCCGGGCCAGGGCGGCGCCGAGGCAGTGGTGGGGACCGCGGCCGAACGCCATATGACGTCCCGCCTGCTCCCGTGCCGCGTTCCGGCTCGGGTCGAAGGTATCGGGTTCGGGGAAGTGGGCCGGGTCACGGTTGGCCGCGCCGAGCCGGGCAAGAACCATGTCACCGGCTCGGATCCGCGTTCCGGCCAGTTCCACATCCTCATGCGCCCAGCGCGGGAAGGCCTCGCCGATCTGGCCGATCTGTAAGCGGACAACCTCCTCGACGACCGCCTCCAACTCGGTCGCTGAGCAGCCGCCGAGCGCGGCCAGTCTGCCTTCGGTGGCCAGCTGTATTACCCCGACCGAGATCGCATTGGTGGCGGTCAGGTAGCCGGAGGCGAGGATTGTCAGGGTCAGTGTGGTCAGTTCGTAGTCCTCGAGTCGCCCGTCGTCGCGGTCGCCGGCCTCGATGAGCGTGCTGAGCAGGTCGTCGCCGAGCTGTTCTCGCTTGGCGGCAATCACCTCACCGACGTAGCCGGCGAATTCCGCCCTGCAGACCGTGTTCGGGCACACAGCGTTCCCCGCCCGTCGGTGACAGAAGAATTCGGAACGGTCGTGTGTGATCCGCTGGGCGGCGACCGACTTCCGCCAATGCTGTGGTGGAAATGCCGTGACGCAACAGCGCGAGTTCGGATTCGATGCCCGCCGCAAGGATGACGGTTCCGGTGAGAACTGGGATCTGTTCGTGTTCTTCGGTCCGTTCGTCGACCCCACCGCTCTGGTTGCCGCCGGCTAGTTGTGGTGGATGATCTCGCTAACCAGGTCTGGTCCCGGGAAATCCATCATCAACACGCCGGTGGGCACGCCCGGCCGAGCGCGTAGATGGTCCAGGGTGTGCTGGTTTTCGAAGGAGGCGTAGCGGCTCGGGAATTTGGTGGGGTCGGGGGCGCCGTTGGCGGAGAGGTAGTTGACGGTGAGGGCGGAGGGTGGGGCGGTTGCCGCCTTGTCGAGGTGGGCGGCTATCGCGGCCCATTTCACGTCGCGGTCGGGGCCGTCCCACAGGTCTTGTTCGTCGAGGGGGAGGCCGCGCTCGCTGCCGAATTCGATGCCCGCGAACTGTGTGATCACGATTCTGCCGCGCACGTCACGCAGCGGCGGAACCTCGGCGCGGCCGCTGGCCGAGGGCAGCCAGACGCGGGGGTAGGCGGCCAGGTTCCGATCCACGCGGGCGAGATCCGGCTTCAGCCCACCGGCGTCGACGCAGCCGAAGGGGCGGCCGTCGCCGGTGCATTCGGCCTTCACCCGCATCAGTACGGTCTCGCGCGGATGCCGGTTCAGGAAGTCGTCGACCACGCCGAGCACGTCGTCGAGGGTCGCCTGCTGGTAGAACGAGCCGTGATGCACCGCCAGCGCGTCGGCTTCGTCACGGCGCACCCGGATGTCGAGTGCCCTGATACCGGCCTCCAGCTGAATGCGCAGACTCTGCCGCGAGGTGCAGTTGCCGTCGCTACACCCGGCGTCGAAACTCTCCTGCGTGACCACCGCGGGCCCGGCCTTGCCGCCGTGCACGGACAGGGTGTCGTGGGTGCCGGGTATCGACACCCAGCTCAGCGGCCGGTCGTCGGGCAGCGCGCCCATCCAGTCGGGATTGCTCGCGGTATCCAGCGGCGCCGCGCTCGGTCGAGCGCCCGGCAGCCCGGCCGCGACCGGGGCCACTGGAGGTTCGGAAGTCGTTGGGGGAGTGGAAGATTCGCCACACCCGGCCAGCAAAGCCCCCACCGCGACCGCCACCGCGATCCTGCGCAATACCCCACCCGACATTCGCTCACGGTAGCCGAACGGCCCGCGCCGCGCGAATTATGGTGCGTGACACGACAAAAGCCGCCGTGGTCGTCTGTGTTCACAGACCCTCTGCCACGGCGGCGTTGCGTAAGTAGGTGCGGTAGCGGCTACCGCGGGAAATCAGCCCAGCTTGTTGTAGGCCAGCGACAGCGCCGACTTCTTGTTGGCGGCCTGGTTGGCGTGGATGACGCCCTTGGAGGCGGCCTTGTCGAGGTCGCGGCTGGCGGAGACCAGCAGCTCCTGCGCCTTGTCCTTCTCACCGGCCGCGGCGGCCTCGCGGAACTTGCGGATCGAGGTGCGCAGCGCGGACTTCACCGACTGGTTGCGCTGCCGCGCGACTTCGTTGGTGCGGATCCGCTTCATCTGGGACTTGATGTTTGCCACGCTTGTTCCTCTGATTCCTGTCGTCAGTTCGGTGTCATGCTTCGGGAAGTCTGTGGGCGCACTACATCGGATCGGTAGCGCCGCGCCGACGATCGAGACTACCAGCTATCACGGTTCGGGGTGAAATCGCCCCGGTCGGAAGCATGTGGATGCGAGAAATCTACCCATCTCACCATGCGACGGCGCCCGGTGGTGGACCATTTTGCCATTCCTCCCCGCCGCGACCCCGCGACCGGTCGCGTCCGTGCACGCACCGGCGGGCAACGGCCGGGCGGCGGGGATCTTCGTCGGGTACCGGCCCGGCCGCCCTGCGATCGAAATGCTTTGGTGGACTGCGTCTTGCGTGTCGCGACGCCGCGCTATAGCGTCCCTCACCAGCGATCGGTCAGGGGTGCCCAGCCGGGCATTCGTCCTATCACACAAGGGAGAGCCTCGCGTGCGAGCCTCGGCGCGGACAGCGGCGGTATTCATTGCCACAGCACTGCTTTGTTTCGCGGCGGGTCCAACCCGGGCAGCGGCCGCACCGGCTGCGGATCCGTGCAGGTCGTTCTTCGTGCCGGTGCCGCAGGGTCAGCTGGCCGCGACGCTGTGCCTGCCCACGGACGCGCCGACGGACACCGTCATGGTGCTGATGGCAGGCTCCAATTACAACGGCACCTACTGGGATTTCGCGTATCAGCCGCAGACCTACAACTTCCGGCAGGCGATGAATCGGGCGGGCTACGCGACGCTGATCGTGGACCGGCTCGGCAACGGCGCCAGCACCCGCCCGCCAGCGCTCAGCCTGACGGCGTCGGCCACCGCGGACGCACTGCACGGCATCGTGCAGGGACTGCGGCGCGGCCTGGCCGGGGCGCGGCCGTTCGGGAAGGTCATCACCGTCGGCCACTCGCTGACCTCGGGCACCTCGGTGATGGAGGCCAGTACCCATCACGATGTGGATGGTGTTGTGCTGACGGGATATTCGCATTCGCTGAACGTCGCCGAAACGCTCGGCGTCGTGTCCACCTACCACCGCGCCGTCGACGATCCCGCGTTCGCCGGACGCGGCCTGGATCCGGGCTACGTCGTCTCGCGTCCCGGCACCCGGATGCAGGACTTCTACGGGCCCGGCAACGTCGATCCCGAGGTGCTCGCGCTGGACGAGAGGACAAAGGAGGTCTTCTCGCTCACCGAATATCCCGACGGGCTGCTGTCCACCCTCCCGGGGATGTCCAGCCACATCGACGCACCGGTCCTTGTCGTCAACGGCGGCCTGGACCGGCTGTCCTGCGGCATCGGTTACGCGGCTTGCGCGAGCGCCGACACCCTGCGGGCCGCGGAGGCGCCGTTCTTCAGCCCCGCGGCGCGGTTGCGCACCTTCGTGCTGCCCGGCAGCGGGCACTCGCTCAACCTGGCCCGCAACACCGTCGAGTACCAGTCGGCGGTCATCGAGTGGGCGGACTCGACGGTCGGTCGCTGACCGTCGGCCGTTTACGTTTGGTGCTCGCGGATTTCCGGTGGCGGGCAGGAGATCCCGCGACGGCCGCGTGGCGCGCTGCTGCAGGCCAACGCGGACAACGACCTGAGCACCGAGGAACTGGTCAATATGCTCTGGCTGGTGATCGTGGCGGGCCACGAGACGACCGTGCACCTGCTGAGCAATGCCGTGGTAGCGCTGTGCGGCCACCCCGAGCCGCGCGCGAAGGCGGTCGCGGGGGACCGGCCCGCTCGAACTCCCGGTGCGGCTGAACCCTTCCCACTGAGCGGCGCGGCCGCCCCAGGGTCGTTGTGGAGCGGGTCCGGCTCGCGTAGCGTCCGACGGGAGCGACCGTACCGGTCGTACGTTCACGAATTCTCCGCGTTGTAGCTGCTCTCGATGCTCGGCTCGAAAGGGGAAGGTGGCAGATGTCTCCGACTGCTCAGGAAGTTGTCGAGGAAGACGTCGAACGGCGGCCGGTTCCGCTGGCCCGCAAGTTGCTCGCCGAGGCGATCGGCACATTCGTGCTGGTGCTGGGCGGCGTCGGCACCGCGGTGATCGCGGGGGACCGGGTGAGCGCGCTCGGGGTGGCGCTGGCGTTCGGGTTCACGCTGTTGTTCCTGGTGTACGCGATCGGGCCGATCTCCGGCTGCCACGTGAATCCGGCGGTGACGCTGGGTCAGCTGCTGCTCGGCCGGGTCACCGTGGTGACCGCGATCAACTATGTCGTGGCACAGCTGATCGGCGGATTCGCGGCCGGTGCCGTCGTCTACGCGCTGGCGCAGAACCTGCCGTCCTACGATCGGGTCCGGGACGGCTTGGGCGCCAACGGCTGGGGCGCGCACAGCCCGTCCAAGGTGGAGATCGACGGTCCGATCGGCACGCTCACGCAGAACGGCTACGGCCTCGCCGCCGCCATCACGGTGGAGGTCATCCTGACCGCCCTGCTGGTGTTCGTCGTGCTCGCGTCCACCGATCAGTTGTCCGACGTTCCGCTGGCAGGGTTGTCCATCGGGATTACGCTCGCGGTCATCCACCTGATCTCGATCCCGATCGACAACACCTCGGTCAATCCCGCCCGCAGTCTCGCCGTCGCGCCCTATCAACCCGGCGCGCTCGCGCAGGTCTGGGTGTTCATCGTGTTCCCGCTCGTGGGCGGCGCGCTCGGCGCCCTCGTCTACGGGCTGTTGTTCGGCCGCTCCCGCAACATGGTGTCGTGATCAGAGTGTCCGATCGTGCTCACTGCCAGTGGTATTCGGCGCACAGCCGGTGGGCGACCAGGTCGAAGGTCTTGCGCGGCAGGACGGCGCCCTCGCGCCGGATTCCGGCCTCGGGCACATCCAGCACCCGGTCCAGCCGCGCCCAGCTGGTCCGGCCCTCGTAATCCCAAGGCCCGGAACCGATCTCGATCCAATTGCGGTCGCCCGCGCGTTGCGGGTTGGACGACAGCATGAGTCCCAGCAGGATGGTGCGCTCGCGGCCCACCACCAGCACCGGCCGGTCCTTGCCGTTGCTCGGGTCCTCCTCGAAGGGCACCCAGGTCCAGACAATCTCGCCGGGATCGGCCCGCCCGTCCAGCTGCGGGCAGTAGACCACCTGCCGCGCCCGCTCACGCGTGGGCACCGGCGTCGAGGCGGTCGGCCGGACCGCGACCCCGGGCGCCTTGCGCCGCCCCCGCGCCCGATCCCACATCGAGGACCGCTGCATCCGGTTCACCAGCTTCGGCGCCTGCTTCTTGACGATCCTGGGCCCCTGCTCCCTGGCGATGGTCCCCAACTGCTTGCCGAGTGAGCTCCACGTGCTGGCCATGGATCGGACTATAACGGCGTAAGGACGCAAACTCACCCCGCCCCAACTTCGTTGTGCCAGCTGGGGATTTGCCCGGTTCGCCGAGGCGTGCGCCGACAGCGACGTCCGCGGACCCGACACCGGAACCGAGGACCTGACGCATCCGGAGGCGGGCCCGCTCGCCCTCGAGTACGCCAATTACGTACTGCCCGGCCCACATTGCCTGGAACCGGTGGTGATGACCGCGCCGGAGGGTAGCACCACGCACCGCGCTCTCGCGGCGCGAGTGAGTGCGCCCGGAACCGAGCAGATCGGGTCGCCGACCGGCGCGCATATGTGACCCGCGTCGCTCTCACCGGTGCGCGGTTCCGCGCGGAAGGAGGGGACCGTGCGACGCGGCCCGACGTTGCCCATAAGCTGAAACGGAAGCGGACAGCATCACCCGGCCGCGCACCGTTGCGGCGCGACCCGGTTTCGGGGGGCTGCCGCGTACGCGACGAAGGAGCCAGCGGCGGCCGCCGAGAACCGAACCGTTCGGGCGCCACAGACCCGCGACGCCGGAGGCGGCGCAACAAGAGAGAGAGTGGAGTGCCAAGCTTCGCCGATACGACGTTCACCGAACCCGCGAAGATTCGCAATTTCTGCATCATCGCGCACATCGACCACGGGAAGTCGACCCTGGCCGATCGCATGCTGCAGCTGACCGGGGTGGTCGAGGAACGGCAGATGCGCGCGCAGTATCTGGACCGGATGGATATCGAGCGGGAACGCGGTATCACCATCAAGGCCCAGAACGTGCGGCTGCCGTGGACGGTGGACGGCACCGACTACGTGATGCACCTGATCGACACCCCGGGCCACGTGGACTTCACCTATGAGGTGTCACGGGCTCTGGAGGCGTGCGAGGGCGCGATCCTGCTGGTCGACGCGGCGCAGGGCATCGAGGCGCAGACCCTCGCCAATCTCTATCTGGCGCTGGACAAGGACCTGGAGATCATCCCGGTCCTGAACAAGATCGACCTGCCCGCCGCCGATCCGGACCGCTATGCCGCCGAACTCGCGCACATCGTCGGCTGCGAGCCCGAGGACGTGCTGCGCGTCTCCGGCAAGACCGGCGTGGGCGTGCCCGAACTGCTGGACACCGTGATCGGCAAGGTGCCGCCGCCGCAGGGGGATGCCGACGCGCCCGCCCGCGCCATGATCTTCGACTCCGTGTACGACACCTATCGCGGTGTCGTCACCTACGTCCGCGTGGTGGACGGCAAGCTCACCCCGCGCGAGAAGATCAAGATGATGTCCACCGGCGCCACCCACGAGCTGCTGGAGATCGGCATCGTGTCCCCGGAGCCCAAGCCGACCAAGGGGCTGGGCGTGGGCGAGGTGGGTTACCTCATCACCGGCGTGAAGGATGTGCGCCAGTCGAAGGTCGGTGACACGGTGACCGTCTCGAAGGGTGGCGCCGTCGAGCCGCTCACCGGGTACCGGGAGCCGAGCCCGATGGTGTTCTCCGGTCTCTACCCGGTCGACGGCTCGGACTATCCGGATCTGCGCGACGCCCTGGACAAGCTGCAGCTCAACGACGCCGCGCTGACCTACCAGCCGGAGACCTCGGTGGCGCTGGGCTTCGGCTTCCGCTGCGGGTTCCTGGGCCTGCTGCACATGGAGATCACCCGTGAGCGGCTGCAGCGCGAGTTCGACCTGGACCTGATCTCCACCGCGCCCAACGTGATCTATCGCGTGGTGATGGAGGACGGCGCCGAACACGTCGTGACCAATCCCTCGTACTGGCCGGAGGGTAAGTCGCGCGAGGTCTACGAGCCGATCGTCAAGGTCACCATCATCTCACCGAGCGAGTTCATCGGCTCGATCATGGAGCTGTGCCAGTCCCGCCGCGGCGAGCTGGGCGGCATGGACTACCTGTCGGAGACCCGCGTCGAGATGCGGTACACGCTGCCGATGGCCGAGATCATCTTCGACTTCTTCGATTCGCTGAAGTCGCGCACCCGCGGCTACGCCAGCCTCGACTACGAGGAGGCGGGCGAGCAGCAGGCCGACCTGGTGAAGGTCGACATCCTGCTGCAAGGCGAGGCCGTCGACGCGTTCTCGGCGATCGTGCACCGCGACGCGGCGCAGGCCTATGGCCGCCGGATGACCGAGAAGCTGAAGGAGCTGATCCCGCGCCAGCAGTACGAGGTGCCGATCCAGGCGGCCGTCGGCTCGAAGATCATCGCCCGCGAGAACATCCGCGCGATCCGCAAGGACGTGCTCGCCAAGTGCTACGGCGGCGACATCAGCCGCAAGCGCAAGCTGCTGGAGAAGCAGAAGGAAGGCAAGAAGCGGATGAAGACCATCGGCCGCGTGGACGTGCCGCAAGAGGCGTTCGTGGCCGCGCTGTCGACGGATTCGTCCGCGGACAAGGGCAAGAAATAGCTCCGCGCCTGAGCATGTGACCGGTTGGTAAGGCCGGTTGATCTTGGGGCTTTCGTCCGGTATCGGGCGGTGTCACCCTGGTGTGACGCCGCACGGTACCGCATGCCCCCACCTGGGGGATGTGACAGGCGGGTTTTCCGGAAATAAGGTGTAAAGCGATCTGAATTTGGCAATACCCCGTTCGGTTCGGACGCCGGACAACCGAGAGCGGAGCTTGTATGACGCGTGACCTGCCCATGGAGGACGACGATCCGGGCGCGGGGGATCACGCGGAAGATACCGCGTACCGTGTCGCCACGGGTGTCGCCCGCGTGGCCAGGGCGGGCGCGTACGTCACCGGCGGGGCACTGATCGCCTCCAACGGATCTCCGGCGCCGACGAACGAGTCGCACACCAGCCGCATCGCCGGGTGGGTCAGCAACGATCCGCAGCCGGACGCGCCGAGCCCGGTGGTCACCTATCCGGATCCCGATCCGGACTCCGTACCGCCTCCGGTGCTGGGCGGTTCCGCCCCACCCGCGCCCGCTCCCACCTCCGCGCTGCCCTGGGCCGCGCCGCATCATGCCGTGCCCCCGCAGCAGCAGGGCGGATTCCAGATGTCCACGCCCGACGGCAGCATGAGCGGCGGCGGCTACTGGTACTCCACCCCGCTGGGGGACGGGTATTCGCCGACGGTGCCCTCCGAACGGGACGAGTCGCCCTCCTCGGGCCAGCACCCGGGAACCGGGCACGGAGACTCCGACGCGGTGCCGTTCGGTTCGCTCAGCAATCCAGGTTTCGGCTTGCCCGGCCTTCCGGGGCTCGAGGGCTGGGAGGGGCAGGGATTCGGAGGACAAGGCTTCGACCTGCCCGGATATCTTCGCCACCCCACGCAGTCCGCGGTCGGTGACGTGTCGTCCGGTACCGCGCTGCCGTCCGCCGGTCGGTCCGAGACCGCGGACGACGCCCCGGACCCGTACGCCGGAGTGCCGCACTCGGCGACCTCCTTCGGGCCGGGGCTCGGCCTGCCCGGCACCCAGGGACTGCACCTGCCCGGCATGAACGGCCTGGGCGCGGGCGGCTTCGGCGGGCTGTCCGATTCCGGCCCGGAGACCGGTCACGCCTTCGACGGCGTCGGCGACGGTCCCCTGACGGGCGTGTTCTTCCATACCGAGTCGAACTTCGACGCCCATATCGGCCTCGACGGCGTCTGGGTGACCTCCGGCCTCAGCGCCGACATCGCGGTCGGCAACGTCGGCCAGCAGCTCGACAGTTTCGGTGACTGGCTGGGGCACGGCGCCGACTCCACCGGCGACACCGCGGCGGCGGACGGCGTGACCCCGCTGCTCGCGGGGCTCGACGGGCAGGCGGCCGTTACGCCGGGCGCTGCGGGTTCCGTCCCGGGCGCGCAGCAGGCGGGGGCGCATGCGCACGGCGGCGGTCCGGTCGCGGGCGTGCAGCAGTCGGGCTCTTCGGGTACCGGCTCGGCGCTGGCGGGCGCCCAGGGCGCGCAGGCACCCGGCGCCGCGCCGGGAATGCCGGGCCAGTCTCCGGCCGCCGGTCCGGCGATGGCCCCCGGTCCCATGGCCGTATCTCCGGCGCCGCTCGCCGCGGCCGCGCCGCTGGCGGTCGCCGCGCCGATCGCCGCGCCCGCGCCGATGGCCGCCGCGGCCCCGATCGCGGCTCCCGCTCCGGCGTCGAATATCGCTGTCGCGCAACCGATCGCGGCGGCCCCGGCCCCGGCGCCACCGCCGGTTCCGGCCGCGATGATCCCGCAGCCGGTCGCCGCGACCCCGATCCAGCCCACCCATCAGCCCGACGCGGCCTGGAACCCGATCGCCGATGTGCTGAATGTCCATCCGGGACTGTCGCCGCTGATCGCTCCCGGCGGCGCGGTGCCATCACTGTTCGACCACCTGCCCGGGCACGAGCCGGGTCCCGGGCACGGCGGCGCGGGGACCGACGACGACTGGTCCGGCACGTCGCCGACCTCGCTCTCCCCGTCGCCGACCGGCACCCCGTCCACCACCCCGCACGCCGGGCCGACCTCCGGCGGCGTCACGACGCCGTCGCACAGCGCCGACCCGAGCAAGCCGGATCTGCCGACCTTCGGCCCGGGGAAGTCGACCACGGTCGCGCCCACCACGGAGCCCGGCGCCACCCGGCCGGATGGGACGAGACCCGAGACCACGCGCCCCGAAACCACCAAGCCGGGCACGTCCACGAACCCGGGCGGCGCGCAGGACACCGACGATGCGACGGTCGCGCCCACGGTGACCCGCCCGCGCGGCACCGACTCCGATCAGCCCGGTGGCGTGCACCGTCCCACCGGCTCGGATACGGCCGGGCCGAGCATCACCACGCCGACCAACGACGGGCCGACCACGCACGATCTGCCGACAACCCACGACGGGCCGGGCACCAGCCCCACCCGGGACGTGCCCTCCCACGAGCCGAGCACATCCGTGCCGACCACGATGCCCAGTCATGCTCCGACGGTCCCCAGCATCAGCAGGCCGGTGCAGCCGGATCCCGACGACCTGGGCGGCGCCTCGACGCAGCACACCCTGCCGCAGCACACTCCGGTGAAGCCGCCGACCACCGCGGATCTGTCGCCCAATGGCGTAAATCCGGTGAAACCGATTGCCTATGAGGCGGATTCGTATGCCGCATCGCATTACGACGCCGCGCACGCCACGGCGATGTGGCCCCCGATCCAGCACGCGGGTCTCTCCGCCGACAGCGGCGCGCTGTCCGCCCCGCTGCTGCCGGACGCGTCCGCCCCGCAGCCGCACCATCCCATCGACCACCACATCATGCTGTGACCGAGCGCCGCGAGGGAACCATCGGCACGGCACCCTCGGTGACCGCGGTGGATGCTGCCGCCGCCAAGCACCCCGATGCGATGGCGCCGCTGCTCGGACTGCTCGACGAGCTGCTCGAGCAGACCCGCGCCGCCGGGCGGGCCGACCTGTCCGCCCGGCTCGGCATGTCCCGGGCCCGGGTGGCCGATCCGCGGGTGCGCCTGGTCGTGGTGGGTGA
Source organism: Nocardia thraciensis (assembly GCF_054782435.1). Classification (NCBI taxonomy): domain Bacteria; kingdom Bacillati; phylum Actinomycetota; class Actinomycetes; order Mycobacteriales; family Nocardiaceae; genus Nocardia; species Nocardia thraciensis. The sequence goes on from NZ_BAAGSM010000011.1 coordinate 124,538, forward strand.
GCCGAAGAACGGGATGAGCACCCTGGTCAACGGCCTGGTCGGGACGGTCGTCAGCCCGACCGACAGCGCGGTCAGCGTGCCCGCGATCGCCGAGTACGGCCCGCGGCCGACGGCCACCCTGGTCCGCGCCATCGGCGGGGGCCGCACCGAGCGTCAGGCGGTCGATCCGCTGAACCCCGGTCCGGCCCTGGCCGCCGAGGGCGTGATCCGGGCGGAGTTCACCGAGCCCAGTCCGCTGCTGGCGCAGGGGTTCGTGGTGATGGACGCGCCCGGCGCCCCCGCCGACACCCCCACCACCTGGTCGCTGATCGCCGCCGCCGACGCCGTGCTGTACGTGGCCGCCGCCGGATCCGAGTACTCGCCCGAGCAGATCGCCCTGCTGCAGCGCATCCAGCAGGTGTGCCCAACGGTGGTGTGCGTCCTCAACAAGATCGACCGATTCCCGAACTGGGCACAGGTGCAGCAGCGCAACCGGGATCTGCTCGACGGGGCAGGCCTCGGGTTCGCCGTCGCGCCGGTGTCGGCGGCGCTGTATCTGCAGGCCTCCGGCGACGAGCGCCGCGACCTCGAATCCGGTGTGCCGCAGCTGATCGAGCACCTGCGCGACTACGTGCTGGCCCGTGCGGACGCGGTGGCCCGCGAGGCCGCGGTGCGCGATATCCGCACCATCACCGACCATCTGGCGATGGCGCTGCGCACCGAGGCCGAGACGCTACGCGATCCGCGCCGCCGCAGCGAGCTCACCGAGCAGTTGCGCAAGGCGCGCACCGACGCCGACGAGCTGCGGCAGCGCTCGGCGAACTGGCAGGTCACTCTCGCCGACGGTTGTTCGGAGCTGATGGCCGATATCGAGCACGACCTGCGGCACCGGCTGCGCACCCTGATCCGCGAGGCCGAGACCGAGATCGGCGCCCGCGACCCGTCCCGCCGCTGGCACGAGTTCGGCGCCGACCTGGACGCGCGCATCTGCGAGGCGGTGGAGGAGAACTTCGTCATCGCGCACTACCGCTCGATCGAGTTGGCCGAGCAGGTGTCGGAGAAGTTCCCGCACACCGAGTGGGATGTGCCGCTGCCCGATATGCGGCTGGAGAATCCGGGCGAGGTGCTCGAACCGGTGGCCTCGCTGGAACCGCTCGGCAGCGCGAAGGTCAGTGTCATCCAATCGGTTCTGAATGCCATGCGCGGTTCCTACGGCGGCCTGCTGATGGTCGGCGTGCTCACCCAGCTGCTGAATATGCCGCTGGTGAACTGGTATTCGGGCGCCGCCGCGGGTCTGCTGGGCGTGCAGGCGGTGTGGGAGGACCGCAGGATGCGCCGCGACCGGCGGCAGGCCGAGGCGAAGGTGGCCGTCGGCAGGCTGATGGACGACGTGATCTTCCAGGTGAGCAAGGAATCGCGGTTCCGCCTGCGCAACGTGCAGCGCACCCTGCGCGACCATTTCACCGAGATCGCCAACCAGACCCTGCGCTCGGTCGACGAATCGCTGCGCGCCGCCGAGGAGGCCGCGGCCGTGCACTCCCCGCAGAGCCGCGACCGCCGCCTCACCGAAATCGAAAAGGCGCTGGTCCGCCTACGCGACGTCCGCGAACGCGCCGACGCAGCCTAAACCAGAAGCCCACCTGACCCGCAGCATGCAGCCCTCCTGCTCCGCGGGCTGCGGCCCTCCTGTTCCGCGGCGTGTAGCCGTCCTGTTCCGCGGCGTGTAGCCCTCCTGATTCGCGGCGTGCAGTCCTCCCTCATCCCGGCGGGGCCCCTCCGTCATCCCGGCATGCTTTTGGCCGGGATCCCAACCGCGTCGATTGATTCCGGCCAAAAGCATGCCGGAATGAGGGAGGGGCCCTGCCGGTATGCGCGAACTGCGGTAAGTTGCTGGACCGAGTGTTGTTCGATGAGGGAGCTGCCGTGCGTACCAAACTGCTGGCCGGGGTACCGGCCGTCCTATTACTGGCCTCGGGATTGTCGGTGCTGGCCGCCCCCGCCGCGGAGGCCGCCCCGGCCTACACCTGCACCGCGAAGAACCACGCCGGTGAGGACCTGCAACCGGTCACCGTGCAGGCGCAGCACGGCGAGTTCCAGGCCCGCAAGCGGGCGCGCCCGGAGTGGTTCGGCCAGGCCGACTTCGAGACCATCCGGTGCGCGCCGACGGGAGGCTATATCCCTCCGGACCGGTGAGCCGGGTGGAAGTCGCCCGCGCTGACCGACTCCTCGGCGCGGATCACGTGCATCACGGCATTGATCAGCGCCAGGTGGGTGAACGCCTGCGGGAAGTTGCCCAGATGCCGGCCCGAGCGCGGATCGATCTCCTCGGCGTAGAGCTTGAGCGGGCTGGAGTAGCCGAGTAGCCGCTCCAGCAGATGCCGGGCCCGCTGCACCTCGCCGATCTCCACCAGCGCCGACACCAGCCAGAACGAGCAGATGGTGAAGGTCCCCTCGACCCCGGACAACCCGTCGTCGGTGGACTCGGTGCGGTAGCGCAGCACCAGCCCCTGCTCGGTGAGGTCGTCGGCGATGGCCAGCACCGTGTTGCGCACTCGGGGGTCGTCGGGCGGCAGAAATCGCAGCAGCGGCACCAGCAGCAGCGACGCGTCCAGAGTGTCGCCGCCGTAGGTCTGGGTGAAGACGCCGTCAGCGTTCACGCCGTTGTCGAGGATGTCGGCGCGGATCTCGTCGGCGATGTCGTGCCACTTGCGCGCGTAGTCGTATTCGCCGTGCATGTCGGCCAGTTTCGCGCCGCGGTCCAGCGCCACCCAGCACATCACCTTCGACGAGGTGAAGTGCTTGGGTGCGCCGCGCACCTCCCACATGCTGCGGTCGGGTTCGCGCCAGTGCTCGATGGCGGCCTGCACCTGCTTCTCCAGGATCGGCCACAGCGATTCGGGCACCTGCTGGCGCGATTTCACGTGCAGGTAGACCGAATCCAGGATGGTGCCCCAGATGTCGTGCTGGTCCTGCTGATAGGCGTCGTTGCCGATGCGGACCGGCCGCGCGCCGTCGTAGCCGTGCAGATGGCCGAGCTCGTACTCCTCGATCTGCCGCTCCCCGCCGATGCCGTAGAGCACCTGCAGCGGCACCGTCTCGCCGTCGTCGCATTTGGCGACGTCGTAGAGGAAGGCGAAGAAGTCGTCGGCCTCGCGGTTGAGCCCGAGCGTGTACAGCCCCCACAGGGCGAAGGTGGAGTCCCGCACCCAGCTGTAGCGGTAGTCCCAGTTGCGTTCTCCGCCAGGGGTTTCCGGTAGCGAGGTGGTCGCGGCGGCGAGTAGCGCGCCGGTCGGGGCGTAGGTCAGGCCCTTGAGGGTGAGAGCACTGCGCTGCAGGTAGCCGCGCCACTCGTGATCCGGGAACTTGCCGAGCGTGATCCACTGCCGCCAGTACTCGGTGGTGGCCCACATCTTCTGCGCGGCCTCGGCGAAGGTGCGCGGCGGCGGCAGCGGCGACCAGGACAGCGCCACGAATACTTCGTCGCCCTCCTGCATGCGCGTGCGCGCCTGTGCGGACCTGCCCTCGAGCCCCAGGCGCAGATCGGTGGTGAGGGTCAGGGTGGGGCTGTCCGGCTTGTCCGAGCAGCTCGCGGTGGCCTGCTCGTAGACCTGGCCGGTGTACTGCCAGTCGGCCGGGCCGCGGTGGTAGTCGAAGGACGGCTCACAGGTCAGCTCCAGTTCCACCACGCCGTTCACGCATTTCACCGTGCGCAGCAGAATGTGCTCGGCGTCCCAGTCGCGCGGGGTGCGGCGGTAGGTGCCGCTGCGCTTGTCGTTGTTGTGCCACGGGCCCAGCACCAGCGCGTCGCGCACGATCAGCCAGCCGGTCTCGGTCTGCCAGGTGGTCTCCACGATCATGCCGCTGGGCAGGTAGCGGCGGGCGGCGGGCACGTTCACGCCGTAGGGTCCGAGCCGGAAGTGCCCGGCGCTGCGGTCCAGCATCGCGCCGAACACGCTGGGGGAGTCCGGCCGGGGGATACACAGCCATTCCACCGATCCGTTGCGCGCGATCAGGCAGTTCGTCTCGCAGTCGGACAGGAATGCGTAGTCGTCGATCGGCGGATACACCGATCGGTGCGTCGTCCCCGCCGCGGTCGGGAGGTATCCCGCGCCCAGCGCCGCATCGGGCACGTCTTCCAGCGCGTCCCGCGGAACCGGCGGATCGTGCGGCGCCATCCTGCCCGGGACATCGGAAATCGGTTCATCGTAGGACGACATACAGCCATCATCGGCCCCACCCACGCACATCGTCCACCACGCATCCGCCCCGCCTCCAACCGACCGCGGACAGATTCCGGCCAAAAGCGCGCCGGAATGACAAGCGCAGGGCGCGTCTCCCAGTCATATTCCCGCGACACCCACCTATTGCCCGACACGTTTCGCGGCAGCGCTTCTACTGCCTGGGGCGTTCCGTGGTAGTGCTTCTATTGCCTGGCACGTTCTGCGGCAATCTTCATATTGCTGGCACGTCCGTGGCAACCTTCATTTCCCGGCATGCTTTTGGCCGGGATCCCGCCCGCGGAGGGACGGCCGGACAGTGCGGGCTCGACGGCTATTACGCTGGGATCGTGCAACGCATCGCTGGTTGGTGGGACGGCTTCGAACTGTGGGTCGCCGGGCTGCCGTTCGTTCCGCAGTTTCTCGTGGTCCTGATCGGGGCGCTCCCCGTGAGCCTCGCCATCGCGTACCTGCTCGACCGGGTACTGCGACTGGTGCTGCGGCTGTTGGGCCGCGACCGGGCGGCGGACGGTGATGCCGGGCCCGCGGCCGCGCCCGCGCGCCCACTGCACGAAGAGGCGGCGTGATGCCGCGCTCCCGCGTACAGCTCGCGCTGGTCGCGCTGCTGGTGCTGGTGATCGTCGCCTGGCTGTTGACCCGCTGAGGTACTGTGCACCGCATGCCAACCGATGAGGAATTCGCGGAGATCGCGCAGATGCTGGACTCCGACGAGCTCGATGAGGGACCGCGCCTGCTCTCCACCCACTACGCCTCCCCGGAGGAGGCCGTCGAGATGGTGAAGGCGGCCCAGGTGCTCGGCTTGGGTGTGCGGCTGCACAATCAGCTGCGGGTCGAGGAGACCAACGAGGAGGGCGAGGAGTCGGCCACCGAGGAGTGGATCATCGACCTGCTGGAGAGCCCGCCCGAGGTCGAGGACGAGTAAGGGCCCAGCCTCGCCATCCCGGCGTACTGCCCTCGTCCGCCCCGGCACGCTTCGACCGGGGCCTATAGGCCCAGACGCTTCCCGAGCTTCGACACGGTATTACCCACCTCTTGTCCCACGGTGCTGACCGCGGCCCCGACATCGCGGCCGAGCTCGCGCACCGTGCGGACGAGCGGGTCCTCCGAGGCGTCGAAGTTCTCCCGATACGAGCGGGCGGCCGCCCGGATCTCGTCACCGATGCGGGTGTTCTTGTCGTGCTCACGCCGCGGGTACTGCCCGTCGAGGATGCGGTCGAACTCTCCGGCGGCGATCCAGCGCCGCAGCTCCGCGGCCCGCAGCACCGAGAACGGATGCGACCGCAGCTCCAGATTGAGCAACTTCAGCACGCCGTCGCGCAGGTCGCCGGTGCGGTCGTAGTCGTCGGCCTGCTGCAGGAACGCCGCGTGGTTCATCTCCCGCACCATCGCGCCGCCCGCCAGCTTCATATGCACCCGCACCGACGCGTCGACGTCCTGCCCGCACAGCAGCCCCGCCCGGTCGCCGGACAGCTCCGACTTGCGGCTCCACTCCATCAGCGCCGCTACGATGGCGCGCAGCGCCCAGCCGCCCACCGGCATCCAGCCGATCCCGGACGCCAGCCGCAGCAGATGCATGAGCATGGTGCGGTAGACGGCGTGCCCCGACAGCGCGTGGCCGAGTTCGTGGCCGACCGCGAAGCGCAGCTCCTCGGTGTCCAGCAACTCGAGCAGCCCCGTGGTGAGCACGATGAACGGCTCGTCCATGCCGATGGTGAGGGCGTTGGCGGACGGATCCTGCAGCACGTACATCTCCGGCGTGACCGGCGCGTCGAGTATCCGCACGGCATCGGCCCGCAGCTCGTGCAGCGTCTTGAACTGGCGTTCGTCCACCCGCACCGCGGTGGCCAGGTACAGCAGCCGGTGCTGGCGCTCGCGGAGCAGACCCGACAGCGTGCGCAGGATTGTGTCGAACCCCGTGAACGACCGCATCGCGACGAGCGCGGTGCGGTCGGCGGGATGCTCCCAGGCGCGGCTGCTGATGCCGGGAAAGCTGCGACGGATGCGGTCCGGACTGGTCATTTGGTTCCCCGGTCGGTTTTCGAATGATTAGCGGGTTGTCATTCTGCTCTGCTACAGTCTGCCCGTGTCATCGAGTGTTGTGCCGCAGGTCCGCCATGAATTGGCGTTGATCGCTGTCGGCTGCCTCGTGGTCGCAGACATTCACTGTCGCTGAGCGCGCGGTCGCGCTCTCGCGGCTCGGCTCGCCCTAGACTGGCCGACGCACCTTTCACGAGCGTTTCCCGTACGGGCGGCCCCCGGGCCAGTCGTTCGCCGAAATCCGTTGTACGGCAAGGCGTGGCGGCAAGATCGGAATTTCACCGTCGGCGCCAGCGGTCGACCGGCGGGCAGAGGAAGGGTTCATCCGAATGTCTCGCAGCCCCCGGCTCACCGTCGCCGCGCTGGTCGCGCTGGCGGCGGTCGTGCTCAGCGCCTGCAGCGGCGGCGCCAGCGACATCCCCGGCAGCGGATCAGGCGGGGGCAAGGGCGGCACGCTGACGCTGTACGCCTACGCCACCCCGAAGCCGGGGTTCGACAAGGTGGTTCCCGCGTTCACCAAGACCTCGGCCGGGGCGGGCGTGCAGGTGCAGCCGTCCTACGGCGCCTCCGGCGACCAGTCCCGCAAGGTGAAGGACGGCGCGCAGGCCGACGTCGTGAACTTCTCCGTCGAACCCGACATCACCCGCCTGGTCGACGCCGGTCTGGTGGATTCGAACTGGAACGCCGACGCCAACAAGGGCATCCCGTTCGGCTCGGTGGTCGTGATCGTGACCCGCGAAGGCAACCCCAAGGGCATCGAGACCTGGGACGACCTGTTGAAGCCTGGCGTCGAGGTGGTCACCCCGAACCCGTTCAGCTCCGGTTCGGCGAAGTGGAACCTGTTGGCCCCCTACGCGGCGAAGAGCGACGGCGGCAAGAACCCGCAGGCCGGGCTCGACTATCTGAACAAGCTGGTCACGCCGGACCACGTGAAGGTGCAGCCGAAGTCGGGCCGCGAGGCGACCGAGACCTTCCTGCAGGGCACCGGCGACGTGCTGCTCAGCTACGAGAACGAGGCGATCTTCTCGCAGCGCCAGGGCGATCCGATCGAGTACTCCGTGCCGTCGGCCACGTTCAAGATCGAGAATCCGATGGCCGTGCTGAAGACCAGCAGGAATATGGACAAGGCCGTGGCGTTCAAGGACTTCCAGTACACCCCGTCCGGCCAGCGGGCCTGGGCGCAGGCCGGTTTCCGCCCGGTCGACCCGGGGGTCTTCGCCGAGTTCACCAACGACTTCCCGCAGCCGCGACAACTGTGGTCGATCGCTGACCTGGGTGGCTGGAAACAGGTCGACAAGGAGTTGTTCGCGCCCGGCTCCGGCAGCATCGCGGCCATCTACGACAAGGCGACCAAGTGAGCGAGACCAGTACCGCCTCTCCGACTCCGGCCGGATACAACAGCGGCATCCGATCCTGGCTGCGGGTGACCGGCTCGGTCGGCCCGCTGGGCATCGCCACCGCGGTGCTGTGGTTGAGCGTGATCGTGCTGCTGCCGCTGGCCGCGCTGACCTTCCACGCCTTCGACGACGGCTGGCCCGGATTCTGGGACGCCGTGACCGCGCCCGCCGCGCTCGACGCGCTGCGCGTCACCATCGCGGTGTCGGTGGTGGTGGCGCTGCTCAATGTCGTGATGGGCACGCTCATCGCCTGGGTGCTCGTCCGCGACGACTTCCCCGGCAAGGGCATCGTGAACGCCCTGATCGATCTGCCGTTCGCGCTGCCGACGATCGTGGCCAGCATCGTGATGCTCTCGCTGTACGGCCCGCAGAGCCCGATCGGCGTGCACCTCAACGCCACCCAGCCCGGCCTGGTCGTGGCGCTGGCGTTTGTGACGCTGCCGTTCGTGGTGCGCTCGGTACAGCCGGTGTTGATCGAGGCCGATCGCGACGTGGAGCAGGCGGCGATCTCGCTCGGCGCCGACAACTGGACGACGTTCCGGCGCATCGTGCTCCCGGCGCTGACGCCCGCGATTGTCTCCGGCGGCGGCCTCGCCTTCGCCAGGGCCATCGGCGAATTCGGGTCGGTGGTGCTGATCGGCGGCAACATCCCCGGGCAGACGCAGGTGGCCTCGCAGTACATCCAGCAGCAGATCGAGGTCGATCGCCCGGTGAATGCCGCGGCGGTTTCGGTTGCGCTGCTGGTGATTTCGTTCGTGACATTGTTGCTGCTGCGGTTGTTCTCCGACCGCAGCGCCCGCAAGGAACAGGCGACGCGATGAGACTGTCCGCCCTCACCCGGCTTTCGCTGCGCACCGTCGCACTGCTGTACCTGCTCGGGCTGCTGGTGGCGCCGCTGGTGATCATCCTGTGGCGCAGCTTCGAGAACGGCGTCGGCCAGTTCATCGACTGGATCTCCACGCCCGCGGCCATTTCCGCGTTCAACATCTCGATGATCATCGTGCTGATCGTGGTGCCGCTGAACGTCGTCTTCGGCATCGTGACCGCCATCGCGCTGGTACGCGGAAACTTCCCGGGCCGCACCCTGATTCAGGGCGTGGTGGACCTGCCCTTCGCGGTATCGCCTGTGGTGGTGGGTGTTTCGCTGATTCTGCTGTGGGGCGTCGGCGGCTGGTTCGGCGATGTCGAAAACCTCGGCTTCCGAGTGATTTTCGGACTGCCCGGCATGGTGATCGCCACCGTCTTCGTGACGCTGCCCTACGTGGTGCGCGAGGTGGAACCGGTCCTGCACGAGATCGGCGACGACCAGGAGCAGGCCGCCACGACGCTGGGAGCCTCACGCTGGCAGACGTTCTGGCGGATCACCCTCCCGGCCATTCGCTGGGGCCTGACCTACGGCGTCGTGCTCACCGTCGCCCGGTCGCTGGGCGAATTCGGCGCGGTGATCATGGTGGCGACCGGCCTGCCCGGCGGCGGGCAGACGCTGACGTTGCTGGTCAACGCGCGATATATGAACGACCGCAACATCTTCGGTGCCTACTCCGCGGCGACGCTGCTGATGGGCATGGCACTGGTCACCCTCCTCTTCATGACCGTTCTCGAACGTAAGCGGGGCACTGCGAAATGATCCCCCTGCCGGAGGCAAGCGAATGATTACTGTGACCAATGCGAAAAAGTCTTACGGCAGCTTCGCGGCGCTCGACGACGTCAGCATCGACATCCCGTCCGGGGAGCTGACCGCGCTGCTCGGGCCGTCCGGCTCCGGCAAGTCCACGCTGCTCCGCTCGATCGCGGGCCTGGAATCGCTGGATTCCGGCATCGTCACCATCGCCGACCGCGATGTCACCCGGGTGCCGCCGCAGAAGCGCGATATCGGATTCGTCTTCCAGCACTACGCCGCGTTCAAGCACATGACCGTGCGCGACAACGTGGCCTTCGGGCTGAAGATCCGCAAGCGGCCCAAGAGCGAGATCGGCAAGCGGGTCGACGAGCTGCTCGGCATCGTCGGCCTCGACGGCTTCCAGCACCGCTATCCGGCGCAGCTGTCCGGCGGCCAGCGCCAGCGCATGGCCCTGGCCCGCGCGCTGGCGGTGGATCCGCAGGTGTTGCTGCTCGACGAGCCGTTCGGCGCCCTGGACGCCAAGGTGCGCCAGGATCTGCGCAAATGGCTGCGGCGGCTGCACGAGGAGGTGCACGTGACCACGGTGCTGGTCACCCACGACCAGGAGGAGGCGCTGGACGTGGCCGACCGGATCGCGGTCATGAACGCCGGACGCATCGAGCAGGTCGGCAGCCCGGAGGACGTCTACGACCGCCCGGCCAACGATTTCGTCATGTCGTTCCTGGGCGCGGTGGCGAAATTGAACGGGCACCTGGTGCGCCCCCACGATATCCGCATCGGCCGCGATCCGAGCATGGCGATGGCCGAGCACGAGGGCACCGCCGAATCGGCCGGTGTCACCCGCGCCACCGTCGAGCGCATCGTGCGCCTGGGTTTCGAGGTGCGCCTGGAATTGCGCAATGCCGCCACCGGAGATTTGTTCACCGCCCAGGTCACCCGCGGCGACGCCGAGGCATTGCGACTGGCCGACGGCGAGACGGTGTTCGCCCGCGCGACCCGAATTCCGGACCTCCCCGTGACTTGATTCAACACCGGCCATCCCCGCACGCCATGGGCTCTCGAACCATTCCGCGCCCTGTGGCTCTCGCGTGATTCCGCGCCTTATGGCTCTCGAGTCATTCCGCGCCCTGTGGCTCTCGAGTGACTCAGCGCCTTGTGGCTCTCGAGTGATTCCGCGCCTTGTGGCTCTCGAGTCATTCCTGCGTCCCGTGGCCTCCTGGTCATTCCTGCGTCCCATGGCCCTCCTAGTGATTCCGGCGCCCCGCAGCCTTCCTGGTCATTCCGGCATGCTTTTGGCCGGAATCCACCGAGACCCCGGCCAAAAGCATGCCGGGAAGACGTATCGAATGTGCGACACGCCGACGGTAAATGGCGTTTCAGATTCGGAATATGTGATCGAATACCCCGCATGCGAAACGAGTAATTCCGCAGTGGATCGGAACGTGAGCTCGTGGGTCGCGCGGCTGCGCGATCGCATATCATCGCCCGGACGACACTCTCCCGGGTAGTCCCTGTAACCACCGCCGCTGCCGCGTGATTATTGTGGTGAATGCGGGCGAAGTGGGGGAGCGGCGGATGCACAGAATTGCCCAATTCCATGCCCATACCTCGAATATCCCTTGCGGTGGTGGCCGTCTGCTGTGTGCTGGCGGTAATCAGCGGAACCACGGACGCCGGGCCGGACCGTATGATCGCAGACGAACCGGAACTCGCCCGAATATACGCCGAGCCGATACCCGTCGGCCCGGCCGCGCTGCCCGAACCTCCACGCGATTCCTATAGCAGTCCCGCACCCGAAGAACTGCTGCCGCGCGAGGTGGTCGGATTCCAGCGACATTTCACGCCCGGACCGCAGCAATGGGATCATGCACGCCTGATCGTGGCGGCGGCGCGCGAGCGCGGACTGCCCGTCTACGCGGCGGTGATCGCCCTGGCCACCGCGCTGCAGGAATCGCTGCTGGAGAATCTCACCGTGCCCGTCGACCACGATTCGCTGGGCCTGTTCCAGCAGCGCCCGTCGACGGGCTGGGGCGCACCGGAACATCTGACCGACCCGACCCGCGCCGCGGGCCTCTTCCTGGACGCCCTGGTCGCCCGCGCCCCGGACTTCCGCCACCTCCCGCTGTGGCAATCGGCCCAGGCCACCCAGGCCTCGGCCTTCCCCGAGGCCTACGCCCAATGGGAGGAGCAGGCAGCGGACATGGTCCGCGAAATCCTGGCCGAGTGATCCCGGCCAAAAACATGCCGGGACGACGGGTTGTTCGACCATGTCGGGATGGTGGGTCGTCCGACTACGCCGGGATGCGCTGCTTCTGACCGCCGGAGAAGTCGGCGGGATAGCGGTCGGCGTGTTCGGGGCGCAGGCCGACCTGTTTCAGCAGTTCCGGTGCCCGCCTGCGGATCTCCTCGCGAGACCGTCCGTCGGTGGGTTGTCCGACTACGCCGGGATTGCGGGTTGTCGAGGCGTGCCGGGATGACGGGGCTCGAGGCAGGCGGAGATACCGAGTTCGTCGAGGCATGTCCAGATGATGGGTGTCGTACGCCTGGGTTCCGGTGGTTGCGCGGTGGCCGCCTGGGGTCCCGGTGGTTCCGGCGTCCGCCCCGGAGCCGTCATCCCGGTGTCTCGGCCAGAGTCCGGCAGCTCGGTGTCTCGACCGAGTCCGTCGTTCCGGTGTGTCGGCTCGGGTCCGTCGTTCCGGTGTGTCGGTCCGGGTCCGTCATTCCAGTGTGTCGGCTCGGGTCCGTCGTTCCGGTGTGTCGGCTCGGGTCCGTCGTTCCAGTGTCTCGGTTCGGTCCGTCATTCCGGCATGCTTTTCGCCGGAATCTGGCAAATCGGTGCAGGTCGGTTGTCGGACTGTCGTCGTCCCAACGGCTTGTGGCTTACGAAGGCTGATTGCGCAGGTAGACCCCCGGTGCACGGGTGAGATGTGTAGCCCGTCTCAGAACCGGCGCTCGGCGGACAATCGCATGTCCGGTGGTTGGCAATCTTTCAGCACAATGGTTGCCTGAATCCGGTTCGGATCACGGTTCGGTAAACGGCTCGTCGATCGAGGGTGGACGTGATGACGGTTGGGCTCGGAGTCAGTATCGGCACGGTGAACACGGTGTGCGCCGTGGCGGAGGGCAGCGGCGGTAGGCGCGGGCCGGGGCACAGGTCCGCGCCGCGGCGGCCGGGTGGTCCGCCCGCCACCTGGCGCACCACCCTCACCTTCGACAGCACCGGCACGGCCCGGGTGGGGCGGATTCCCAAGCACGGCCGCGCCATCACCGATTTCGCCGACCTCACCCAGCGCTCGGCGCCCACCGCCCGGGTCGGTCACCGCGCCCTGTCAGCGGCCGACCTGGTGGCGACCGTTGCCGCGAGCGTCCTGGAAGACGTGCTCGGCGCGGCGCCCGAGCCGGAATACGGCATCACCGTCACCCACCCGGTCGGCTATCCCGCGCACCGGGTGACCGACCTGCGCGAGGCGCTCGATGCCGTCGGGTTGCGGCAGGCCGCGCTGGCCGCCGAGCCGGTCGCGGCCACGGCGTGGCTGGAGGACGCGTGCGGTCCGCTGATGCCCGGCCTGGCCCTGGTGTACGACCTGGGCGGCTCGGGTCTGCGGGTCACGCTGGTCCGCGTCGGCGCGGGCTCCCCCACCGATCCGATCGTCGGTGAATCGTTGCGCTCCACCGATTTCGGCGGCCGCGCGTTCGGCGCGTACATGGCCCGCAGCGCCAACTGGCGCTCCGCCGACACCCCACACGTCGCCACCGACGCGGTGATCACCGAACTGCGCACCGCGCACGTGCGCAAGTCGCTGGACGTGGTCTACCAGTGCCTGCGCATCGCCGACGTCACCATGGCCGACGTCGACCGCGTGCTGGTGATCGGCGGCGCGGCCCGCCCGCCGGAGGTGGCGGCGGTTCTCGCCGCCGCACTCGCCCGCCCCGTGATCGTGGCGCCCGATCCGGAGCGCACCGTCGCGGAGGGCGCGGCGATCCTGGCTCGGCGGGCGGCCGAGGCGGAGTTCGGCACGGTGGGGCACCGCCGCGGCCGCTGGAATGTGGGGCAGATCCGCCTCGGCCGGGCAGGCGTCGGCGGGCGTGGCCGCCGACTGAGCCGAGCGGCGGTAACGGCCGCACTGGTCGGGGCCGGTGCGCTGTTCGCCGCCACCGCGGTCGCCGGCGACGCGGCCAGCATCGCCGCGGTGACCCCGGATGCGTGCATGGTCCACCTCTACCGCTGACCCACTGCCGGCAGGCGCCTTTCGGCGCCCCGTCCACCACTTCGTTGTGGCGGGTGTCAACGCCTCTGGGCGGAGTGACCCACTTATTGCAGGCGGACGCTCCTCCGCTTCCGCGCGTTGCCCACTCCTGGCGCCATGCCTGCTCACCTGTGTCCACTTGCCCGCCCGCGGCAGGCAAAACAAACAAGGGTGGCCAGCCCGGATCAGCCGTTACCGATCCCCGGGTCCCGTATTCGTGTTGAGGACTCACTGCCAGGTGGGCCGCTGCGGTTCGTGATCCAGGCCCATACCTCCTGGCGGGCTGAGGTGATGCGGAACACGTTACCCCGCGGTAGCGGTTCAGGGGTGTCGCTCCGACCTGCGTCGACGAGCCATCCGACTCTCGGTTCGGTGTACAAGTGTGCACTCGAATGGCGGGTTCTATTGACCCGCGACGGCGTTGGTGTAACCATGGGACACAGTTACCCGCGCAACATGGAGAGGCTGTGACGACGATGTCCGTTGCCGCTACCAACGACCTCGATCCGGTGGTCGAAGAAGCTCAGCAGTACGCCCAGAAGCTGATGCTGCTCTCCGAGGGATCGGTGAACAAGCACTTCGATCCGTATGAGGACATCGACTGGGAGAATCCGGACTTCGACCCGGAGTCCAAGCCGGAGCGCTGGATCCTGCCCGTCTCCGCGGACCCGCTCGGCCGCCACCCGTGGTACCGGGCGCTGCCGAAGGAGCAGCAGATCGCGATCGGCAAGTACCGCCAGGCCAATGTCGCCAAGGCCGGTCTGCAGTTCGAGTCGATCCTCATCGTCGGTATGCAGCAGTACATCTTCTCGCTGGCGAACGGTTCGCCCGAGTTCCGGTACTGCTCCCACGAGATGATCGAGGAGCACAACCACACCCTGATGTTCCAGGAGATGGTGAACCGCATCGGTATCGACGTGCCCGGCATGGGCCCGATCACCCGGCAGTTCCGTCATCTGGCGTCGCCGGTGGCCGCCATGTTCCCGAATCTGTTCTTCATGGCCGTGCTCGCCGGTGAGGAGCCGATCGACCACATCCAGAAGCAGATCCTGCGCTCGGGCGAAGAGGTGCACCCGATCATGCGCGGCGTGATGGCGATCCACGTGGCCGAGGAGGCCCGCCACATCTCCTTCGCGCACGAGTTCCTCAAGCTGCACGTTCCGGAGAAGAACGCGGGCAGCCGATTCGTCCTGTCGCTCGCGATGCCGATCGTGATGTGGATCCTCGGCCGGTCCATCGCGACGCCGCCGCGGTCCTTCTTCCGCGAGTTCGACATCCCCGAGTCGGTGCGCAAGGAGCTGTTCTACGGGTCCAAGGAGGCCAAGCAGACCTTCGCCGACTACTACGTCGACGTGCGCGCGCTGGCCAAGGAGATCGGGATGATGAACCCGGTGTCGAAGGCGCTGTGGAAGGCGCTGCGCATCGACGGCCGGTCCAGCCGCTACCGTTCGGAGCCGATCCGCTCCGGCGCGGCCGGCTGAGGGAGTAGGTCGTACAGTGCCGTACGTCGTCACCCAATCCTGCTGCAGCGACGCCTCGTGCGTGTACGCCTGCCCGGTCAACTGCATCCATCCCACCCCGGATGAGCCGGACTTCCTGACGGCGGAGATGCTCTACGTCGACCCGCAGGCGTGCGTGGACTGCGGCGCGTGCGCCTCGGCCTGCCCGGTGGACGCGATCACCTCGTCGAAGAAGCTGACCGACGAGCAGCAGCCGTTCATCGAGATCAATGCCGACTTCTACCGGCAGACTCGGCCGCGGGCCATGCTGGCCAAGCCGATTCCGGCGGCGGCGGTCGAGCCCGGCCGGGGTGCGCTGCGGGTGGCGATCGTGGGTTCCGGGCCGTCCGCGATGTACGCGGCGGACGAACTGCTGACCCAGCCGGACGTATCGGTGACCGTCTTCGACCGGTTGCCCGTGCCCTACGGGCTGGCCCGCCACGGTGTGGCGCCCGACCACACCCGCACGCGGCAGGTCAGCCGCCTGTTCGACGTGATCTCGGCGCAGCCCGGCTTCGGCTCGTATCTGAATGTGGCTGTGGGCGAGCATATTTCGCATGCCGAGCTGGTCGAGCACTATCATGCGGTGATCTACGCGGTGGGTGCCTCGTCCGATCGCAAGCTCGGCATTCCCGGCGAGGGCCTGCCCGGCAACATCTCCGCCACCGAGTTCGTGGCCTGGTACAACGGGCATCCCGGCCATGCCGGGCGCGAATTCGATCTGTCGCAGCGGCGCGCGGTGATCGTCGGCAACGGCAATGTCGCGCTCGATGTCGCCCGGATTCTCACCGTCGATCCGCAGACGCTGTCGGAGACCGAGGTATCGCCGGTGGCGCTGGAGGCGTTGCGGCACAGCAAGATCGAGGAGGTCGTGATCGTCGGCCGCCGCGGCCCGGCCGAATCCGCCTTCACCGTGCCGGAATTCGTGGGTCTGCTGGGCGCCGATGTCGATATCGTGGTAGAAGGCGATGTGCCGGAACCGGTCGCGGGGATGGCCCAGAAGGTCGAGCAGAAGCTGCGCCTGCTGCGCGGCGTGGCCGATCGGCCCGTCGGGTCGCGCAAGCGCATCGTGTTCCGCTACCTGTCGTCGCCGACCGCGCTGACCGGCACCGACCAGGTCAGCGGAATCGAGCTGGAGCGCAACGAACTTCGCGCCGACGCCGACGGCATCGTGCGTGCCGTGGGCACCGGTGCGACCGATACCCTCGACGCGGGCCTGGTGTTGACCTCGGTTGGCTACCGCGGCGTGGCGCTGCCCGGCCTGCCGTTCGACGAGAAGGCGGGCGTGATCCCCAATCTCGACGGCCGCGTGCTCACCACCCCCGGCGGCTCGACGTTCCCCGCGACCTACGTGACCGGCTGGATCAAGCGCGGCCCGACCGGCTTCATCGGCACCAACAAGTCCTGCGCACAGCAGACCGTCCGCCAGCTGGTCGACGACTTCAACGCGGGCCGCCTGGCCGAACCCGCCCGCGACGCTGCCCATTTCGACCGCCTGGTCACCGGCCGTCGTCCCGCGGCCATCCGCGGCGGCGGCACCGCGCAGCCGTGGTGGAAGCGCAAGCTTCTCGCCCGCACCTAACCCACGTTCTCGCCACCCCTGCAGGTTCCCGCACCCCGCCCAGTCTCCTGGGCGGGGTGGCAACCTTTGAGCCATCGGTGTTTCAGGGCTGAAATTCGGTCTCGCGGTGAAGTTTTTCGGAGGTTTACCGCACACCGGTTGGTATGTCCGAATAGTTACTGCAAGGTAGCTAGTTTCGGTAGCTATTTGCCATGTCAACATGAATCTGAACTCGTGACCATGACCGGATAGGCGGTCTATCAGGGTTTTTGCCATATAGACCGGTGGGTATGAAAGCTTTTCCGCCCATTCGGTATTCGTGATCGACATCTACCAGCTAACCTGTGATCGCTGTTTGGTAAACGACCGCGACCACATGGTTCGATTACGTGGGGCCGTGGTCTCGGTGCGTTGACGGGATGGCAATGACAGTTGGCTTCGGCTTGAGCATCGGCACAGTGAACGCCGTCTGGGCGGCCGCGGGGGAGCGTGATCGGCCCGCCGTGCGGGTGCGTCGCACGGCCGTCACCTTCGACAGCGCGGGCGGTGCGCGGATGGGCGGGCTGCCCCGATTCGCCCCTGTCGTCACGGATTTCGCCGATCTCACGCAACATACGGAGCCGGTGATCGTGGGCGGCCGGGCGTGGACGCCGCCCGAACTGGTGGCCGCGGTGGCCGGCTGCCTGATCGAGGCGGACGAACCCGCCGCGCGCCCCGTCGTCGCCTATCCCGCGTGCTACACCCACCGTCAGCTGGCGCCACTGCGCACGGCACTGGACCGCGTCGGCGTCGGCGACGTGCTGCTGATGCCGGAACCGGTGGCCGCGGTGGAATGGCTCGACGCCGAGCACGGCGTCTCGGAATCGGGCCTCACGCTGGTGTACGACCTGGGCGGCAGCAGCCTCGACCTGGCCGTCGTGCGCACCGAGGGCGACCGGAACGAACGCGGCGTGCTCGGCAGCGCGGTGCGCTCCCACCGGTATGGTGGCCGTCCGCTCGGCACCGTGCTGGCCAGGTATGCGCGCGCCCTGGGCCCCGGGGCGCCCGCGCCGGTGTCCAAGGTCGTCCCGGCGAGCGACGCCACCCGATTACGCACGTGGACAGTGCGCAATTCCCTTCGGCTGGTGCGCAAGTGCGTGCATCACGCGGGGCTCACGATGCGCGATATCGACCGGGTACTGCTCGTCGGCGGTGCGGCCCGCCCCGCCGAGGTGGCGCAGGTGCTGGCCGAGCTCGGACGGCCCGTGGTGATGTCGCAGGATCCGGCGCACACCGTGGCCGTCGGTGCGGCCGTCGCCGCGGCGCGGCTGGCCGAGCCGGGGTCGAATTTCGGTCGGTACGCGCGGGGCGCTGCCGTATTGTCCAGTGCCGCCGTGGCTTCCGCGGTGGCGATGTCGGCGGCCACCATGTTCGGCAGTGGGCCGATCGGAACCGACGGCCCGGCACTGGAATTCGCCCCCGCCCTGGCGGGTCCGGCCAACGGAGCCCGCGACCAGTTCCGGGATCTGCGCCTGCTCGAAGCCCTCGAGGGCCTCGGCTCGGTGCCCGGCGTGCCTGCGGCGGCGGACGGACTGCTGTCGTCGTTCACCCCCTCGCGCTCGTACAGCACTGTGGCGCAGTCGTTCTCGAATGCCGCCGCCGCCACGGCGAACGTGGAGCGGGCGGTGCGGGAGTACGGGCCGGGGGAGCACTGCGATCCGATCAGCCGCCGCGCCGCCGCGGGGTATGCCGATCCGGCCAGATTCACCAACCCGCTACCCTTCGGCTCGACGGCGGCGTCCGGCAGTGCCACCCCGGCCGGTACCTCGACCGGCACGATCCCGTCGATCAGCCTGCCGCGCTTCGGATCCTCGGCGACGCCCAGCGCCGCCATGCCGGGACCGATCTCGCTCGGCACCGTCTCCGCCCCCGATTTCGACCCGCGCCCCGCTCCGGCGGCGCCGTCTCCGGGCAGTTCCCTCGCCAACCCCAGGACGGGTGCGGGCACCCAGTCCGGCACTGGGCGGGCGGGCGGAAACGACACGGGCGCAGGGAAATCGGACGAAAGGAAGACCACGCCGGTCGCCGGGGCGCTGCCGGGCCCCGGCGCCGGCGGTGGGTGGGCCGGGGGCGGATTGCCATCCGGTGGTGCCGCATCCGACCCCGCGCGAGGTGAGGGGGCGGGGTCGGGCGGACCGGGAGGCGGGCCGACGTCCTCCGGAGGCCTGTCCTCCGGAGACCGCGGTCCGGGCAATTCGTCCCCGGGGAGCGGCGCGCACTCCGGCGGAGGTTCCGCGCCGGGTGGGGTGTCGAATCCCGGTGGAGCCTCGAATTCGGGCGGATTCTCCCGTGGCGGAACGAATTCGGGCGGTTTCTCCGGCGGGGGCACGAATTCGAGCGGTGTCGCCGGTGGCGGTGCGGATTCGGGCGGCGGATTCGGCAAGGGCGGGGACTCGACCTCGGGCGGATCCAAGAGCGACTCCAAGTCCGGCGGATCCTCCTCCGGCGGCTCCGGTGGTGGCTCGCGCGGTGGTGGTGGCTCCGGCGGTGGAGGCGGCTCCCGCCGCTGATCACCCAGGGCCGCTTCGAATCTCGACAAGAATCTCGATAAAGATGAGGCATAGGCGGTGCGATGAGGGCATCGCCTACGACCATCGGCCGCACACCGAAGGGCGTGCGGCCGACGGGTGTCGGCGTTCTACCGTGCGGTGAAACCGCCGTCGATCGTCATGGCCGCGCCGGTGACGAAGCTGGCCTCGTCGCTGAGCAGATAGGCGCACAGGGAGGCGATCTCGTCGGGGCGGGAGATGCGGCCGACAGGGTGCAAGGCGGCGACCTGCGCCTCACCCTCGGGAGTGCCGCCCATCGACGCGCGGAAGGCGGGGATGTCCACCGCGCCCGACACCAGGGCATTGACCCGCACGCCCTGCTGCGCGGTCTCCAGCGCCACCGCGCGGGTCAGGCCGATGACGCCGTGCTTGGCCGCCACGTACGGCGCCACCGAGCCCATGCCCACCACGTCGAGATTGGACGCGTTGTTCAGGATCGCACCCCCGCCGGAGCCGAGCATCGCCGGAACCTGATGGCGCAGGCCGTGATACACGCCGGTGAGGTTCAGCTCCAGCTCGGCGCGCCAGGCCGCCTCGTCGATATCCTGGATCGGACCGAAAGCGCCGATAGCCCCGGCGTTGTTGAACGCGGCATCCAGCCTGCCGAATTCGCCGAGCGCGGTTTGCGTCAGCCGGGCGACCTCCTCGCCCACGGTGACGTCGGTCGGCACGAACACCGCGCGACCACCCGCGGCCCGGATCTCCTCGGCCACGCGATCACCGGCTTCCTTGCCGCGTGCGCCGAGCACCACCGCGGCGCCCTCGGCGGCCACCCGGCGTGCCACCGCGGCGCCCACACCCGAACTGGCGCCGGTGATCAGCACGACCTTGGACTCGAACCGAGCGTTCATCGTTGACTCCTTGTTTCTCGCGGATCTTCGCTTGACGAGACTCAGTCAAACAACGCGGGAGACCCGAAGCTGGCGGAATCCGGACATTGAGTTGATGTGTCATGTATTTCGACCGTGGCCCGCGCAGGGCATCTGCACGAACGGGTGACAATTGGCGCGTGGACACAGCAGAGAAGCCGCAGTTGATAGCGCTCGATGTGGACGGCACGCTCCTGAGCACCGGCGAACCGATCAGCGCGCGAGTCCGCGACGCGGTCCGCGCGGCGGTCGCGGACGGGGCGCACGTGGTGATCACCACGGGCCGCACCCTGCTGGCCACCCGCTTGGTCGTCGAGGAGCTAGGACTCCACCAGGGGCAGGCGCTGTGCTCCAACGGCGCTGTGCAGGTGGACATTTCGAATTGGAAGCCGCTGGCGCTGCATACCTTCGACGCGGAACCGGCGGTGGCGGTGCTGCGTGAGGTGTTCCCGGACATGGTGCTGTCGGTGGAGAAGGTCGGCATCGGTACCTGGGCCACCGGCTACTATCCGGGCAGCTTCCGGCTCGGCGAGTTCCGCTTCGTCGAGGACCACGAGTTGGCGCGGGAGCCGACCACCCGATTGAACGGCTGGTGGCCCGGCGGCACCCTCGCCGACATGGTCGCGGTGATGGCCGAGCGCAGCCTGCCCGGCGCCGGATGGGTGCACGGGGAGCACGAGCCCTGGCTGGTGGCCTCCAAGCAGGGCGTGTCCAAGGGCTGGGCCCTGGAATGTCTCCGGCAGGAACTCGGCATCCCGCACGAGGCCACACTCGCCATCGGAGACGGCTATAATGATCGCGAAATGCTTTCCTGGGCAGGACTTTCCGTTGCGATGGGCAATGCGGTGGAGCCGGTGCTGGAAATTGCGGACGAGGTCACGGTGGACGTCGCCGAGGACGGTGTCGCGCTCGTGCTGGAACGGTGGTTCCGCAATTGAGAATGTATTGCCGACGTATTGAGCGTCGATTACGACTTGTGTACGGCAGTGCCACAAACGAATTCGGGTCTAGCCAGCCGCGCATTGATCGACTACAACTGGTGCGTGGATGAGGGCGGGCAGACATTCGGGCACGGTCAGGCAACCGAACTCGTCCGACGACTCATGCGTCGCGAACCGGACGGTCGGGTCACGCGTAGTCTGAACCATCCGGTCCTGGTCGTCGAGGGTGCCCGGGGTTACGGAAAGTCGGCACTGCTCGACGAACTGGCACGCAAACTCGAGGGGCACGTTCCCTGCGCCCGCATCGATTTCGAACGGCATCGCGCCGCGACGGTCCCGGAAGTGTTGTCGGCGATCGCATTTCAGCTGGGAAGCGCGTGCGACAGCTACGGCTCGCTGCAGTTTCCGCTGCTGGCCATCGGAAGACGGGTGATGCGGGCGGAGCTGCCGGAGGACCGCCCTGCGGCGCGCACGGCGCTCGAGCAGTTGCTCGGCAAGCAGGCCGACGGCGGCACCATGCGCGAGTCCCTCCGGGAGGCGTCGGGGGAACTCGCCTCGCTGCTGGAAGACGAGCCGATCACCGTCGCCGCCCGCCTCATCGCCGTCGTGGGGGTCGAGCCCGCGCTACGCTTCGTCCGCCGCGGCCGCACGTGGTCGCCCGACTGGTACGGCCGCCGCGACGGCGCCCGGCACCGTGATCCGCTCGACGTCCTCGTCGACCTCTCGAACTGGGTGCGCGAGGAGCGGACCGCCCAGGTCGACGAGCTGCTCCTCGCGGCGTTTCTGGCCGATCTGCGGGAGAACTTCCAGAAGTCGAGGACGGCTGCGGAGATGACGCTGAACTGTGTCGTCCTGCTCGACAACGCCGATACTGCGCTGGGCCAGAAGCTCGTCAACGGCCTGGTGGATGTCCGCAAGGGCCGCTGGGTACTGGGCGACGATTCGGCCGATCCGATCACGGCGGTCGCGACGAGCCGCGGCGAACTGCTGGCGCCCATCACCCAGGACGGGCCGCTCGACGCCGTGAGCCGCGGCCTGGTCGCCTTCACCGGCAAGGAGAGCGACCACGAGTTGACCTACGACATGCAGGGCGAGCCGAACCTGTGGTGCCGCTTCACACTCCGAGACCTGAAGGAGGACGAGGTCGGCGCGATGGTGTCCGGATTGCCGCCACACGCCGAGGGCGCCGTCGACCTGATCGGCAATCACCAGCTGACGGCGATGGTGTACGGCCTCACCGACGGTCATCCGGCGTCGACCGCGCAACTCGTGGCGGCGCTGCGCGATCGTCCGCTGGTGAACGGGGACGCGCTCGGAGTGCTGCTGGAGCGGCGGGACCCCGGTCGGGCGGTCGGGCGGCATCTGGAAGATCGGTTGTGCGACAAGCTGATCGGCGAGTTCTCCGAAGACGGCTACTTCGACATGGTCACCTGCGCGGCGGCGCGGACATTCGATCACGCCGGACTGCTCGCCGCCCACAGCGGACTGCTCCGGGGCGGCATTCACAGCTATCGGGAGATCAAACCGGTGGTGTGGCCGGTCTCCGGTGGCGCCGGGCAGATCGTCCTGCGTCGGCTGCTGCTGCGTCGGCTGGCGGCGAGGTCCGATGGTGCGCCGGCGAATTGGGGGAAGGTCTTCGGCTGGCTTCGTGATCGAAGTAGGGACGACGGCGACGAGGAGAGCGTTCTCCATTACGCGATGGCCGCGCAGGACTTCGCGACCACCTGGGACGGGATGCGTCGGCGGCTCGACGAGGGTGCGACCCGTGACTGGGTGCGGCTGCTGCGCTCGGTGACCACGATGCCCCGCCGGCGCCACGATCCGGATGTGTCCGCGATGGACCAGTTGCATGCCGCCGTGGAGGGGACGCCGCAGCCGATCCACCGGTTGATCATCGCCCGCTGGATCGCCTCCGATCCGTTCGTGTCGAATCGGCGTCGCTCGCTGCATTGGCAGATCGCGGCGGATTACGACGTCGTCGCCGGCCTCGCCACGGGGGATCCGGTGCCGCTGCTGGAAGAGGCCGACGAACACCGACGAACAGCCGAGCTGTGGAGCTGAGGGCTCGTGAGCGATAACACTCCGAATGGATTCACACCACCGCCGCCGTCCGGCCGATGGCGCCGGTTCCGCATTCGGCTGCGCAGACACAAGCTCGCGGTCGCGTTGGTGGTGGTCGTCGCGATCGCCCTCGCCGGGGTCGTCTACCGGTTGGCGCAGCCGGACAATGCCTGCGGGCGTTCGGATTCCGGCGTAGAGCGGATCGGCGCGGAATGCGTCGGGATCACCGACGGCAGCTACGTGTTCCACGAGGCCTACGCGGACGTGCAACGCAAGATCGCCGCAGAGAATGCCGCGGTCAGCGGCTCCGGGCACACCGTGACCATCGCGCTGCTGGACCCTATGACGGTCGACAAGACGTCGGCGAATACGCCCGAGATGATCCGGAACGAACTCGAGGGCGCGTACGCGGCGCAGATCCGGATCAACCGGACCGCGGCCGTCGGTGATCAGCGGCCGCTCGTCAAGCTGGTCCTGGCCAACTGGGGCAGTCACGGGCAGCAGTGGGAGCTGGTGGTTCAGCGGCTGGAGGGCATGGTCGACGACCCGGAGCCGCTGGTGGCCGTGGCCGGGCTGCGACTGTCCACGATTCAGACCGAACTGGCGGCCAAACATCTTGCCGAGCACAACATTCCGATGGTCAGCTCGATCGCTACCGCGGACCAGCTCAACTACGGTCAGATTCGCGGTTTCATTCGTTCCGCCCCGCCTAACTCGGAATACGTTGCGGCGCTGCATGATTATGTGCAGGGCCGCCCGGAACTGAATTCGGCGATTCTGGTGTACGACGCCAATTCCGATATCAACGACGATCCGGGCACGACCTCCGGCGCGGACCTGTTCACCCGATCGTTGCGCGACGATTTCAGTTCTCGCTTCGCCGATGTCGTCACATTCCCGGCGCAGAGCTATGTGGGCATATCCGGTCCCACGGCGGCCAGCCCGAGCCTGTTCACCAATATCGTGCAGAACATCTGCGCGGTGGAACCCAAAGTGGTGTTGTACGCCGGTCGCGTCGTGGATTTCGGCAACTTCCTGGAGTCGATGTACGCGCGGGTATGCCCGGGAACCCCGGTCACGGTATTCGGGGCGAGCGCCGATTTCGGTGCGTTGCAGCTGCGAAATCACGAGGCCAAGCTGCGGGAGAAGAACATTCGCATCGCCTATGCCACGGAGACCGATCCGGCGGGCTGGTTGCGCAACGCCCCGGCCACGCCGCCGTTCTTCCGGGAGTTCTACGACAAGTTCGGCGAACTCGGATTCGACCCGGCGCACCTCGACGACGGCGGCGCCATCTCCACCCACGACGCGCTGCTGATCGCCGCCAAGGCGGCCCGGCTCTCCGCTCGCGCCCATGTCGGGCAGGAACTGCCGAGGCACGACGACGTGCTCAACCAGATGCTGAACCTGAACAGCCTGGACGAGGTGCCCGGCGCCTCCGGCCAGCTGAGCTTCAGCTTCCGGGGCGCGGACAGCGGCAATCCCAGCAACAAGCCGATCCCGGTGATCGAGGTGCCGTCGGCCGCGGTCGCGCACACCGCCGAAGTGCATCTCACGAAGTAACCCCTGCCTGACGCTCTCAGGCCGACATGGCCAACATCGGCGTCGCGGCGGCGGCGAAGCGGTCCAGTGCGACGTCCGTGAGCAGTTGGTGTGCGCCGATGGTTTCCGCGTGCGCGAGATGCGGCGCCGCATGGTGGAGTCGGTCGGTGAGCAGGCCGGGTGCGAGGAACCACGGGGCGACCAGCACCCGATCGCAGCCCTGCCGGTGCAGGTGTGAAACAGCCTGGGGCAGTGATGGATCCGCGGTCGCGAAGCAGACCGATGCCTGCCACGCCGTCCCCGCGGCCAGGAGCGCGCCGATCCGCGCGGTGCGGAGGTTGGCTCGCGCCGACGATGAGCCCACCGCGGCGACCGCTATGCCGGTGCGGTCATCGTGCGGGTCGGCTCCGGCGGCCAGCAGCCGCTCGCGCACGGCGGTCACCAAGCGGAGATCGCTGCCGAGGACATCGGCCTGGGTCAGACGCAGGCGGGGGTGACGAGTGCGGGCGGCGGCCAGCATGCCCGGCAGATCCACCCGCGCGTGGAACGCGTCGCCTAACAGAAGTGGAACCACCACGGCTTCGGTATGCCCCTGTGCCGCAACGGCATCCACCACTTGCGCCACCGACGGGGTGTTCAGATCGAGAAAGGCGAGGCGGATGTCGAGATCGGGCCTGCGGGCCGCCAGAGCCGCGACCACAGCGGACATCGTTGCGGCAGAGCGGGGATCACGACTGCCATGCGCAACCGCGATGAGTGCCGGGCCGGATGCACGAAAGCCCACCCCGTCGGGACGACGGGAAGGGTTCGCGTCGGATCGTTGGGGGAAGTCGGCCCCCGCAGCCGAACTCATCTCAGACCTCGGCCTCGGTACCGACCTCGACTGCGGTGAGCACGTCACCCACCAGGCCCGCGGCCAGGGTGTTGCCGCCCGCCGGATCGATGAGCAGGAAGCTGCCGGTGTGCCGGTTGGTGCGGTAGTCGTCGGCGACGATCGGGTCGGCGACGCGCAGGGAGATGCGGCCGATGTCGTTGAGCGACAGCGACTTCGGGTCGGGGTCGGCGGCCAGGTTCTGCTCGTCGAACCGCTCCAGCAGCGCGCCGACGATGGCCTGGGTGGTGCGGGTGCCGTGCTTGAGCAGCAGCCGCGCGCCCGGGCGCAGCGGCTTGTCGCCGAGCCAGCAGACGGTCGCGTCGAACGCCTGGATCGGCTCCGGCGCGTCGGCGGCCGCGGCGATCGTGTCGCCGCGGGAGATGTCGACGTCGTCGGCGAGCACCAGGGTCACGCTGCGGCCGGGCTGCGCGGTGGCCAGCTCGCCGTTCGCGGTGTCGATGCGTTCGACCGTGGTGCGGATGCCCGACGGCAGCACCACGACCTCGTCACCCTTCGACACCACGCCCGCCGCGACCTGTCCCGCGTAGCCGCGGTAGTCCGGGTGGTCGGCGGTGCGCGGCCGGATGACGTACTGCACCGGGAAGCGCAGGCCCACTTGGTGGCGGCCGGAGCTGTCGGCGTCGGCCGGCACCGACTCCAGGTGCTCGATGAGCGAGGGCCCGTCGTAGAACGGGGTCTGCTCCGACCGGGAGGCGATATTGTCGCCGTGCAGCGCGGACACCGGGATCTCCACCACGTCCTCCGGCGCCCAGCCGAGTTTCGTTGTGAGTTCCGTGAATTCGGCCGCGATCTTGGCGAAGACCCCGGCCGCGTCGTCCACCAGGTCGATCTTGTTCACGGCGAGCACGAGTTTCGGCACACCCAGCAGCGCCATCACGGCGGCATGGCGGCGGGTCTGCTCGATGACGCCCTTGCGGGCATCGACGAGCAGGATCACCAGCTGCGCCGTCGACGCCCCGGACACCGTGTTCCGGGTGTACTGCACGTGTCCCGGCGTATCGGCGAGCACGAAAGTCCGTGTGGGCGTGGCGAAGTAGCGGTAGGCGACATCGATCGTGATGCCCTGCTCCCGCTCGGCGCGCAGGCCGTCGACGAGCAGGGACAGATCCGGTGTGGCCAGGCCCTTGTCGACCGACGCGCGGGTGACGGCGTCGATCTGGTCGGCCAGCACGGATTTCGTGTCGTAGAGCAGCCGTCCGACCAGGGTGGACTTGCCGTCGTCGACACTGCCGGCGGTGGCCAGTCGTAACAGGTCGGACATCAGAAATAACCTTCTCTCTTACGGTCTTCCATCGCCGCCTCCGACACCCGGTCGTCGCCGCGCGTCGCGCCTCGTTCGGTGAGCCGGGACGCCGCCACCTCGGCGAGGATCGCCTCGTTGTCGGCGGCGTCGGAAAGAATTGCGCCAGTGGAGGATCCGTCGCCCACGGTGCGGTAGCGCACCGCCTTCACGACCAGTTCCTCGTCGTCGCGCGGACCGCCCCAGGAGCCGGGCGTCATCCACATGCCGTCACGCTGGTACACCGGGCGCTCGTGCGAGTAGTAGATGGTGGCCAGTTCGACGTTCTCGCGGGCGATGTAGCGCCAGATGTCGAGTTCGGTCCAGTTGCTCAGCGGGAACACGCGCACGTGCTCGCCCGGCGCGTGCCGCCCGTTGTACAGGTTCCACAGTTCCGGGCGCTGCCGCTTGGGATCCCACCGGCCGAACGCGTCGCGCAGCGAGAAGATGCGCTCCTTGGCGCGCGAGCGCTCCTCGTCGCGGCGGCCGCCGCCGAACACCGCGTCGAAACGGTTCTCGGCGATGGCGTCCAGCAGCGGCACGGTCTGTAGCGGGTTGCGGATGCCGTCGGGGCGCTCGGTCAGCCGCCCGTCGGCGAGGTAGTCCTCGACCGACGCGACATGCAAACGGAGCCCGTACTTCTCGACCACGTGGTCGCGGAAAGCGAGCACCTCCGGCAGGTTGTGCCCGGTGTCCACGTGCAGCAGCGCGAACGGCAGCGGCGCGGGCCAGAACGCCTTGAGCGCCAGGTGCAGCAGCACCGTGGAGTCCTTACCGCCCGAGAACAGGATCACGGGGCGCTCGAACTCGCCCGCGACCTCACGGAAGATGTGGATGGACTCCGACTCGAGAGCGGCCAGGGTATCGAATTCCTCGAGCGAAGCGAGAATATCGAATTCGGTGTCGGTGACTGGTGTACTCATGAGCTGTGCAACCCGCATTCGGTCTTGGCGAGGCCGGCCCAGCGGCCGCTTCGCGGATCGGATCCCGGTTCCGGCTTCCGCGTGCACGGAGCGCAACCGATGGACGGATATCCCTCCTCCACAAGGGGATTGACGAGGATGCCGTGCCGTTCGATGTAGCCGGTCATCTCGTCGTCGGACCAGGCGGCGATCGGGTTGATCTTCACCAGTCCGAAGGCCTCGTCGAAGGAGACCAGGGGCGCGTTGGCGCGGGTGGGGGATTCCACGCGGCGGATGCCGGTGACCCAGGCGTTGTAGCCGGTGAGGGACTTCTTCAGCGGCGCCACCTTGCGCAGGCGGCAGCATTCTGCGGCATCGCGCGCGAAGAGATCCTTGCCGAGCAGCCGATCCTGTTCCGCCACAGTGTGTTCCGGCTCCACATTGACGATGTTCACGCCGTACACGGTCTCCACGGCATCACGGGTACCGATGGTCTCGGCGAAGTGATAGCCGGTGTCGAGGAACAGCACGTCCACGCCCGGGTGCACCTGTGCGGCCAGGTGCACCAGCACCGCGTCCTGCATGTTCGAGGCGACGATGTAGCCGGAACCGAAGGTGTCCTCGGTCCACCGCAGCAGCTCCTGCGCCGAGGCGTCCGAACCCAGTCGCGCCGCACCGTCTTCGGCGATCTTGCGCAGTTCGCTCTCGGACAGCTTCTCCAAAGTGGTTGCCATAGCTGAAATCTCCCGTTACCGAAGGTCTGCGTCGTCGGCGCGGACAGCCCACTGCGCGAACCGCTCGCCCTCGTCGCGGTTCTTCACGAAATTGCGCACCACACGCTCGATGTAGTCGCCGAGCTCGTCGCTGGTCACCTTGTGCTGGCGCAGCTTGCGCCCGAAGGCGCTGTCGAACCCGAGGCTGCCTCCCAGATGAACCTGGTAGCCCTCGACCTGATTCCCGTCGCTGTCGGCGACCAGCTGGCCCTTGAAGCCGATATCGGCGATCTGGGCGCGAGCGCACGAGTTCGGGCAGCCGTTGATGTTGATGGTGACCGGGACGTCCAGCTGCGCGTTGATATCGGCGAGCCGCTGCTCGAGTTCGGGCGCCAGCGCCTGCGAGCGCTTGCGGGTCTCCACGAACGACAGCTTGCAGAACTCGATCCCGCTGCAGGCCACCAGGTTTCGCCGCCAGATCGACGGCTTCGACTGCAGCCCCAGGGGTTCCAGGTCGGCCTGCAGCTGTTCGACCTTGTCGTCGGGGACATCCAGCACGATCAGCTTCTGGTACGGGGTGAACCGGACCCGGTCGGAACCCGCCCGCTCCGCCGCGTCGGCGACCTTGGCGAGGATGGTGCCCGACACGCGCCCCGCGATGGGGGAGAAGCCGACGGCGTTGCGCCCGTTGCGCAGCCGCTGCACGCCGACGTGGTCGATGACCTGTGTCACCTGCTCCGGGGCGGGGCCGTCGATCAGCTTGCGCTTCAGGTATTCGGTCTCGAGGACCTCGCGGAACTTCTCGATGCCCCAGTCCTTCACGAGGAACTTCAAGCGTGCCTTGGTGCGCAACCGGCGGTAGCCGTAGTCGCGGAACAGCGACACGACCGCCTCCCACACGTCCGGCACCTCGTCCAGTGGCACCCACACGCCGACGCGCTTGGCCAGCATCGGGTTGGTGGACAGGCCGCCGCCGACCCACAGGTCCAGGCCGGGCCCGTGCTCGGGGTGGTCGACGCCGATGAACGCCACGTCGTTGATCTCGTGCGCCACGTCCTGCTGGCCGGAGATCGCGGTCTTGAACTTGCGCGGCAGGTTGGAGTACTCCTTCTTGCCGATGTAGCGGCTCACGATCTCGTCGATCGCCGGGGTCGGGTCGATGACCTCGTGCAGCGACTCCCCGGCCAGCGGCGAGCCGAGCACCACGCGCGGGCAGTCGCCGCACGCCTCGGTGGTCTTCAGGCCGACCTCCTCCAGCCGCCGCCAGATCTCCGGGACGTTCTCGACCTCGATCCAGTGGTACTGGACGTTCTCGCGGTCGGACAGGTCGGCGGTGTCGCGGCCGAACTCGGTGGAGATGCCCGCGATGGTGCGCAGCTGGGCGAGATTCAGGGCGCCGGCGTCGCAGCGCACCCGCATCATGAAGTAGCGGGCCTCGAGAATGTCGATGTTCTCGTCGCCGGTCCAGGTGCCGTCGTAGCCCTGCTCGCGCTGGGTGTAGAGGCCCCACCAGCGGAACCGGCCGCGCAGATCCGCCTTGTCGATGGAATCGAAGCCGCCCTTGGCGTAGATGTTCTCGATGCGGGCGCGAACGTTGAGCGGGTTGTCGTCCTTCTTGCTCTGCTCGTTCGGGTTCAGCGGTTCCCGGTAACCGAGCGCCCACTGGCCCTCCGACTTGCGGCGGACCGGCTTGCCGGTGCGCTGCCCGGTGGCCTCCGGGCGCGGCCGCGCCCGGCGTTCCCGGGCGGCTTGTTCGCGCTCGCGCGCGACGTCCTGCTCGCGCGCGGCGCGCACGGATTCTGGGCTGGGACCGGCGTCGGTGCTCGACGTCATGGGGTCGCTCCTGCGGATGGATCAGGCCTTTACGGCAGGCGGGAGGGGCTGACTCGCGCCTTCGGTATTCAACGGCCGGGATGTCGGCGTCGAGAATGGACGCCGGAGTCGGAATGCGCCGAACTACCGGAGGCGATCCGGCAGACAGCGGTCACTGCAGACACGCTTGTAGTCGACGTGGCGTCGCGCCACCAGTCGTACTCCAAGCCCAGTCATGGAGCCTATTGTGCCATGTCAGCGGGGTCGTTCGGACCACTGGCCCATATTCTCCGCAGATTCGGGGGAAATTCCCTGGACGGCCGCTCAGTTTTGTGAAATAGCTCATAGATCAACGCGCCGAAACCATCGCGCCGATTCGGTATTGACCTCGAGTCGAGTTCGGATTGCAGGATCGTCGGCATGACAACGACACAGACCGACGAGCTCGAGGCGATCCGCGACATCGTCGCCACCGTCGAGCATGCGCAGCGGAACGAGCTGGTGGACGAGTTCGTCTCGCTGTTCCATCCCGACGCCATCTGGACCACCGGCCACGGCACGCTCCTCGTCGGCCGCGCCGCCATCGCCGAATTCACCGCCAAGGTACTGCCCGGCGCTATGCGGGACGGCACCGCGACCTACGAGGTGGTCCTGGTGCGTTTCCTGCGCCCCGACGTGGCCGCGGTCAAGGTCCGCCAGCGGTACCTGGACCTCTCGGGCGGTGGTAGGTTTCGTCGACATTGTGATGAATTGGCGACAGAGCGCGGGGATGGTGGCCGATCGTGTCCGGGATCGGTATTCGGATCTCGTGCGCCGGGGGAAGGCTCGTGCCTCCTGGCAGATCACTCGCATTCGCGAACTGAATTCGGTTGCGCGGGTGCGGTTTCCGCAACTGCCGATCGAGCGGCGGTGGGCGACCGGGCGTTCGGTGTTAGCGACCCTGCCGCTGGCCGGGCTCTCCGTCGGGATCGCCGTGACGGTCTTCGTTCGGGCGATTGTCGTGGTATCCCGTTGGGGCACTGAGTCGCTCGCGGAGATCGTGGGCGGCATCGGCTTGGCGGTCGCCGCGATCGGCCTCTTGATCATGGGGCTGGGCATATTCCGCGAGGTGGTGCCGCGATCGTCGATCGTGTTCGGTCTTCCGGTTCGCCGGTGTTCGGATGTGGATCGGGGCGCCGGTGTGCGGGTGAGTCAGCCGACCCGGGTCGTTCCGCTCGTCTCGACTCTGTTGGGGCTCATCGTTTTCGGGCAGGCGTGCTGGTGGGAGCGATCGGTCGGCGGCGCGGCCTCACCGTTCGCGACGCTCGGCTTCGACTGGGCGACCGCCGCCCTGGCGGGCTCGGCGGCGCTGGTCGTCGTCTTGGCGCTGGTGTTGCTCGCGGCCCGCCGGCGCATTCATGTCGAGCTGTATCCGTCGGGCATTCTGCGGCGTAATCCCCTGCGGGACTTGCGGGAAAGGGACCGCTTCGTGTCCTGGGACGATATCGCGGGGGTGGACGCCAGAACGCAGTACGTCGCGAGCTACCTGCGTGAGGGCCCCACCATCGTCCTGCGTCTGACCGATTCGGCGACACCGGTGGCCAACCGATTGTTCGACAGGGTCGGCGAATTCGGCATCCCGGCCTACTTGGCGAGATGCGAGTCCAACCTGCTACTGACCCTGATCGAGCACCTGGTCGAGGAGCCCGCCGCCCGCCGCCTGCTCGCCGCCGAGGGCGTGCAGAAGTGGTTCGACACGCACCACCATCTCCCGGCGACCCGTGGCCGCGACGGCCGAACGGCGCTAGTTTGAACTGATGGAGGTCCGTGGCTACACCAGCGCCGACCGGGCGGTGGTGACGATGGTGGACACCGGCGGCAAATAGTGGCGGTGTCCGCGAGGGCGGGCACCGCCACATGGGTCGAGTAACCATTGTCGGGAGCCTGTCGGGTTGGCCTACGCAATCGACGTGATCGCGTCCTCGCCCTTGGCCCGCAACAGCTTCGGACGGTGCTTGCCATCGGAGAACCAGCGGTGCTTGCCGGGCTTCCGCGCCTCGGCGGCCAGGTGTTTGATACCGGCCTCGCAGGCGAATTCCTTGAGCTTCTTGCCCGTGAAACCCTTGACGTACAAGCGCATTGCGGTCTCGTTCTTGTGGCCGAGCTGGTAGATACCCGCGTTGCGGCCGATGCTCAGGCACATGGCGGGGAACGACATGTCGATCGGTGTGGGCTGTTCGCCCGCGATCCGGTGCAGCAGGGTGTCGGCGGCGTGCGCGCCGAGGCAGTACGCGGTGTAGGCGCTCATGCGGAACGGCAGGTCCGAGGGCGCCGACGAGTCGCCCGCCGCGACGATGCGCTCGTCGTCGACGCTGGTCAGCGTCTCGTCGGTGAGCAGGCGCCCGGCGGCGTCGGTGCTCAGGCCGCTGCGCGCGGCCAGGTCCGGGACGCCGAAGCCCGCGGTCCAGATGGTGACGTCGCTGGCGCGGGTCCGGCCATCGGCGAGTTCCACGGCGTCGCGGGTGACGGCCGTGACGGACGCGTCGGCGCCCTCGATCACGGTCACGCCCAACCCGGCGAGGTACTTGTGCGCCGTGCGCCGCGCCTTGGGGTGCAGGTATGGAACGAGCGCGCTGCCGCAGATCAGGGTGACGTCGCGCCCCTGCTCGGCCAGCTCGGCGGCGGTCTCGATCCCGGTCGGGCCGCCGCCGATCACGGTCACCGCGGCCGTCAGGGGCGTGTCGAAAAGCCTCGACCGCAGCCGCTGCGCCGCTTCCAAGGTCGCTACGGGATAGGCGAATTCGGCCGCACCCGGTACCCGCGGCGCCGGAGTGCCGCTGCCGACCGCGTAGATCAGGTAGTCGTAGGTCAGGCTGCCGCCCTCGGCCAGTGTCACCGTGCGGCCGGTCGCGTCGATCCGCGTCACGCTGTCGACCACCAGCCGCACATTCTCCGACAGCACGTCCCGGTAATCGACGACCGCCTCGTGGGTCGCGCCCACCAACTGGTGCAATCGCAGCCGCGGGACGAAGACCTGGCGAGGATTGATCACGGTCACCCGCACGTCGTCACGCTGCGTCAGTCGGTTGGCCGCCATCACACCGGCGTATCCGCCACCGATTACGACGACTTCATAGGTGCTGCTCATTGTCTTTCCTCCGTTCGGCGAGGGGTTCGGGCACAAGACACCGGGTTCCCCACCGACGTGACAGACAGTGATTCAGGTCACATTCGATCGTTTCGGATCGCTTCGCTAACGCGGCGGCACAGGATGTCGGCGTCGAGTCGGCATTCCGCGGCTACCTGATCGCGCTATCCGGTGGACGGCTTTTCGACATCGTGCGTGCCGCGGTGGGATTGGTGCAGTGACGAACCGCTGGTTCCTTCGCTGATGCGTTGCCTCGTTACCTTTGCGCGGCGATGACCTGGCGGGTACCGTCAGATCGAGCTTTGACGGGGGCGGAAAGCCGGTCCGACCCCAGCGGTGCGGAACCGGTGCGAGAGGACGACATGGCGAGCTGGGGGAAGGTAGTGCGGGGCGCGGCTCTCGGGGCCGGGGTGATCGCGCTTGTGGCGGGGTGTGACTCTGGCGGTGGTGGTACGGAGGGGAGTACGGGTGCGTCGGCTACGTCGACTGTCGCGGCGGATGTTCCGGCGGGGTTCGACGCGTGCAAGCTCCCGCAGTCGGTCGTTCAATCCGAGCAGTTGATCAACCCGGAAGTCGACACGAAGGATGGCGCCGGGGGTATCAAATGGCGGGGTTGTGGCTGGATCCAATCTGACGGATATGGAGCCACTATCGATACCACGAACATCACGTTGGCGATGGTCCGTGCCAACAAAGAGTTCACAGTCGCCGAAGAGCTGTCGGTGGCCGGTCGGCCAGCAGTGGCTTACGGCCCTGCGGATCAGAAGGCACTGCAAGCACACTGTCTCGTGAGCGTGGAAATGAAGGGCGGCAGCCTCGAGATCAGCATCAACAACCCGCCGTCACGCAAGAAATCTGGAGCGCAGCACTCCTGCGAGATTGCCAAGCGCTTGGCACAGGGGATCGTTCCGGCGATTCCTGCTGACGCTTGAGCTGGAGCAGTCTCCGGTCCGCGCGGGCCGGAAGTCATGGGGAGGACACTGATTATGACCGAAGGCGCGGGGCCACTCGCCAGCCTGATCACTGACGCGCAGGACGGGAATCTCACCGTTAGTTTCAGTGACCAGGTTGTCGTCAATGCCGATGAGTTTGTTTATATCGAGCGTGACTGTCAAGCTTTCAAACAAGAGATACAAGCTCTTCAACGGATCGCGACAAGTATTTCGGAGCGCGAAAAATGGGGCCTCGGCGAGCTGACGGAAGGTCTGAATTCGGCGAGCACTCTTGTTGGGAGATTCCGTGGAAAAGCTATGAGCCGTGGCTCTGATAGCGATACGGCCAACAATGTATACGATATCCTGCAACAACATTACGATATAGTCGACGAAATCGAGACATTGCACCGGACGATCGCCCAAAAATTCATCGAGACCGACCAGGCATTCGCCGCCGAGTACAACAGGCTGATGGCGGACAAGCCGAAGAGCCTTATCGGCCCGCAGACAAAGTTGCAGCCGGGTGTCACAGCGCCTCCGGCGGTGGGGGCGCCGCAGTGACCGGCGAGAACGAGCCCGCGAAGATCACCGGCGGTGGGGAGCATACCGACAGCTGGAAGCACTCGCAGATCTACAATGCGTTCAATCCTTTGGTTACCGACGAGGCTGGTAAGAGTGTCACCGAGTACGCCGACATCGCCCAGCGCTGGAGTTCGGCGGCGGAACTGTTCGCCAATAGGATTCGGCACTCCAGTGAAGCTGCCTGGGAAGGCCAGGCTGCGACGAAGTCTCGCGAGGCAATCGGCAATTACGCTCAGCGTGCCCTTGATCTGTCGTTGCCGCTGCAGAACCTCGCGCAGCGGATCTCCACCGCGATCGAGGGCGTCAACAATACGAAGAACGCCGTAGATAAGCCGCCGGACGGTGGGTCCTGGTACAACCCTCGCAGCTGGGCTGTCGGGCCTTTTCATGGGCCGAGTTCCCAGAGTGTCCGTAACGACTGCGAGAACGCTGCGCGGGAAGCGATGAAGAATCACTACGTCGCTAATTTTCTCCAGGCGGACCAGCAGATTCCGGTGCTCCCGGTGCCGGATAGTCCGACGAATCCCTTGTACAAACCGCCGGAGAATACGGATCAGCCCTATATCCCGGGGACGGGGACGGATGACCCGGGCGGGACCGGAGAGACCGGCGGTACCGGGGGGACGAGCGGGACGGCCGATCCGACGGAGCAGACCGGCGAAGAACCGGCGGGAACTACCGAGGACCCCTCGACCACCTCGTCGTCGAGTGAGGACTCGTCGACGAATCCGGCGAGCGCGGCGGCTACCGAGCCGACCTCGACCACACCGAGCGGCGTCGGCACGCCGACCACGTCCAGCGGTTTCTCCGGCGGCTCGGGCGGCGGCGCCGTAGGCGGTGGTGGCGGCGGGCTCGGCGGCGGCATCCCCGGCCCGGGGACGGGCGGGCCCGGTCGCAGCGTGGCCGGTGGGCAGCCGGGTGCGGGCACGGGCCTGGCCGCTGCCGCCGGTGGGGGCGCGGCCACCGGGAAGGGCATGTCGGGCATGCCCGGCATGGGTGGAATGGGCGGCGCCCGTGGCAAATCCGAGGACGAGGAGAAGGACCGCGACATCCCCGAGTGGCTCCGGAACATGGAGAACGCTGAGGAACTGCTGGGCCCCGATCCGAGGACGATCCCCGGCGGCGTGATCGGCGGAGACTACGCCGATCCGCCACCGCCGACCAGCTGATCGCCACGTCGCGCCCGCGACACCCCTGAATTTCGTTGGCTTGCTGCCGATTCCACGCCCGGAGATGACACCGGACCTCGGCAAGATCTGATTGGACGACCACCGCGATGGCCGAATGGAGTTGGGACCCGGACGATTTCGCCGTGCTCTGGTACAGCGACGCGAACGACCGGTTCCCGCATCCGCTGCACTACACCAGCCGTCTGGCCACCAACGACGAGGTCGCGGCGCACCGCGCCGCCGTGCGCGCGCGGTACGACACCGACGAGACCGATCGCATCACCCTCGCGCTGCACACCCTCACGGCCAGTGACCTCCGCATCGAAATCGGCGGTGAGTCAACGGTTCTCGGCAAGGGCAAGCCCCGGGAGTACCGCATCCTCGGGGCGCGGACCCCGTACCACGCGGTGATGCTCACCCAGACCGCCGCCGACGGCGTCGACGGCCCCATCCGCTGCCGCCTGTTCCGCCCCGAACAGCTCCCGGCGCGCTTGGCGGCCATCCTGCCGTCGGCGCCGCCCGGCAGCGGCAAGCCCGACACCTTCCACGTCGACGAATTACGTTCCCGCGACGACGGTTACGGCAGCCGCAACAATCCGCGCGAGCGCTTCGACCGGCTCACTCGGCGCCCCTTCGACGGCAGCGGCGCCGCTGGCCTGCTCGCCGGATACCTGCACAGCCGCCCAGACCCCTGGTACGCCATGGGCTGGTTCGACGTCACCGGCGACGGCCGCTACGTCCAGCAGCAGACCCGCGAGCACATCACCGTCCGCCCCGCCACCACCCAGGACCTCACGAGCCATTTCGAAACCTGGATCGAGCGTTCCCTGCGGCGCCTGCGCGAGGACGAGCCCGCTACCTGGTAGCGAATGATCCTGCGCCGCTTCGCGCAGCCGGTGTCACAAAACCGCGGCCTCCGGTGTCTGGTGGTGACACTCACCAGAGCGAACAGGAGCCGCCATGCCCGGCACGTCCCGGACCATCCCCGACCCCGCCACCGAGGCATTCGTCATCCATCGCAGGCTGCTGTTCACCGTCGCCTACGAGATGCTCGGTTCGGCCGCCGACGCGGAGGACGTGCTGCAGGAGACCTGGTTGCGCTGGGCGGGTGTGGATCTCGGCATCGTGCGGGATCAGCGCGCGTATCTGGTCCGGATCACCACGCGCCAGGCCCTGATCCGGCTGCGCACGCTCGGCCGCCGCAGGGAGTCCTATGTCGGCCCGTGGCTGCCCGAGCCGCTGCTCACCGCGCCCGATGTGGCCGAGGACGTCGAACTGGCCGACAGCGTCTCGATGGCGATGCTGCTGGTGCTCGAGACGCTCGCGCCGACCGAGCGCGCGGTCTTCGTGCTGCGCGAGGTGTTCGATCTGGGCTACGACGAGATCGCCGCGGCCGTCGACAAGGCCCCGGCCGCGGTCCGCCAGATCGCCCACCGCGCACGGTCACACGTCGCCGCCCGTCGCCCGCGCGGCGACGTGTCCCCGGCCGAATCCCGGGCGGCGCTCGAGGCGTTCCAGCGTGCGATCGAGACCGGCGACCTGCGGGGCCTGCTCGACCGACTCGCGCCGGATGTGGTGTTCCTCGGCGACGGCGGCGGAATCAGACAGGCCGCGCTGCATCCGATCGTGGGCGCCGATCAGGTGGCGGGCCTGCTCACGGCCTCGCTGCCACGGATCGGTCGCGAGCTGTCGGTCGAATTGGCACAGATCAACGGCTACCCGGCCCTGGTGCTGCGCCGGGACGGCGAGATCGACACCGTCATGGCGGTGCGTCTCGACGACGGCCGCATCACCGGTCTCTACTCCGTCCGCAACCCGGAGAAGCTGTCGCAGGTGGACCGGGAGACCGCGCTGGGCCGCTGACCCTACGCGGCGCGCGGTGCGGGCTCGGGCTTGCCGACCAGTTCGGCCCGCAGGTCGCGGTGCGCCGCGCACCGATGGACCGGCCCGGGCGTGACGAACGCGGGGTCCAGCCGCTGCACGAAGGTGAGATTGTCACGGCGCCAGCAATCGATGCACACCAGCTTGTCCATGTCGCTCTCCCATCGATCAAGAGTCCTCTGCGAGTGGAGTTCCCGCTAAGACCCGGGAATCGGACATTGCGCGGCCATCAGCGGCCGGATCGTTATCGATGAGCCGGCGCGGCATCCCCGATGCACGTCACACCGGGCCTACCGGCAGACTGGACCCGTGACCTCGATTGCCGCCGGTACCGCCGAGCCCGACTCGGCGGAGTCCGTGCTGCGCGACTTCGGCGGCGGCCCCTTCGGCATCTACATCCATGTGCCGTTCTGCGCCACCCGGTGCGGGTACTGTGATTTCAACACCTACACGGCCGGTGAACTGGGCAGCTCCGCCTCGCCGCAGTCCTGGATGGTGGCGCTGCGCGGCGAATTGTCCACGGCCGCACGACTGTTCGGCGAGCTGCCGAGTCCGCAACCGGAGGTGTCGACAATCTTCGTGGGCGGCGGGACGCCGTCGCTGCTCGGCGGCGACGGCCTGACCGAGGTGCTCGATGCGATCCGCGCGGACTTCACGTTGGCCGCCGGTGCCGAGATAACCACCGAATCGAATCCCGAATCGACCTCGCCCCGGTTCTTCGAGCGCATCCGGGACGCGGGCTTCACCAGGGTGTCGCTGGGCATGCAGTCGGCGGCCCCGCACGTGCTGCGGGTGCTCGACCGCACCCACACGCCGGGCCGCGCTGTCGCCGCCGCCCGCGAGGCGCGTGCCGCCGGATTCGACCATGTGAACCTCGACCTGATCTACGGCACCCCGGGGGAGACCGACGCCGACCTGGACGCCAGCCTGGACGCCGTCCTCGCCGCCGGTGTCGACCACGTGTCGGCGTACTCGCTGATCGTCGAGGACGGCACGGCCCTGGCCCGCCGGGTGCGCCGCGGCGAACTGCCCGCCCCCGACGACGACGTCCTCGCCGCCCGCTACGAGCGCATCGACACCCGCCTGGCCGCGGCCGGACTGACCTGGTACGAGGTATCCAACTGGGCCGCAACCGATTCCGCCCGCTGCCGCCACAACCTCGGCTACTGGGACGGCGGCGACTGGCTCGGCGCGGGCCCGGGTGCGCACAGCCATCTCGGCGGGGTCCGGTGGTGGAACGTGAAGCATCCCTCCCGCTACGCGCACCGGGTACACGAGGGCGGGCTGCCCGCGGCGGGCTGGGAGGCGCTGACCGACGCGGAGCGGCATACCGAGCGCGTGATGCTCACCGCCCGACTGCGCACCGGCCTGCCGCTGGCCGATCTGGACGAATCCGAACGCCGGTCCGCCGACCGGGTGATCGCCGACGGCCTGGCGATCCGATCCGCCGACCGCCTGATTCTCACCGACCGCGGCCGCCTGCTGGCCGACGCGGTGGTCCGCACGCTGCTGACTTGACCGTGTCGGACCGCTCCTCGGGTGGCGATCGGATCGTTGGGCCCGCGATCTTGGGGGCCCGGGTGTAGCGTTCGAGGCAACCCCGAGGAGTCTCATGTCCCAGGCACGACGCATCACCCTTGTCCACGAGCAGAGCGATTTCGCCGAAACGCGTGCCGCGGAGAAGGCCGAATCCGCTCGCCGCAGCGCGATGGCCGCCCGGGCCGTCGCCAGCTATGCCACCGACGCCGATGACTGCACATCGCTGCTGGCAATGCTGGGGCTGGACGCCGCCGCTGGCAAGCTCGCGGGTTCCGACTGATACCCCAGGCGCTCCCGGCGGCCCGTCGTCATTCCGGCACGCTGTTGGCCGGAATCCACCCGCACCGACCAACACTGCCCGATGGATCCCGGCCAAGAGCATGCCGGGAT
Organism: Nocardia thraciensis; assembly: GCF_054782435.1. Lineage (NCBI taxonomy): Bacteria > Bacillati > Actinomycetota > Actinomycetes > Mycobacteriales > Nocardiaceae > Nocardia > Nocardia thraciensis. The sequence goes on from NZ_BAAGSM010000011.1 coordinate 164,342, forward strand.
GACGGATATCGGACCGTGATGTCGGGTGCATGCCGTGATGTCGGGTGCACGCCGGGATGACGGATATCGGGCCGTGCTCGGCCGAAGCCACGCAGGTCAGGACACATGCGCGGGTGATCTGCCCGCGTGCAATTAAACTGGTGTTCGGATGAACCCGGATCCGCGTGATCGTGCCGTGCCCTGACACGCTCGCGCGTCCGGCGGACCGAGGGCGAAAGCAAGGAGGTGGGCCGATGCCGAGCACGGAGCAGCGGCGGATCGAGGTCTTGCGCGCGATCGTCGCCGACTACATCGCCACCAAGGAGCCGATCGGCTCGAAGACGCTGGTAGACCGGCACAACCTGGGCGTCTCGAGCGCCACCGTGCGCAACGATATGGCCGTGCTGGAGGCCGAGGGCTACATCACCCAGCAGCACACCAGCTCCGGCCGCATCCCCACCGACAAGGGCTACCGCCAGTTCGTCGACCACATCGCCGAGGTGAAGCCGCTGTCGCCGGCGGAGCGCCGGGCCATCATGGAATTCCTGGAGAGCGGCGTCGACCTCGACGATGTGCTGCGCCGCGGGGTGCGGCTACTGGCCCAGCTGACCCGGCAGGTCGCGATGGTGCAGTATCCGACCGTCTCGGCCTCGACGGTCCGCCACCTCGAGGTCGTCGCGCTCAATCCGGCGCGGCTGCTGCTGGTGGTGATCACCGACACCGGCCGCGTCGACCAGCGCCTGGTCGAACTGGGCTCGGTCGTCGACGACGAGGATCTGGCGGCGTTGCGCGCGATGCTGGGCAAGGCCATGGACGGCAAGCGGCTCGCCGCCGCCTCCGCCGCGGTGGCCGAACTGCCCGAAAACGCCCCGTCCCGGCTGCGCGAGGTGCTGGTCCGGGTGTCGACCGTGCTGGTGGAGACCCTGGTGGAACATCCGGAGGAGCGGCTGGTGCTGGGCGGCACCGCCAACCTGACCCGTAACGTCGGCGACTTCGGCTTCCCGGGCTCGCTGCGCTCGGTGCTGGAGGCGCTCGAGGAACAGGTCGTCGTGCTGAAGCTGCTGGCCGCCGCGCAGCAGCCGGGCATGGTGACCGTGCAGATCGGCGAGGAGACCCAGGTGGAGCAGATGCGCGGAACCTCCGTCGTGTCCACGGGGTACGGTGTGCCGGGTACCGTGCTCGGCGGTATGGGAGTGCTGGGACCGACCCGCATGGACTACCCCGGGACCATTGCCTCGGTGGCCGCGGTCGCCCGATACATCGGCGAGGTGCTCGCCGAGCGGTGAGCCCGCGGTCGTGAACGGAACAGATTCGGAACAGGACTAGAGACACAAGTGGCACGGGACTACTACGGAATTCTCGGCGTCGGCCGCAATGCGAGCGACCAGGAGATCAAGCGCGCCTACCGCAAGCTGGCGCGGGAACTGCATCCCGACGTCAATCCCGACGCCGACGCGCAGGAGAAGTTCCGCGACGTATCGACCGCCTACGAGGTCCTCAGCGACCCGGAGAAGCGGCGCATCGTCGATATGGGCGGGGACCCGATGGAGTCCGCGGGCGCCGGGGGCGGTTTCTCCGGTGCCGGATTCGGCGGGCTCGGGGACGTGTTCGAGGCGTTCTTCGGCGGCATGGGGGCCACTGGTGGTCAGCGCCGGCCGCGCGGGCGGGTCCAGCCGGGCGCGGATTCGCTGTTGCGGACCCGGCTGTCGCTGGCCGAATGCGCGGTCGGCGTCACCAAACATCTGACCGTCGACACCGCGGTGCTGTGCGACCTGTGCCAAGGTGCGGGCACCAACGGCAGCTCCAAGCCGGTGCGCTGCGAGACCTGTGGCGGCGCGGGCGAGGTGCAGACGGTGCAGCGCTCGTTCCTGGGCCAGGTGATGACCTCGCGCCCGTGCCCGACCTGCCGCGGCACCGGCGAGACCATCCCGGATCCGTGCCGCAAGTGCGGCGGCGACGGCCGGGTGCGGTCGCGTCGCGAGATCGCCGCGCCGATCCCGGCGGGCGTCGCCAACGGCATGCGGGTGCGGCTGGCCGCGCAGGGCGAGATCGGCCCCGGCGGCGGCCCCGCGGGCGACCTGTACGTGGAGATCGTCGAACAGCCGCACGACACCTTCGTCCGCGACGGCGACGACCTGCACTGCACGATCCGGGTGCCGATGGTGGACGCCGCCCTCGGCGCCACCGTCGTCATCGACACGATCCTCGACGGCCCGACCGAGCTGTCGATTCCCGCGGGCACCCAGCCCGGCGAAGTGTCGGTGCTGCGTGGGCACGGCATGCCGAAGCTGCGCTCCAGCGCGCGCGGGGATCTGGTCGCGCACCTGGACATCGTGGTGCCGACGAAGCTGGACAACAAGCAGTCCGAGCTGCTGCGCAAGTACAAGTCGACGCGCAACGGCGAGCGGACCGAGGTGCTGTCGGCGCAGTCCGAGCACAACAGCGGCCTGTTCGCGCGGCTGCGGGCCTCGTTCAGCGGACGCTGAATCCGCGGTGGCCGCGACCGTTTTCTACCTCGACGAGATTCCGGAACCGGGCGCGGTCGCGGTGCTGGACGGCCCGGAGGGCCGCCATGCCGCGACGGTGCGCCGGGTCCGGGTCGGCGAGCCGATCACCCTGTCGGACGGGGCCGGTGTGGTCGCCGCATCGGAAGTGGTCGCGGCGCAGAAGGACCGCCTCGAACTGAGGGTCCTGGACCGGTCCGTGGCCGAGCGGGTGGCGCCGCCGGTGACGGTCGTGCAGGCGCTGCCGAAGTCGGATCGCTCGGAGCTGGCGGTCGAGCTGATGACCGAGGCCGGGGTGGACGCCATCGTGCCGTGGCAGGCGGCGCGCTGCGTCGCCAACTGGGAAGGCAAGGCGCGCAAGGGAGTCGACAAGTGGCGGGCGGCCGCGCGCGCCGCGGCGCGTCAGTCCCGCCGGGCCTACATCCCCGAGGTGGGGGAGCTGTACCGTACCCCGGATGTGCTGGAGCTGGTGCGGAACACGAAGGCGGACAACGGAGTTGCCGCCGCCCTGCACGAGTCGGGCGAGACCCGCTTCGTCGATCTGTCCTTCGCGCAGGCGTCGCGGATCGTGCTGATCGTCGGCCCGGAAGGCGGACTGGACGACGTCGAGTGCGAGGCGCTGTCTGCCGCCGGTGCCGAGGCGGTCCTGCTGGGGCCCACCGTCTTACGCACGTCTACGGCCGCCGCTGTTGCACTGGGGGCACTAGGCGCCCTCACTTCGCGCTGGGCGTGAAATCCGCACGACCGTCGAGATCCGCCGATGCCCCGCTCGGACTGCGGCCTTACGGTCGTGCGGCGGGACCCGGCCCGGCTCGACGAGTTCTTGTCGCGAGAGCGGGTTCCCCGGTCGGAACCGGCCTCCGCCGGATCGGCTCCGCGCGGGGACAGGATACGGTCCTCCGCTCCGCCCCGGCACCGCCGATGGCCCGCGCCCCGTGTCGTCGGCGGCGAACCTGGACGACGAGGTGGCGGAGCTGTTGCGGCTCGCCGAATGGTGGCCTGCCGCCGAGCTTTTCGTCGCGACGGGGGTGTATCGCGTCCGGGAAGGGGCACAGCGGGCGATAAGTTCGGCAGCATGAGCCGGTCGGCATCGGACTCGCCGGCGGAAGCAGTCTGGTGTGCGAGACCTGGAGCCGGGCAGCCGATTCAGATTGCCGCGCCGGGCATTTCGTGCCCGGCGCGGCGGTTTCCTGCGTGCCGTGTAGCAGGCGTATCAGGCTCCGGGCGGCGGCGGGAGCGGCTTGCCGTCGGGGCCCAGCGGGGGCGGGCAGGGCTTGCCGTCGGCGCCCAGCGGCGGGGGCAGCGGCCTGCCGTCCGAGCCCAGCGGCGGGGGCAGGGGCTTGCCGTCCGAGCCCAGCGGCGGGGGCAGGGGCTTGCCGTCGGGGCCCAGCGGGGGCGTCGGGCACCCTTCCGGCGCGGTGTGGTGGTCGGTCTGCACGACATGCGGCGCGGCTGCCGCCGCCCCGGCATCGACCAGTCCGAGGCCCGCGACCGCACCGGAAACGAGGATGGTTGCCATCCGAAGTTCATACAACTTCCTTCTCTCGAACGGTATTGCCCGTCAACGCATTAGACGTGGCGAACGGCCCTCTGTTCGGCGTGGCCGCGAATTGTGATTCAAGCCATACTGTGCGAAGTGGTCCATGCGCGTGATCTCGGAATCCATGCCGTCAGGCCGACCAGGGACGAATGAGCTTCGAGGTTGGTATCTAGGTTGGTATCATCGATACATGGCATGGACTATGCGCCTTCCCGACGACGAGGATGCTGCCCTCGACAAACAGGCCAAGGTCGAAGGGCGGTCCAAGCACGACATCACCCGCGACGCACTGCGCTTGTATCTGTTGCGGAACCGCACATGGGAAACCCCGTTGTTCGCCGATGACGAGGGCGTCGACCTCGGCGGGCCGATCACCAAGGACGACATCCGGAACATCATGCACCGCTCCGCATGATTGTCGTGGCAGATACCTCCGGGGTTCTTGCGCTGCTGAACCGTAGTGACCCGGAGCATCTGGCGGCGCGGCGCGCGGCGAACGCGGCCAGCACCCTGGTCGTGAGCGCCCTGTCGCTGACAGAGGTGCACCACGTGGCTACCGCGCGTGCCGGGCGTGCGGTAGCGGACCAGTTGTTGCTGCTGTTGGCGGACCGCATCGCGACGACCCGGGTCGAGGTCGCCAATTCCGACGCGGCGCAGATCAGGACGGCGGTTGGCATTCGAAGCCATTACAGCGGCCTGGATTTGGACCTGGTCGATGCGGTCTGCGTCGCGCTGGCGGCCGAATATGACACCAACGCGATCCTGACGTTGGATCGGCGCGATTTCCGCGCGCTTCGCCCACTGACTCGCTACCCCGCGTTTCGCGTGCTGCCGGACGATATGAGCTGAGGCGGTGCGTCGGTCGTCTGGCCGGAATTACTGTGCGGCAACAGCTTCGGAGGTTGTGGCGGTGCGGGAGCCGGAGGCGAGGGTGGTTACCAGGGCTGCGGCGGCGAGGATGAGGATGCCTACGTAGGCTGCCAGTCCGGCCCAGCCGTGCCAGCTGTAGGCGAGTCCGGCGGCGGCGCCGACTATGGAACTGCCGAGGTAGTAGGCGAACAGGTAGAGGGATGAGGCGGCGGCGCGGTTGCCGGTGGCGGCGGCGCCGACCCAGCCGCTGGCTACCGAATGGGCGGCGAAGAAGCCTGCGGTGCAGAGGAGTACGCCGAGCAGGACGAGGGGGAGGTTGTCGGGAATCGTGATCACCAGCCCGACGGCCATGGCGCAGATGGAGATCGCGAGCACCCGCGCGCGGCCGTGGCGGTCGGCCAGGCGACCGGCGGCGGCCGAGGTGACGGTGCCCGCCAGGTACATGACGAACACCAGACCCACGGTGGCGGCGGATAATCCGAACGGTTCCCGGGTGAGGCGGTAGCCGAGGAAGTTGTACATCGAGACGAAGCCGCCCATCAGGACGAAGGCCAGCCCGAACAGCGGCAGCAGCGTCCGGTGCCGCAGGTGCCCGACGAAATCGGCTGCCAGCGAACGGACTCCGAGTTGCCCCGGCACGAACCGCCGGGAGGCGGGCAGGCAGCGCACGAACCACACCGTGCACAGCGCCGCGGCCACCGCCAGTACCGCGTCGCCCCAGCGCCACGACCCGATCTCCAGGGTGAACGCCGGAATGAGCCGTCCCGCAAGGCCTCCGATGCTGGTGCCCGCCACATAGACGCCCATCGCCGCGCCGAGCCCGCTCGCGCCGATCTCCTCGGCCAGATACGCCATCGCCACCGCCGGAACCCCGGCCAACGCTAGGCCCTGCAGCGCCCGCCCCGCCAGCAGCATGTCCAGCGTCGGGCTGAACGGCAGCAGCAGACCGATCGCGCTCGCCGCCACCGCCGAGGCGATCATCACCCGGGTCCGGCCGAACCGGCCGGACAGCACGCTCACCGGCACGATCGCGACCGCCAGCAGTCCGGTGGTCAGCGACACCGCCAGCGCCGCGTGCGCCGGTGTCGCCCCGAACGCGGCCGACAGGCTGGGCAGCAGCGCCTGCGCGCTGTACATCGAGGCGAACGTGGTCAGCCCCGCGGCGAACAGCGCCAGCGCGATCCGGCGCTCGTGTGCCGCGGTATCGGGCGAGGTGGCGGCGGGTGCGGTGGTCATGGACCCAGCATCGGCCCGCCGGGCTTCGAAAGAAAATGCATAATAATCAGCAAGTTGATGCGCTGACGGTATTAGCCCAGCTCCCGCTCGAAAGGTGCACCGTGCCGAGTGACGATTTGCACTGGTTCCTCACCCTCGCCGAGTTGGAACGCGTCGGCGCAGCCGCCGATCAGTTGCACCTCGCCCAGCCGACGCTGTCGCGGATGCTGGCCCGGCTCGAGCAGCGGCTCGGTGTGCCGCTGTTCGACCGCCACGGAAAACGCCTGACCCTCAACGACTTCGGCCGCATCTACTACGAGCACGCTCGCCGGGCCCAGGCCGAACTCGACGCGGCCGGGCGGGAGCTGTCCGACCTGACAAATCCGGCCAAAGGCGTTGTGCGGCTGACGTTCCTGCATTCGTTCGGGGCGCGGCTGGTACCGGAGCTCGTCGCCGGATTCCGCCGCGGTTCGGGCCGGATCACCTTCACGCTCAGCCAGGACGCCGCCGAGGCGGTGACGGCCCGGGTGCTGGACGGGACCGCGGATCTGGGCCTGGTGTCGCCGCGGCCCGCGGCCGCGGGCCTGGGCTGGCGCACCCTGCTGCGGCAGCGCCTGGCGCTGGGCGTCCCGGCCGACCACCGGCTCGCGGGGCGGCGCCAGGTCCGGCTGGCCGAGGCCGCGGACGCCGAATTCGTCGCCATGCCCACCGGTTTCGGCATGCGCCGCATTCTCGACGACCTCTGCGCCGCAGCCGATTTCCGCCCGCGCGTCGGGCTCGAGTCCAGCGATCTGGTGACCGTCGCGGGCCTGGTGGCCGCGGGCCTCGGGGTCGCGCTGCTGCCGATGGAGGAGCCGCCGGTCCGGGGTCCGCATGCCGGGCCGGTGCTGGTCCCGCTGGCCGATCCGGGCGCCGCGCGGGCCGTCGGCCTGATCTGGTCGGCGAACGCCGTGCCCTCGGATGCCGTGCGCCGATTCCGCGACTTCGCCTTCGACCGGGCGCAGCCGTAGCACCGGAACTTCCCGCACCCCGCGTTCGTTCGCGCACCTCTTCCAGCGCTTGCAGGGGGTGCGCGAGCGGGCATGGGGTGCGGGAAGGGCGGATGGGCTCAGGTACCCGGGCCGGTGGTGCGGGAAACCTTCCGGAACTCGCCCGTGACCTGGTGGTAGCCGCATATTCACTGGGCGGTGTCGGTGGTCCGCGTTAAACTTTCATCACACGAAACGATACGTTCGAGACCGGAAGCAGGCCATAGCACCTATTGCGAACCTCAGGCGACATCGGCGACCCGACAACTCCCCAGGCCGGCATCGGAGCCGGCGGCAACGGCTCGGGCCCTGCCGCGCGGACCGTTCGTTCCAGCATCGAACTCGCTCCCGAATCCGTCTTCGGCTTCCTCGGCTCGGCCGACGAGAATCTCCGTGAACTCGAAGGACTGCTCGCCGCCGACATCCACGTCCGCGGCAATTCGGTGACGCTGACCGGACGCGCCGCCGAGGTGGCGCTGGCCGAGCGCGTGATCGAGCAGCTGGTGGCCCTGACCGGCCGCAATCGCGTCGTGACGCCGGAGGCGGTCCGGCACACGTACTCCATGCTCACCGAGGGCTCCTCCGACTCCCCGGCGGAGGTACTGAGCCTGGACATCCTGTCCCGCCGCGGCAAGACCATCCGCCCCAAGACGCTGAACCAGAAGCGCTACGTCGACGCGATCGACGAGCACACCATCGTCTTCGGCATCGGCCCGGCGGGCACCGGCAAGACCTATCTCGCCGTGGCCAAGGCCGTGCAGGCGCTGCAGGGCAAGCAGGTCAACCGGATCATCCTCACCCGCCCCGCGGTGGAGGCCGGTGAGCGCCTCGGCTTCCTGCCGGGCACGCTGAACGAGAAGATCGACCCGTACCTGCGCCCGCTCTACGACGCGCTGCACGACATGATGGATCCCGAGGCGATCCCGAAGCTGATGCAGTCCGGCGTCATCGAGGTCGCGCCACTGGCCTACATGCGCGGCCGTTCGCTCAACGACTCGTTCATCATCCTGGACGAGGCGCAGAACACCACGCCCGAGCAGATGAAGATGTTCCTGACCCGGCTCGGCTTCGGGTCCAAGATCGTCGTCACCGGCGATATCACCCAGGTCGACCTGCCCGGCGGGACCAGGTCGGGCCTGCGGGTGGTCAGCGAGATCCTCGGCGATGTCGACGACATCCACTTCGCCGAACTGAACTCGAGCGACGTGGTGCGCCACCGCCTGGTGTCGGAGATAGTCGACGCCTACGACCGCTACGAGGCCGAGGACCGCCCCCAACTGTCGCACTACCCGGGCAACCGCGCCCAGCGCCGCGCCGCAGGGCGGGCCGGTCGGCGCTGAGCACGAAGCACAGCCCATTAGGCTGAACGGGTGAGCATCGAGATCGCCAACGAGTCGGGTATGGACGTATCCGAGGAGGAACTGGTCAGCGTCGCGCGGTTCGCGATCGGGCGGATGGACGTGCATCCGGCCGCCGAGCTGTCGATGGTGCTGGTCGATCTCGATACCATGGCCGACCTGCACATGCGCTGGATGGATCTGCCGGGGCCGACCGATGTGATGTCGTTCCCGATGGACGAGTTGGAGCCGGGCGGCCGCCCCGACGGCAGCGAACCGGGCCCGTCGATGCTCGGCGACATCGTGCTGTGTCCCGAGTTCGCGGCCGCGCAGGCGACCAAGGCGGGGCATTCGGTCGATCACGAACTGGCGCTGCTGACCGTGCACGGCGTCCTGCATCTGCTGGGCTACGACCACGCCGAGCCCGACGAGGAGAAGGAGATGTTCGGCCTGCAGAATCGACTGCTCGCCGAATGGTACGAGAGCCTGCGCGAGGCGCAGCGCCGTGCCGAACTCGCCGAACGCGACAGGCGGCTGCTGGGCAAGACCGGGTTCACCGCGCCCGGTGACCCCCTGGATCCCGCGTGAATTCTACGGTCCTGCTGATTCTGGCGGTCCTGCTGGTCCCGGTGGGCGGCGTGTTCGCCGCCGTCGACGCGTCCCTGGCCACCATCTCACCCGCCCGCGTGGAGGATCTGGTGCGGGCCGACCGGGGCGGCGCCCGCCGGTTGGCCCGGGTGGTGGTGGACCGCCCCCGGTACGTGAATCTCGTTGTGCTGCTTCGCCTGGCGTGCGAGATCACCGCCACCGTGCTGCTCGCCGCCGCGCTCAGCGACTGGCTCAGCACGGGCTGGGCGCTGGTGCTCACCGCGGTGGTGATGGTGCTGGTCGACTACATGGTCATCGGCGTCGGCCCGCGCACCCTGGGCCGCCAGCACGCCTATTCGATCGCGCTCGGCGCGGCGCTGCCGCTGCAGGCGATCGGATCGCTGCTGGGGCCGGTGAGCCGATTGTTGATTCTGATCGGTAACGCCATCACGCCCGGCAAGGGATTTCGCAACGGCCCCTTCGCCTCCGAGGTCGAACTGCGCGAGGTCGTGGACATGGCACAGCAGAGCGGCGTGGTGGACTCCGACGAGCGCCGGATGATCCAGTCGGTGTTCGAACTCGGCGATACCGCGGCGCGCGCGGTGATGGTGCCGCGCACCGAGATGGTGTGGATCGAGTCGGACAAGACCGCGGCGCAGGCGATGTCGCTGGCGGTGCGGTCCGGACATTCGCGCATTCCCGTGATCGGTGAGAACGTCGACGACATCGTCGGCGTCGTCTATCTGAAAGACCTTGTGCCGTATGCGGATCGGGGCAGGAAGGTGCGGGTGCGCGAGGTGATGCGGCCGCCGGTGTTCGTGCCCGACTCCAAGCCGCTGGACGCGCTGCTGGACGAAATGCAGCGCCGCCGCATCCATATGGCGCTGCTGGTCGACGAGTACGGCGGCATCGCCGGGCTGGTCACCATCGAGGACGTGCTGGAGGAGATCGTGGGGGAGATCGCCGACGAGTACGACACCGACGAGATCGCCCCGGTCGAGGAGCTCGGCGGCGGCAAGTACCGGGTGTCGGCGCGGCTGTCGGTGGAGGATCTGGGTGAGCTGTTCGGCATGGCGATCGACGAGGAGGACGTCGATACCGTCGGCGGCCTGCTGGCGCACGCGCTGGGCCGGGTGCCGCTTCCGGGGTCCAAGGTCGTCGCGCACGGGCTGCAGCTGCGCGGCGAGGGCGGCGCCGACGCCCGCGGCCGGGTGCGGGTGCACACGGTGGTGGTCAAGCGCGCCCCGGAGAAATCGGACACGGAGAAATCGGAGACCGAAGGCGGGCGGCCGGTCACCGCGGAGACGACGGACGAGCATCCGCCCACCGCACACGCGGGCTCGAAACTCAAGGGGCACAACGGGTTTGCCGAGTACGAGGACGGAGAGAGCGATGACTGAAACCCCTGGCCTGGCGGGCGAGGACGGCAAGCTGCTGGTGCTGGCGCGCGGCGCCATGGGTCGCACCGGCGGCGGCAGCGGCGCGGCGGTCCGCGATACCGACGGCCGCACCTACGCCGCGGGCGTCGTGGAGCTGAAGGCGTTGCCGCTGACCGCATTGCAGGCCGCGGTGGCCGCCGCGATCTCCAGCGGCGCCGAGGGCTTCGAGGCCGCTGTCGTGGTCGGGGGTCTGCGGCAGGACGCGGGAATCGCGGCCGTGCAGGAGGTCTCGCCCGCCGCCCGGGTCATTCTCACCGATCGCAAGGGGACGGTGAACGAGTCCGTTCAGGGTGGCGACCCCTACGGCGTGGAGAATCCGATCGGCGGCGAGACGAACACCGGGCACGGCCGCGGCGTCCCGGCGGGCTTCGACATCGACACCGAATCCGAGGTGTTCGAATGAGCTCCGGCTCGTCGAAGGACGAATTCCGTTCCGGCTTCGTCTGTTTCGTCGGTCGCCCCAATACGGGCAAATCGACGCTCACCAACGCCATGGTGGGCCAGAAGATCGCTATCACGTCCTCGCGCCCGCAGACCACCCGGCACACCATCCGGGGCATCGTGCACCGCGAGCACACGCAGCTGATCCTGGTCGACACCCCCGGCCTGCACCGGCCGCGGACACTGCTGGGGCAGCGGCTCAACGATCTGGTGCGCGACACCTATTCGGAGGTCGACGTCATCGCCGTGTGCATCCCGGCCGACGAGAAGATCGGGCCCGGCGATCGCTGGATCGTGCAGCAGGTCAAGCAGATGGCGCCGAAGACCACCCTGCTCGGCGTCGTCACCAAGATCGACAAGGTGGGTCGTGACCAGATCGCCCAGCAGTTGGTCGCCGTCTCCCAGCTGCTGGGACCCGAGGCCGACGTGGTTCCGGTCTCGGCGGTCGAGGGCGAGCAGGTCGAGGTGCTCGTCGACGTCATCGCCTCGAAAATGCCGGAGGGCCCGGCCTTCTACCCCGACGGCGAGCTGACCGACGAGCCCGAGGAGACGCTCATGGCCGAGCTGATCCGCGAGGCCGCGCTCGAGGGCGTGCGCGACGAACTGCCGCATTCGCTGGCCGTCGTCATCGAGGAAATCCTCCCGCGCGAGGACAACGAAGACCTCCTCGACGTGCACGCCCTGCTCTACGTGGAGCGCCCCAGTCAGAAGGCCATTGTCATCGGCAAGCGCGGCGCCCGGCTCAAGGAGGTCGGCACGGCCGCCCGCAAACAGATCGAGCACATCCTCGGCACCCGCATCTACCTGCACCTGCACGTCAAGGTCGCCAAGGATTGGCAGCGCGATCCGAAGCAACTGGGCAAGCTGGGCTTCTGAGGAGATCCCCTGCGCCGCAGCGGTCGCGCCGGTAGCCTCGGTCCGTGCACATCTCGATCACCGACGTGAGCCGACCGAACCATGGTGACGGGCAAGGCCTTTCGCTGGCGTGCCGGATCGTGGTGCCGCGGCAACGATGCGGCCGGACCGCGCGATAGGCACGATATCGCCGTTGCCGGTTCGACGCTGGAGGGGGTCAACGTGCCTGTCGTCACCACTTATCTGAATGTGCTACGCACCCTGTCGGTCCCCGAGGAGCGCCCGCGCGTCCTGCCGCATCTGCGCGATGCCCTGCTGCGTCGCAACCGTCGGCTGCCGCCGCCGATCGTGTGCCTGGTGTCCGACCGCACGGGGAGCGGCGAACTTCTGAGCCGGACGTCGGCGTGGCTCGAGGCCAGTCGCCGCCGCGCGGCCCCGCGCATGTATGTCGATATCGCCGGGATCGCGCCGGGACCGGACGATCCCGAGGGCGCCGAGGGCGTGGTCGCCGGATGCAAGAGCGTTCTCGATCAGCTGCGCATCGGCCTGGCCCGGGACAACACGGGCATGGGCCGCATCCGATTTCGGCGGTACCGCACCGCGGCGTGGCTGGTGGAGCAGGATTTCGGCGATGGCCGCGACATCCGCGCCGACCTGAAACAGCAGTTGCCGAATCTGATTCGCGGCCACGGGCAGCCGGGCGACCAGGTGCCGGCGGACAATGTCGGGGGTCCGTGGCTCGAACGAGTGCTGCGACTGGTCCTGTTGATGCAATGGGCCGTGCGGCTGTGGATCTCGTTGAGCTGGCGGGTCTCGTGGCTGTCGTCGAACAGCCGATGGTTCATGGGCCAGCGGTACCTGAGTCCCGAGTTGTCGGACAGCTTCCTGGGTTTCGCCAGCCGCCTGGTGCAGCCCAACCGTCGCCACGAGGATCCCGAACAGGTGGCGAAGCTGCTGGTGCACGCGTTCCTGGAGGATCTGCGCCGCGCGTACCGGTGCCGGTTGTGGCGGCCATCGGGCTGGCGTCGCACCGCGTATCCCGTGGTGCTGCTGGACCGCGCCGACCCGGGCACCCCGGGCGCGGCGGTTATGCGGTGGCTGAGCGATATCCGCAACGAGGCAGGCATGTTCGACCCCTTGCTGGTCGTCGCCACCATGACAGATCCGCCGGACGATCGTGAGCCGGGAGAGTTCGAGCACGTCGGGTCCGGGACACTCGACGGCGCACAGGCCGACCCGCTGGCACAGTGGTGCGACACGATCGGGGAGGCCCGTCGACGGCGGGTACCGGGCGCCTGGTACCTGCGGCTGCGGCTCCCGGAGCGGCTGGCCACACTCGACCGGGAGCTGCGTCCGAGCCCGGACCCGGTGCCGCCGAAACCTCCTGTCGGAGCGCGGAGATGGGTGGTCACATCGCTGGCGCTGGCGGTGTTCGCCGCCGTCGTCGTGCCCACCGCGACCGCCACCCTGTCGGATCGCGCCCGGCATTGCGGGCGCGGGTGGTGGAAGTCCGACCGCGCCGCCGCCGTCGTCCGCGCGGGCGGCGAATGCGTCGGCTACAGCAGTGACGGCAGCTTCCTGTTCGGCGACGACGAGACGTTGACCGCGTTGCAGCGGCAGGTTTTCGAGCAGAATCGGAAGGTCGAGCGGAACCGTCGGGACAACCCGCGGCGGCCGGTGGTGTCGCTGGTCTACTTCGCGGGCCTGACCTACTCCGACACCAATGTGCGGTATCCGCGCGCGCAGGCCGAGGAACTGGCCGGGCTCGCCATGCGGCAGTACGAGATGAACCGGATGCAGAGCACATCCGAGCCGCTCCTGCGGGTCATCGTGGCCAATGGCGGATCGAATATGGAACGGGCGGGGTGGGTGACCGACAACCTGCTGCGCGATCTCGTGCGTACCGATCCGAGCGTCGTCGGGGTGGTCGGAATGGACCGCAGCAGCACCGACACCCGCAGTGCCATCGCGCGACTCGGCGAATGGGGCGTGCCGGTCCTGCCGACCACGCTGTCCGGGGAGGGGCTGAGCGAGGCGTCGCCGCTGTACCTGCAGTCGGTGCCGAGCAATCGGTCCCAGGCTCGACTGGTGGCCGATTACGTTGCGGGCGCGCGGTATTCGAGCAAGGAGGACCGGGCGGGGCAGCCGCGCTACGACTCGCTCGTGCTCTACTACCCCGTCGATCCGGACGACCTCTATGTCAACAGCCTGGTCGACGGCCTGCGCGCGGAGCTGACGCGGCGGCGCATCCCCTTCCGCGAGCAGTCCTGGACCGAACAGCAGGAGCTGAATCGGGTGCCCGCGCCGTGCTCGGGCGGAACGGCGAACCCGCGCGAGGTGCATTTCTTCGCGGGCCGCAACCACGACTTCGTCTCGTTCCTCAAGGCCATGACCGTCGGCTGTGGTGGTGCCGCGCTGCCCACGATCGTCGCCGACGACGCGGCCACGCGGGTCATCGCCGACCCGCACGGCTTGGATGTCGTCCCGATCGGGCTGCCGGTTCGCTACGTCACCAAGGGAGCCCCGGCGGTGCTGGGGGGCACGGACTGCGTCGACGGGGTCGGCAGACTAGGAAACCGGCCTACGGGACCGGGTTTCAGCAATTTCTGCAATCTGCTGGCCGAGCTTGTCTCGCGGACCGGGGACGGGTACCGGCCGGTCTGGCCCGCCGATCGCACCGGGCTGGCCTTCGAGGTCGCGGGCCTGTTTCTCGACGCGGTCCGGCAGAACGGTGGCCGGTTCCACCACCCGGACGGGGGTGACGGGGCGCCGAACCGCGCCGCCATCGCCATGGAGTTGCGTGAGCGCGACTATCCGGGAGTGACCGGGCGGCTGCGTTTCGTCGGCGCGCGGGTGGCCGAGGACGCCACGCTCGGGATCCTGCGCACCGGCAATGTGCGGGACCAGAAGGAGGCGCAGCGCTGCGTGTTGCTGGTCGGCGACATGGTCGACAGCGGCGCGGATCGGGGAGCCGACGGCTGCCCGGTCGGGACCCGCGTCGAGGATGAGGCGTGGGCGCCGCCGGAGTGAGTCGGCGCCGTCTCAGGCGGGCCGTTCCCACCAGGCGTCGGGACGGTGGCGCTCCCAGCGCAACTCGGATTCCAGTTGGGAGGCGACCGAAACCAGCATCGCCTCGGAATCGGCCGGGCCCATGAGCTGGGCGCCGACGGGCAACCCGGCGTCGGTGAAACCGGCGGGGACGTTGATGCTGGGCCAGCCCAGCACATTCCACGGCCAGGTGTAGGGACAGGCGGCGGTGATGAGGGCGTCGGTGGCGGTGACGCCGAGGCCGTCCATGGCGTCCACGGGCGGCGGCGGGGTCGCGGTGGTGGGGGCCAGGACCAGGTCGAAGTCGTCGAAGAAACGGCCGATCCGCCGATGCAGCAATGGTTCCGCGGCGCGGGCGGCGAACAGGGCCGGGCCGCCCAGCGCCAGGCCCAGCGCGGCGTTGAACCGGGTGCGCGAATCCACTTGGGCGTCCGGCCGTTTCGCCAGTTCGGAGCGGATGCCGGTCATCGAGCGGGGCAGGAAGCTGGCGCCGATCATGATGCCGTAGTGCAGGTCGGCGACGGTGACCTCATGCCCGAGACGGCGCAGCGCGTCCGCCGTGGCGCGCACCCGCGCTGCCACCTCCGGGTCGAGCGCGGTTCTGGTGGCGGTGAACGGGATGCGCAGCGACAGAGCTATTTTCAGCTTGCCCGGGTCGCGCCCGACGGCCTCGGACACCGTGAGCGCGGGCGGTGTGTGCCTGTCGCCGGGGTGCGGCCCCGCCGCGACGTCGAGCAGCAGCGCGGCGTCGGCGACGGTGCGCGCGAGCGGGCCGTTGACGGTGAGCCCGTTGAACGACTCGGCCCGCGGCCACGTCGAGATGCGGCCGCGCTGCGGCTTGATCCCGACAAGGTTCGTCCACGACGACGGGATGCGCACCGAGCCCGCACCGTCGGAACCCAGTGCGGCAGGCACCAATCCGGCCGCCACCGCCGCCGCGGATCCGCCCGAGGAGCCGCCGGGGGTGCGTCCCGCATCCCAGGGGTTGCGGGTGTAGCCGAAGGATTCGGCATCGGTGAACGGCCACTGGCCGATCTCACAGGTGTTGGTCTTGCCGACGATCACCGCGCCCGCGGCCTTCAGCCTGCGCACCGTCTCGGCGTCCTCGGATTGCGCCGGGAAGTCGCCGCCGCAGCCGAATGCCGTTGGCTCCCCGGCGATATCGGTATCGTCCTTGATCGCGATCGGCACGCCCAGCAGCGGCAGCCGGGTCCCGGCGGCCAGTCGCCGGTCGGCGTCGGCGGCCTCGGCGAGGGCGCGCTCGCGGCGAATCACCCGGAAGGCGTTGAGCTTCGGCTGGCTCGCCTCGATCCGGTCGAGGGCATCGGTGGTGGCGGCCACCGCGGTGGTCGTGCCCTGTGCGATCGCGGCCGCCAGCTCGGCCAGTCCGAGGTCGCGTGTCGAGGCCGTGGTCATGGTGATCTCCGTCTCCTCCGTCTGCTGGAAAGGTAGCGCGCATTTGGTCGAACGTCCAGAATGAAGCTGGGCCGCCCGCCCGGCGTGGGCCCGGGCAGTCCGCTGACCTGGTCTTGGCGGGCACCGCGCGAAGGAATCGCGGACATCGGTCGGGGATGGCCCGGGGCCGTAGTCGAATTGTGATGTCGGGCCGTTCGCATTTTCGCAGGTCGGCCCGTCCATCGGCATCGACGCCGAGGGTGCGGTGACCCTACGATGCTTCTTCGTGAAGTGGATGTCCCGAGCGTTCGGCTCGAAAGAGCTACCGCTACAACTGCGTTCGGATCTGGAGTCGGAAGGGATCGTGGTATTCGGTCCCATCAGTGGATCGGTCGCGCACCGCAGTTATCGGACAGCGCTGCACTACGCCTCCTCGAGCTGGGAGAACATCGACACCGGCGCCGTCGCGATGAGCCGTCGCCGCCTGATCGTGTGGGGCAACCGCACCGCGCTGATCGACGTCCCGCTCGGCCACCCCGCCGTCACGATGGAGCCGCAGGGCCCCGAACGCATGCTGCTGGAATCGGACAACTTCGCCATCGACCGCACCCGCAGCGGCTGGACCACCCTGCTCCTACGCACCCTGCATGCCCCCCGCATCGCCCAGGTGTATGCCGAAGGGGTCGGCGTCCAGCCCCTGAGACGATCGGCGCGGTAGCGGGCGTCGACATCGGTGCGGCGCCGGTCGGCCGGGAAGGCGTGGCGATCTCGCGCTGTCGTCCGGGCGTGGGAGGATGGGGCCGTGCGTTTGTATCGTGATCATGCGGTTGTGCTGCGCCAGCACAAGCTGGGGGAGGCCGATCGCATTGTCACGTTGCTCACGCGGCAGCACGGGCTGGTTCGGGCGGTGGCCAAGGGGGTGCGGCGCACGCGGTCGAGGTTCGGGGCGCGGCTGGAGCCGTTCGCCTATGTGGACGTGCAGCTGTATCCCGGGCGCAATCTCGACACCGTTACCCAGGTGCATACGGTCGAGGCGTTCGCGGCCGATATCGTCGCCGACTACGGCCGCTACACCACCGCGTGCGCGGTGCTGGAGACCGCCGAGCGGCTGGCGGGCGAGGAGCGCGCCCCCGCGCCGCGACTGCACACCCTCACCGCCGGTGCGCTGCGCGCGATCGCCGCTCAGCAGCGCCCGCATGAACTGATTCTGGACGCGTTCCTGTTGCGCGCCATGGGTTTCGCGGGCTGGGCGCCCGCGCTGGACGACTGCGCCCGCTGCGCCACTCCCGGCCCGCATCGCGCCTTCCACGTGGCCGCCGGGGGAGCGGTGTGCGTGCACTGCCGCCCGCCGGGCTCCGCCACCCCGGCGGTGGGCGTACTGGACCTCATGAGCGCCCTCTGCCGCGGCGAATGGGCGGGCATCGACACCGTCTCCGAATCGGTGCGCCGCCAGGCCAGCGGCCTCACCGCCGCCCACCTGCAATGGCACCTCGAACGCCAACTCCGCACCCTCCCTCTCATCGAACGCACCCGCCCGCACGGCGTGGTGCCGGACGCCATGCCCGAGTCGGCCGAGAGTCGCGTCGGCTGAGCGCCCGCACCGTGCTGGCGCGCCCAGCCGAGATATCTGAGTAAGTCCGGGCCTTTGCAGAAACGGACCGGTGCGTACGACACGCCATACCGCTCTACTGACCGAACTCGTAACGCCGTCGGGCACCACAGCGAACCCTCATCAAGGGATGCCCGCTGCGCGAGGGGTAACCGCGCACCACCCTGCGGGGTGTCACAAAGGGGAAAAGTCTGTGGACCAGACCGCGACGGTACGCAAGGCCATCGAGGACCAGCGTGCGGTACTCGTGTTGGGGACAGGGGTGTCGACCGCCAGTGCGGTTGACGCGTCACATTGTTCTTGGATCGACTTCTTGGCCGCGGGTATCGAATATATTGCAGAACACGGCCTCATAGCGCACGAACCTGTCCTTGACAATATTCGCGACGACCTCGAGGTCGGTGCGAAGTACGACAACACCTATCTATTGACTGCGGGCGAAAAGATCGTCAATGCGTTGGGTGGCAAATCATCGCCCCACTTCGAACAGCTCCTGTCTATGACGGTCGGAAGTATCCAACCCGATCCCAAGAAGTATCTTCTGGTCGAAAACCTGGCCGGACTTTCCGTGCCCATAATTACGACCAACTATGACACAATAGTCGAACAAATTACAGGACGCTCGCCGGCGCCATGGACCGATGCCAGGGCCTTTGCGGCAGTGCTCAAATCGGAGTCCGCCGACATCGCGCACCTTCATGGAACCTGGAACCGTCCTGATTCTGTGATCTTGACGACGAGTGACTATGAAAGAATTGTGCGCGACACTGTCTTTGAGGCACTGCGTCAATCTATCGGATTGCTCGATACGATAGTCTTTGTCGGCTACGGAGCCGGATTGAACGACCCACACTTTTCCGCACTGTGGAACTGGCTGCAGCCGTTGCGGCGCGTTGGCGCGATTCATTTCACGTTATGCCGCGATAGCGATGTGAAGTCGATCGTCGATCGTACCAAGAGCAGCCCGGTCATACCGATTGGATACGGTGCGGACCATAGTGATCTCCCGAAATTCATAGAGAGTCTTACGCCTTCTAGTATATCTACGGTTGGTGGGCTATCCGATCGACGTATATTTGGGCATGTGCGCGATTCATGTCGGAGAAATGTGCTAGACTTTCTGAGTGACACAACGGTCCTGCCGAAAGTTGTGGAAATGGTGGGCACAGAACATGAATTAGATGAATTGGTTATCGAGCCAGTTTTGCTTCCGGTTCCACCAGAACAGTTCGCAAACGAACACCGCACCGGGCAGAAGTTGGAATATTTGGACCCACAAGAAGTTCTGTCCACTTCATCGGCCGTTACTCTCGTAGGCGAGGAGCAGTCCGGAGTAACCACAGCTCTGGCCTGGTCGCTGATAAAGATTTGCGATGACTCGAACTGTATTCCGATCCGCATCGATTATCACAAGTTGACGGGCGGCCTCAAGCCGATTCACAATAACGTGCGGAAACATTTGCGTCATTCGGGTGCACCGTTGGATTCCAGGGAACCCCTGCCCTCGCGAGTCGCCCTAGCAATCGATAACGTGTCTCCGTCGAACGAGCGCAATCTCAAGCGAATGGTGAACGATGTAATCGACCTGAATCCGCAAATCGTAATCTTCGGATGTAGGCCGGGCACGGAGATCTACGTGCACGACATTTATGCTGACCGTGGGGCCGTAGCTACCCCTGCTTATTTGGGCAAATTGAATCGACGTCACGCGATCGAACTTGCGAAGCGTGTCGATCCACTGCAGGCCGGTCCCGTTGCGGACCGTGTACTCGAGATCGCAAAGAAGGAAGGACTGTCGAGAACTCCGCTTTCTTTGACACTACTCATCATGGGAGTAGTCTCCGACGAAGGCTGGATAAATACGGTTTCAAATACATCATTCATCGATTCTTTTATCGATTCACTTCTCGGACGTGGCGGTATTCGCGACGATATGCGTTTGCAAATCGACGCCAGCGGGTATTCGAGGGTTCTCGAAGCTTTGTCTATCAAAATAGTTCATGACGACGTCGCTTCGCTTCCTCGAATGCAAGTTCTCAATTACATATCGGAAGTGTTTTCGAGTCTCGATTGGTCCGACCGTCCGGAGGATGTCCTCAACGCCTTGATAGCCAAGGGGATACTTGTCGATCGGTCCAATATGATAAAATTTCGTCAGAGTGCGTACTTCCACGTCCTCGCGGCCCGCGCGGCCCGCGTCAATGGTTCATTGCTGGAGAGACTCAAAAAACGACCATTGTACTACTCTCCCATCATTAGGCACTATGCCGCACTTCAACGTGATGACGATATACTATTGAAATGGGCGATAGATCTATTGGCCGAGGCGGAAGGTCGGCCTATGAATTCGTCTGGGATATTTCGCGAGCTTACCAGTGAAGAAATCGATGCCGATTCCCGGCAAATCGAATCATTCGGCAATTCGGAGACTATCGACGTCGAGCCAACGGTGCAGGGGACCCGGAGAACCGAGGATGGCGATCGATTTGGTTCTCGGGATGCGCCGGATGTCGGGAATGGTCGAAGCGAGGAGATAGACGAAGATCATGACGACAGGGACGATTTCGACCCGTACGATGCGCTTCACGATCACGAACGCGATCCCTTTCCGTCGGATGATCTGGAAAATGCGCCGGAAGCTATCCGCCTACCCGCTCAGCTGACACTGGTGTCCAATATTCTTCGGGATAGCGAACTCGTCCAGGATCCGGAATTGAAGGAATCCGGCTTGATGCGAACACTTCGGGTTTCTTCGGTCTATCTGGATAATATGTACAGCTCCCATGAAGTCAAGGACCTCGTAGATCGAATAATTGATACAATGCTGAAGTATCAAGATCTTCCGCCGGACAAGGTTGAGCGCCTGCGTGCCGGTATGGTCGAGACATGGTCAGTAATGGCATTTATGAGCCACCTGGACGACGAATTGGCGACAATAAAACTGGGACTTGCACTCAATAGAATTCTCAAGAATGCCGATAATAGGGCGCAGGCAAATCTTGTAGTTCCGGCACTCCTCCTTCGTTTGATTATTGACGGTGGCAAATGGAACCGAAGTCTCACACCGGCGATCGTCGAGCATTCGCGAAGCATAGCCATGCGCAACGTCGTCGACGTCTTCCTGATGCTCCAGTACAGCTTGGCAACCGACGGTGCGTATGCGGAAAAAATCGAGGAAGCGATAATAGAATTTCGCCTCGCTCCCTACAGTTCGGCTGGTCCGCAAAGGATGCGCCGACTGCGGGCAGGCTTGGTGCGGGCGCTACGGTTCAACAAAGCGGAAACGCGAGCTCTGATAAGTATGGAGAGTCGACGGAATCGTAGTATTACGGCACAGCAGTCCGAACAGAATCCGATAGAATGATTGACAAGAGAATGGGCCGCCGAATTGATTCTTCTCCGAGATTTGGCAGATCAGCGGCTGCTCCTTCTGTCAATGATGTGACGATGCGATCGAGATTGGCGAAGTTGACTCTACTGCTCGGTGTCGGCGGGGTTGTCGCACTTTCGGTCACGACAATCGTTCTGTCGCATTCCGAGGATCGCGACCGTGCAATCCAACTTGTATTCTCTTCGACCCTGCCCTTACTGGGAACTTGGGTAGGCACCATTCTTGCGTTCTATTTCGCAAGGGAGAATTTCGACGCTGCGACAGAGTCGACGTACCGCATCTCCAGGGCGGTGGATGGAAAATCATTGGTAGATGACGTGATGATCAAACGATCGGAGATGATTGTCCGACGAGCCGATGACGATTCCAACGCAGTAGACGTGAGATTGGCAACCATCGCTGACAGAATGCAGGCCAGTGGGAAGCGAAGAATTCCTCTGTTGACCTGCGAGGAGTATGTCCGTTTTGTGATACATGACTCGCTGCTCGACTCATTCGGGCGTGAAATCGGTAAGAGTTCATTCGAGAACGAGACGGTAGCCGAGTTGGTTTCTATTCCATCGCGCCACGCACTCGCCACCGGTTTCGGCTGTATTTCCTCGGGCTCGATTGTTGAACAGGCCAGAAAAAAGATGGAGTCGATTCCCGGTTGCAACGACATCTTCGTCACGGAAACGGGAGGTACGAACGAGCGGGTGCTCGGCTGGTTGACCAACACATTGTTGGCGACGATCGACTGACGTCCGATGTCAGGTTGCGGCCGGGAACGCGTGCGGGCTCGCACTGCGGTCTGACCGAGCTTGCGGCCGTCGGACTGCTCTCTGGAACCACGTCGGGACAACGGGGAACCGTGATCGGTGTCGCCGCAGAGACGCGTCGACACAGCCTCCGATCGACCAATCCTCGGCACTCGCGTATCTTGCAATTACACAACGGATCTCAGGCGCGGAGCACTAGGTGGGGTCGTTCAGGAGTTCGCGGGTGAGGATGTCGCTCCACCAGAGTTCGACCCGGTCCGGGGACCAGCCGCGTTCGACGGTGAGGGTCGTGTAGACGTCGATGTTGCACAGGGCGGCGAAAATGTCTACGGCCGTGGGGATGTCGAGGCTCGGGCGGAGGGTGCCCGCGGGCCATGACTCGAAGACCTGGACGCGGGTTTCGTCGGCGAGGCGGCGGCCGCGGCGGTAGGTGTCGGACAGGTCGGGCTCGGTGCGGCCCGCCTCGCGGATCAGGCCGATCAGGTCTCCGGAGTGTTCGAAGAGGCGGCGGTCGTATCCGGCCATCGCGGCGAGCTGGCGGCGGGGGTCGGTGGCGCCCTCCAGTTCGGTGAGCATCCGCGACATGTCGGCGGTCAGGTCGGCCGCCTCCACCAGCGCCCAGACCAGGCCGGTCTTGTTGGTGTAGGCGGCGTAGACGGTCGGGACCGAGACCCCGGCCTCGCGGGCCACGTCGCGCACCGTGGTCGCCGCCCAGCCCTGGATGACGAACAGGCGGCGTGCGGCCCCGGCGATGTCGGCGCGGGTGCGATGGGCCTGCGCCTGCCTGCGGAGCGAGTCGTAGCGCCGCCGTTCCGGTTGTGCCTCCACCATTGCCCTCCAGGTTTCCTGTCTATATATTCAATATAAGTCTAGTAAAGCCAATATTGGAAGCTTGTTCGCCGTCTCTACCGGGTCGTCGTCCCGCCACCGTCGGACGACGACCGAATCCGCATGCCGAATGACTGTGCCCTTCAATCTGTCTCGAGCGGTGCGGGTGGCATTCATCCGAGGAGGGTGGGAGGCGGACTCTGAAAGGGGTGCTCGCGTGACTATCACGGATCTGGCGGGATTGGGCGGTATCGGGTTCGTCGTGTTGGCGATCGTCGTCAACGTCTTCTATGTGCGCGGACGGCTGCCCATGCCGATGTCGGGGCGGAGTCTGGACGAGGTCGTGGAATCGTTCGCCGCCGTGGGGGATGCGTTGAAGCGGCCGTCTGTGCTCGCGCCGCTCACGTGGGTGTGCACGACGGTGTTCGCGGCGGGACTGCTGGCGCAGCTGTGGCGCGGCGGAACGGGCGTCGGCGCGTGGGCGCTGGTGGGTTTCGCGGGGGTGCTCATGCAGAATGTCACCTTCGCCTGCGTCGAGGCGCTGCGGTTCGCCATGGCCGCGGCCGCGCGACACGACCGCGGCTCCACGGTGGCGCTGTGGGCGCTGAGCAACGTGCTGTTCGGATTCAACCAGCTGTTCCTGGCCGTGGCGCTGCTCGGCTTCTCTGTCGCCGGGGACGGTTCCGGATTCATTCCCGGCTGGCACGCGTGGCTCGGATATGTCAGTGCCGCACTGCTTTTCGTATCCTCGTCGGCCAGCCCCTACAACGTGGACGGGACCAACCGGATCGCGGCGGTGGGCTTGGTCGGCTGGCTCGGCTGGGCCGCCTGGATCGTTGCCTACGCTGTTGAGCTGCTGGGTGTGTGATCGGCCGCTGGCAATGCGATGTGCCGATGTGCCGTGCACGGCGCAGACGCGGCGCCCGCGCGCAAATTCGACTGTTCGGCCACGGGCCCTGCACTACGCTCGCTCCATGCGGCATCGTGTGGTTCGACGCGCACGGCGATGTGCAGACGGCGGAGACCTCGGCGTTCGGGTAGCTCGGCGGGTTTCCGCTGCGGATGCCGGTGGGGTACGGGCGGCAGCTGATGGCCGACCGCATCGGGCTGCGCACCGTCCCCGAGGAGCGGGCGGTCCTGCTCGACGGCCGCGACCTCGACCCGCCCGAGGTGGAGTATCTGCGCACCGCGGGCACGAACCGTGCTGGACCGTGGTCGTGGACCGGTACCCGGACCCGGTGATGCAGGATGGAACCCGTGATCGGTAACCGCACCCAACCCGCAGCACAGCCCGGCCGCACGATTCGCCCGCCGTCGCCGCATCCGTCGGGCGCCAAGGCGCCGAACCTGCCGGCCCAGTTCGTGCCCAAACATGTGGCGCTGGTGATGGACGGCAACGGGCGCTGGGCGCAGGATCGCGGCCTGCCCCGCACCGCCGGGCACGAGCGCGGCGAGGCGGTGCTGATGGACACCGTCGAGGGCTGCATCGAGATCGGCGTGAAATGGCTGTCGGCGTACGCCTTTTCGACCGAGAACTGGCGCCGCAGTCCCGACGAGGTGCGCTTCCTCATGGGCTTCAACCGCGACGTGATCCGCCGCCGCCGGGACGAGATGCACGAGATGGGCGTGCGTGTGCGCTGGGCGGGACGGCGACCGCGGTTGTGGCGCAGCGTGATCAAGGAACTCGAGATCGCCGAGGAACTCACCAGGGACAACACGGTGATGAACCTCACCATGTGCGTCAACTACGGCGGTCGCTCCGAAATCGCCGACGCCGCAAGGGAAATCGCGCGCCGGGTGGCCGCGGGGGAGCTGGACCCGGAGAAGGTCGACGAGACGACCTTCGCCAAGTACCTCGACGAGCCGGACATGCCCGATGTGGATCTGTTCCTGCGCCCGTCCGGCGAGCTGCGCAGCTCGAACTTCCTGATCTGGCAGTCGGCCTACGCCGAGTTCGTCTATCAGCACACCCTGTTCCCGGATTTCGACCGCCGCAACCTGTGGGAGGCCTGCGTGGAGTACGCCAAGCGCGACCGTCGCTTCGGCGGGGTGAAATGACCGAGCTGACCACGGCGCAGGAGCTGCAGGTGCGCGCCGGCGCCTGCCTGGCCCAGTACGACATACCCGTGCGGATCGAGGACGGCGGTTTCGGCTTCGAATACGAGGGCGCGCTGTGCTCGCTGCGCGGGGTGAACCTGTCGCCGGGCCTGGACGTGCTCACCCTCACCTGCGTGCTGGCGTGGGATCGTCCGCTCAAGCCGCAGCTGCACAAGCGGGTCGCCGACCGCAACAGCGCCCTGCAGTTCGGCTCGATCACGATCTTCAGCCACGAGAAGCTGGCCGACGTCATCCTCCGCTACACCTTCCCGGCTGCCGGACTCGACGACGAGGCGCTGACGACAATGCTGCTCCTGGTGCTCTCGGGTGCGGGACGTGCGCGACAGGGGCTGGTGCCCTGAGGATTCCGGCCGAAAGCATGCCGGAAAGTAGGGAGGCGCAGGCCCGCGTGGCGGAAATGGGGAGGAGCGCGCGCCCGCGTAGCGGAAATGGGAGGAGCGCAGGTCCGCGTGGCGGAAAGAGGAGGGCGCAGGTCCGCGTGGGCGGAAATGGAGGAGGGGCGCAGGTCCGCATGGCGGAGCGACGAGGGCGGGACCGACAGCGGTCTATTCGCCCCGGCGGAAGTCCGGCAGTAGCAACTCGACGCCGCGGGCGATCGAATCGGACGTGATGTCGCCGAGGATCAGGTGCTGGAGGACGAATCCCGGCAGCACTCCGAGGAGGACCTGCGCGACGGCGTGGGTGTCGGCGTCGGCGGGTAGCCAACCGGCCTCGACCATGCGTTCGGCGTATTCGCGCCAGCGCTCGCGCAGCATGCCCATGGCGGTGCGGACGTATCCGTTGACGGTCTCATCGGTGAGGGCCAGTGCCCAGGCGTGCGGCGCCAGCCGGACGCGGCCACCAGCGGCGCTCAGTCGTGCGATCTCCGCGGTGAGCGCCATGACTACCTCCGCGGGCTCCGGCAGCGGGTCGGCGTGGATGATGCCCTTCATGACCCCGCGCAGCAGCGCCGTGGAATCGGCGGCCAGGGCCGCGATCAGTTCGTCCTTGCTCTTGAAATACCGGTAGACGGCACCGGCCGACAGTCCCGACTCGGCGAAGACGTCCTGCATCGACGTCGCGTGGAACCCCTTGCGGGCGAAACACTGCTGCGCGGCGTCGAGGATCTGCTGGCGACGGCGTTCGAGGTGTTCCTCGCTGACTCGGGGCATGTTCCAAAAGTAAAACGAATATCCGTTCTTGACAACGTGGTTCCGCCGATGCGACCGTGGGGGCATCAAAAAGAACGACCCTCCGATTTTTTGGGAGCATGTCATGAACGCCACGTCGCGCGCCGTCGCGGTGGGCCTCGCCGCCGCGTTGATCCAAGCCGTCATGCTGATCGCCTTCGCTTGGCCTGCGGCGAATCTGAAGCCGCACGATCTACCGCTCGTGGTGGCCGGTCCGCAGGCGCCGATGGTCGCGGGCAAATTGGCCGAGCACGATCGCGAGGCCTTCGCGATCACCACCGTCGCCGACGAGGCGGCCGCCCGCACGGCCATCGATGACCGCGACGCCTACGGCGCGATCGTCACCGGTGGCGGAGCGCCGCGGGTGCTGGTCGCCTCGGGCGCGAGTCCCGTTGTGGCACAACAGCTCACGGCGATCGCACAGCAGCTCTCGGGCGTTGCCGCGGCGCCGGTGCAGGACGTCGTCCCCGCCGATCCGGACGATCCGCGCGGTACCGGCTTCGGTGCCATGGTGCTGCCGCTGGTGATGGCCGGTCTCGGGGCCGGTGTGCTGCTGAGCCTGCTGGTGCGGACGGCGGGTGCGCGGCTGGTCGGATTGGTCACCTTCGGCATCGCGGCCGGACTGCTGAGCATGGCGGTCGCGCAGGGCTGGTTCCAGTTGCTGCCGGGCTCCTACCTCACCCTGTCCGTCATCGCGGGATTGGTGTCCTTTGCGGTCGCGGGTGCGGTCGCCGGGCTGTTCAGCGTCATGGGGGAGGCGGGTATCGGCCTCGGCGCGCTGGTCATGCTGCTGATCGGCAACCCGTTCTCCGCCGCCACCTCGGCGCCAGAGATGCTGCCGCAGCCGTGGGGCGAGATCGGCCAGCTGCTGCCGCCGGGCGCCGCCGCGACCCTGCTCCGCTCGGTCGCCTTCTTCGATGGCGCGGGGGCCATGGCCCCGCTGCTGGTGTTGCTGTGCTGGGCGGGCGGTGCGTTGCTCCTGCTGGGAATCGGGGCCCTGCGTCCTCGCCGCACCGCACCGGAGCCCCAGCCGGTAGCCGCCTGATCTCGCACGAGTCCACGACCCGCCGTCCGGGCGCCAGGGCGCCAGGGCGCCCGGACGGCGGGTCGACGGTGTGAGCCGGCCGGGTCGACGGTGTGAGCCGGCCGGGTCGACGGTGTGAGCCGGGCGGGTCGACGGTGTGAGCCGGCCGGGTCGACGGTGTGAGCCGGGCGGGTCGACGGTGTGAGCCGGGCGGGTAGACGATATGGACGGTGTGAGCCGGGCAAGTGCGTGAGGTCAGGCGTGGGCCGTGTGGCCGTCGCGGACGGCGGCGCACGCGCGGCAGGTGCCGAAGACTTCCATGGTGTGGCTGATGTCGGTGAATCCGTGCGCTCCGGCGACGGATTCGGCCCAGGCCTCGACGGTCGGGCCCTCCACCTCCACGGTGCGGCCGCAGTGGCGGCAGACCAGATGGTGGTGGTGGCCCTTGGAGCACTGCCGGTAGACCGACTCGCCGGTGTCGGTGCGCAGCACGTCTACCTTGCCTGCCTCGGCCAGCGACTGCAGGGTGCGGTAGACGGTGGTCAGGCCGATACCCTCGCCGCGGCGGCGCAGCTCGTCGTGCAGCTCCTGGGCGGAGCGGAACTCTTCGATATCACCGAGCAGCGCGGCGATCGCGCTGCGCTGGCGGGTACTGCGAATCCCGACAGTCTTCTCGGCTGTGCCCGTATGGTCCGGCACGAATCACCCTTCCTCGGCATGTGCGACGGCGTCGACGACGATACGCGCCAGGTGGTCGTCGACGAGTTCGTAGATCACCTCGCGCCCGGTGCGCTCCCCGCGCACCACGCCCGCCGACTTCAGGATGCGCAGGTGCTGGCTCACCAGCGGCTGCGTCACGCCCAGGGTATCGACCAACTCGTGCACGCAGCGCGGAGACTCGCGGAGCTGCAGTACGATCGCGATGCGCACCGGGGCCGCCAGCGCGCGCAGCAGCTCGCCCGCGTTGTCCAGGATGCCTCGCGGCGGCACCTCGGGAGCGCTGGGAGCCCGGTACGGATACGGGTCGTGCGGGATCGGGGTGGGTGCCTCCACGGCGACGCGGCTACGCCGCGCGGGGACACCACTGTCGGCGGTCATCGAACCAACTCCTTATTGGAAACCGATGCCATTATTGGTATGCACACGTGCGCATGTCAATCTTGGCACGCGGACTGCTTCGACCGGACCCGGGCGGCCCCGATACCCTGGACCGAATCGCTAACACCCATCCCAGAGGGAGAGCTTCAGTCGTGGCACCCAAGTCGAAGGTCGACACCGTCGCCAATCTCGCCAAGCGCCGGGGTCTCGTGTTCCCCAGTGGTGAGATCTACGGAGGCACCCGGTCGGCGTGGGACTACGGCCCGCTGGGCGTGGAGCTGAAGGAGAACATCAAGCGGCAGTGGTGGCGGTCCATGGTGACCGGTCGCGACGACGTGGTCGGCCTGGACTCGTCGATCATCCTGCCGCGCCAGGTGTGGGTGGCCTCGGGCCACGTCAACGTGTTCAACGATCCGCTGGTCGAATGCCTCAACTGCCACCACCGGCACCGGCAGGACCACCTGCAGGAGGCGTACGCGGAGAAGAACAAGATCGAGGATCCGGATACGGTCCCGATGGCCTCGGTCGCCTGCCCGGACTGCGGCACCGTCGGCCAGTGGACCGAGCCGCGCGATTTCAACATGATGCTCAAGACCTACCTCGGCCCGATCGAGTCCGAGGAGGGCCTGCACTACCTGCGCCCGGAGACCGCGCAGGGCATCTTCGTCAACTTCTCCAACGTGATGACCACGGCACGCAAGAAGCCGCCGTTCGGCATCGCGCAGATCGGCAAGAGCTTCCGCAACGAGATCACGCCGGGCAACTTCATCTTCCGCACCCGCGAGTTCGAGCAGATGGAGATGGAGTTCTTCGTCGAGCCGGGTGAGGACGAGCAGTGGCACCAGTACTGGATCGACACCCGCCTGGCCTGGTACACCGACCTCGGCATAGATCCGGAGAACCTGCGGCTCTACGAGCACCCCAAGGAGAAACTGTCGCACTACTCGACCCGCACGGTGGACATCGAGTACCGCTTCCACTTCCAGGGCAGCGAGTGGGGTGAACTGGAGGGCGTCGCCAACCGCACCGACTTCGACCTGAAGACGCATTCGGAGCATTCGGGCCAGGAACTGAACTACTTCGACCAGGCCACGGGCGAGCGCTACATCCCGTACGTGATCGAGCCCGCCGCCGGTCTGACCCGCTCGCTGATGGCCTTCCTCATCGACGCCTACAACGAGGACGAGGCGCCGAATGCCAAGGGCGTCATGGAAAAGCGCACGGTGCTGCGGTTGGACCGGCGACTGGCGCCGGTGAAGGCGGCCGTACTTCCGTTGTCGCGCAACGCCGATCTGTCGCCGAAGGCGCGCGATCTCGCCGCGCGGCTGCGCAAGAACTGGAACGTGCAGTTCGACGACGCGCAGGCGATCGGCAAGCGCTACCGCCGCCAGGACGAGATCGGCACCCCGTTCTGCATCACCGTCGACTTCGACACCCTCGAGGATCAGGCGGTGACGGTGCGCGAGCGGGACTCGATGGCGCAGGAGCGGATCGCGCTGGATCAGGTCGAGGGCTACCTGGCGCAGCGGCTGCTCGGGGCATAGTCGGAAGGTGTAGCCATGGCGCAGGCGGTCAGGTTCGATCGGTACGGCGATGTCGATGTGCTGAACGTGGTGGAGGTCCCCGATCCGGCGCCCGGGCCGGGGGAGGTGGTCGTCGCGGTGGTCGCGACCGCCGTCAATCCGGGCGAGGGCAAGATCCGCAGCGGCGCGCTGCACGAGATCTTCCCGGCGACGTTCCCGTCCGGCCAGGGCAGCGATTTCGCGGGCCGCATCGCCGCCGTGGGGAAGGGCGTGAGCGGGATCGCGGTCGGTGCCGAGGTGGTCGGCTTCACCAACGGTCGCGCGGCCCATGCCACGCACGTCGTGGTCCCCGCCGAACAGGTGGCGCCCAAGCCGTCCGGGCTGTCCTGGGATGTCGCGGGTTCGCTGTTCGTGGCCGGGACGACGGCGTTCGCGGCGGTGCGCGCCGTGGAGGCCCGAGAGGGCGATACAGTCGTGGTGTCGGCGGCCGCCGGGGGAGTGGGTTCGGTTGCGGTGCAACTCCTTCGGGCGCGCGGCGCGACGGTGATCGGGATCGCGGGCGCCGACAA
Organism: Nocardia thraciensis; assembly: GCF_054782435.1. Taxonomy (NCBI): domain Bacteria; kingdom Bacillati; phylum Actinomycetota; class Actinomycetes; order Mycobacteriales; family Nocardiaceae; genus Nocardia; species Nocardia thraciensis. The sequence continues at coordinate 194,668 of NZ_BAAGSM010000011.1, forward strand.
CCACGAGTGGCTGCGGTCGCTGGGGGTGGTCCCGGTGTCCTACGGGGAGCGGCTCGCCGAGCGCGTCCGGGCGGTCGCGCCCGACGGCGTCGACGCCTTCATCGACCTCTACGGCTCCGGATACGTCGACCTGGCGATCGAGCTGGGCGTGCGTCCCGACCGCATCGACACGGTGGTCGACTTCCCGGCCGTGGCGAAGTACGGGGTCAAGGCCGAGGGCAGTGCCGCCGCCGACACCATCGACGTGGTCGCCGAGCTGGCGGGCCTCGCGGCCGCGGGCACCCTCGACATCCCCATTGCCGCCGCCTACCCCCTCGCCCAGGTCCGTGAGGCCTATCGCGAGCTCGAACGGGGTCACGTCCGCGGCAAGATCGTCCTGCACCCCTGAGATCCCGGCCGCCGCGAATCCAAAGTTGGTGCCGCGCGGGAAGATCCGACCGGAAGGACCTCGACGCCGCGCTCGGCGGCGTGTTGCGCCAGGGCTCCGGCGACGCCGCCAGATCGCGCTGCGCGTCGACGATGTGGACGAATACCTCGCTGAACTCGAGACCCGCGGCGCCATCGTGGGCGACCAGGTGCGCGGCCCCGGGACGGGTCGGCGCCGCGCGCTACGATCGGGCAGGTGATCGCGATCGAAACCCCTTACACAGGCCATGTCTCGCAGGGCTCGGCCCCGCAGCAGCGTGAGGTGCCGGGTGCGCGCATCGTGAAGATGTCGGTCGGCCCGATGGACAACAACTGCTATCTGGTGCAGGACACCGCTACCGGCGCGGCGCTGCTGATCGACGCGGCCAACGAGGCGGACCGGATCCTCGAACTGCTCGGTCAGGAGGCGCCGGGGCAGGTGCGGCTGATCGTCACCACGCATCAGCATTTCGACCACTGGCACGCGCTGGCCGAGGTGGCCGCCCAGACCGGCATCCCGACCGCCGCCCACGAACTGGACTCCATCCCGCTCCCGATCCGGCCGGAGCGGTTGCTGGCCGACGGTGATACGGTGCAGATCGGTGATCTCGCGCTCGCGGTGATCCACCTGCGCGGCCACACGCCCGGCTCGGTGGCGCTGGCACTCACCGACGGCGCCGGGCGCACCCACCTGTTCACGGGCGACTCGCTGTTCCCGGGAGGTGTGGGCAAGACCCGGTCGCCGGAGGATTTCGACTCGCTGTACAGCGATGTCACCGGCAAACTGTTCGATCGCTACGGCGACGACACGGCCGTCTACCCCGGCCACGGCGACGACACCACCCTCGGCGCCGAACGCCCGCAACTGGCCGAGTGGCGTCGCCGCAGTTGGTGAGAAGACGCCGGATGCCGTGGCGGTCACTCCGCAACCTCGGCGTGACCGAGCGCTGGCAGACTCGGGGGATGCCATCGGCCGCCACCCGCCCAGCACCCCCGCGTCCCACCACCCCCGCGTCGCCCTCGCGCCGGGGCGGATCCGGCGCGCTGCGGTGGGCGCGTCGGCTGATTCTGGGCACCGTGCTGATGGCGATCGTGCTGGTCGGCGGCACCGCCGTGCGGGTGTGGCAGGTCGCGCGCATCGATGACTATTCGAGCGCGGACGCCATCGTGGTGCTGGGCGCCGCGCAGTACAACGGCACACCGTCGTCGGTGTTCCAGGCCCGGCTCGAGCAGGCGCACAAGCTGTTCGAACGCGGCGTGGCGCCGATGGTGATAACGGTCGGCGGCAAACGCGTGGGCGACAACTACACCGAGGCCGCCGCGGGCAAGACCTATCTGGAGGACCACGGCGTGCCGGGCGAGCAGATCCTGGCAGTGGAGTCCGGATCGGACACGCTGCAGAGCGTCGAGGCCGTCGCGGACGCGATGCACGAGCGCGACCTATCGTCAGAGGTGCTGGTCAGCGATCCGTGGCATTCGCTGCGCACCCGCACCATGACCCGCGACCAGGACCTGGAGGCGTGGACCGCGCCGACCCGCACCGGCCCGGCCGTCTACACCCGCGAATCGCAGCTGCACGGCATCGCCCGCGAGACCGCGGCGCTGCTGTGGTACCACCTCACCCACTTCTCCGCCGACTTCAAATACACTGCGGAACAGTGAGTTTCGTGCCTGCGGAGGATGAACGATGAACGTCGCCGAGGAGGCTTACACCGATCCGGACCGGGAGCGGATGGTGCCGGAGGCGACCTCCACGGCCGGACTGCGCTGGTCTGCGGCGCCCGCCCGCCGCACCGACTTCGCCCGCGACCGGGCCCGCGTCCTGCACTCGGCCGCGCTGCGTCGACTCGCCGACAAGACCCAGGTCATGGGCCCGCGCGACGGCGATACCCCGCGCACCCGGCTTACCCACTCGCTGGAGGTGGCCCAGATCGGCCGCAGCATCGCCGAGGGCCTCGGCTGCGATCCGGATCTGGTGGACCTGGCCGGGCTGGCCCACGACATCGGTCATCCGCCCTACGGCCACAACGGCGAACGCGCGCTCGACCAGTTCGCCGACGCGCACGGCGGATTCGAGGGCAATGCCCAGAACCTGCGCATTCTCACCCGGTTGGAGCCGAAGGTGTTCGACGACGCGGGGGAGAGCTTCGGCCTGAACCTCACCCGGGCCGCGCTGGACGCGACGGTCAAATACCCCTGGGGCAGAACGGCTTCGAACTCGAAGTTCGGCGCGTACGAGGCGGACCTGCCGCGCCTGGACTGGGTGCGCAAGGGCGCCCCGGAGCGGCGGCAGTGCCTGGAGTCGCAGGTCATGGACTGGTCCGACGATGTCGCCTACTCGGTCCACGATGTCGAGGACGGTGTGATCGCGGGCCGCATCGATCTGCGCGCCCTCGCCGATCCGGCGGAGCAGGCGGCCCTGGCCGAGCTGGGCCGGGCGCAGCACCGCACGCTGACCCTCGACGAGCTGATCGGCGCGGCCGAACGCCTGTCGGAGCTTCCGGTAATCGCGGCGGCGGCGGAATACGACGGCACCCTGCGCGCCTCGGTGGAGCTGAAGCGGCTGACCAGCGACCTGGTCGGGCGGTTCGCGACCGCCGCGGTGGAGGCGACCCGGGAGGCGTGGGGCGGGCGGCGGCTGTCGCGCTACGCCGCCGACCTGGAGGTGCCGCCCATCGTCGCCGCCGAGGTGGCGATGTTGAAGACGGTGGCGCTGCGGTATGTGATGTCGGATCCGGAGCACAACAAGCGCCAGGCCGCTCAGCGCGAACGCATCCTGCTGGTCGCCGGGCACCTGCTGGCGTCCGCCCCGGGCAGCCTCGATGCGCTGCTGCTGCCTTGGTGGGAGGAGGCCGACGACGACACCGCCCGCGTCCGGGTGGTCGTCGACCAGATCGCCTCGTACACCGAGAGCCGCTTGGAACGGGTCGCGGCGGCCATCGTCTGAGTAGCTGGCGGCCCCGTCCGGGTCGGAGACACGCCGAGCGCGCGGCTACACTCGGTGATCGTGGCCGGACGACTCCCTGATCGCGACATCGCGGCAATTCGTGAACGCGTGCGCATCGAGGACATCGTCGGCGAGTACGTCTCGCTCAAGCGTGCCGGTGCGGATTCGATGAAGGGACTGTGCCCGTTCCACGACGAGAAGTCGCCGTCGTTCCACGTGCGCCCCAACCACAATCACTTCCACTGCTTCGGCTGCGGCGAGAGCGGCGACGTCTTCGCGTTCCTGCAGAAGATCGACCACGTGGGGTTCGTCGAGGCCGTCGAGCAGATGGCCGACCGGATCGGATACCAGATCAACTACGAGGGCGGCGGCACCTCGGTGCAGCGCGACCGCGGCACCCGCTCGCGCCTGGTCGCCGCCAACGCCGCCGCGCACGAGTTCTACGCCGCGCAGCTCGACGAGCCCGGCGCCGAGGCCGCCCGCAAGTACCTGACCGACCGCAACTTCGACGGCAACGCCGCGCGGCAGTTCGGCTGTGGTTTCGCGCCCGCCGGGTGGGACAGCCTCACGAAACATCTGCTGCGCAAGGGATTCGACGTCAAGGAGTTGGAGGCGGCGGGGCTCGCGAAGCCGGGCCGCCACGGCCCGATCGACCGGTTCCATCGGCGGCTGCTGTGGCCGATCCGCAACCTGGGCGGCGACATCATCGGCTTCGGCGCGCGGCGACTGTTCGACGACGACCAGATGACGGCGAAGTACATCAACACGCCGGAAACGATGCTGTACAAGAAGTCTCAGGTGCTGTTCGGCCTGGACCTGGCCAAGCGGGAGATCGCCAAGAGTCATCAGGCGGTGGTGGTCGAGGGCTACACCGACGTGATGGCGATGCACCTGGCGGGCGTGAAGACCGCCGTCGCCTCCTGCGGCACCGCCTTCGGCGACGAACATCTGTCGGTGCTGCGCCGGCTGCTGATGGACGACAACTTCTGGCGCGGCGAGATCATCTACACCTTCGACGGTGACGAGGCCGGTCAGGCGGCGGCGCTCAAGGCGTTCTCCGGGGATCAGAAGTTGGCCGGGCAGACCTATATCGCCGTCGCCCCCGACGGTCAGGACCCGTGCGAGCTGCGGCAGCGCTCCGGCGACGGCTCGGTCCGCGACCTGGTGGCGCGGCGAGTTCCGTTGTACGAGTTCGTGATTCGCGGCCTGCTCGCCGACCACAACCTGGACGCCCCGGAGGGCCAGGTGGAGGCGCTGCGCCGGGCGGTGCCGGTGGTGGCGCAGATCAAGGACAACGCGCTGCGCAAGGCGTATGCGACCAAGCTGGCCGGGTGGGTCGGCTGGGACGATATCCAGTTGGTGGTGCGCCGGGTGGGGGACGCCGCGCGCCGCGGTCCCCGCAAGAACGGCGTCCCGGGACGCGAATCCGCGCCCGCCGCAACGGTTTCCGAGAATGCTGCGGCGCGCCCCAATCCGAACGATCCGGTGCTGCTGCCGCAGCGGCAGGTGCTGGCGGCCGCGCTGCAGTATCCGGCGCTCGCCGGGCCGATGTTCGATGCGTTGGAGCCGGAGGCGTTCACGCACCCTGCCTATATCGCCGTGCGGGCCGCGATCGCGGAGGCGGGTGGCACCGCGGCCGGGCTGGGCGGCTCGGAGTGGGTGACCCGGGTCGCCGACCATACCGACGATCTGACGCTGCGCGCCCTGGTGTCGGAGCTGTCCGCCGAGCCGCTCCCGGTGAAGTCGGTCGACGACATCCAGCGTTTCGTCACCGGTGTGCTGGCCCGCACCCAGGAATCCTGGGTGGGTCGCCAGATCGCCGAGCTGAAATCCAAGCTCCAGCGCGTCTCCTCCACCGAGCAGCCCGACGCCTACATGGCGCTCTTCGGCGACCTCGTGGCCCTCGAGCAGTACCGCAAGAGCCTGCTCACCCAAGCTATGAGCTAGGACGCCCGGACTCAGCGGCGCAGCTGATCCTGCGGGACCATGATCGTGGTGCGCTCGTCGAGCGGTTCCATCGGCTCCAGTTTGGGCTGGGTATTCAGCTTGTCCGACAGCTTCTGTCGACTGACCTGCAGGACCTTGCGGGTGACTGGGCTGGCGGTGATGGCGCGGGTGGTCTTGCTGATCTGCTCGTAGCGCGCTCGCCCGGCCTTGGTCCCGAGCACGTATCCGGCTGCGAGGCCGATGATCAACCGCAGCATTCCTTGGGCTCCTCCCGGTCGCTGTCCGCGCCGTATATCCTGCCCGACGCCCGGGCGGGCTGTCGATCCGGGCCGGGTCCGGCCGCGGCGTAGGGAGTACCTTGCCAGAAGGGTCCGACATGTCGGCATGCCCGGATCGGCTGGCAGCGGGCACGGGGACTGGGCATGACCGCGCTCTACCGGTCCAGAAGGTCGAACACCTGCTCGGCGCGATCGCGGGTGCGATACATCTCCCACGCGGCGGCGGCGAGTTCGTCGGGATCGAGCGTATGGCCCTCGGCGGCACCGAATTTCGCGGGATCCGAGGTGACCATGGCGTGAATGTTGCCGCGTTCGACCAGTCCGCCGATGGTGAGGGTGCCCGCGTAGACGCCGCGGTCGGCCAGGGCGGCGTGCAGCGTGACGGCATAGTTGCGGAGGGCGGCGACCGGCAGCACCAACTGCCCGAGCATCGGCAGCGGACGGACGCTGGACAGTCCGCCCGCGAACAGCAGCCCACCGGCGCCGCGTTCGAGCATCCCCGGCAGCACCGCGCCGACGACGCGCACGGCGGGCCAGACCCAGTCGAATGCCGATTGCGCGGTCTCGACGTCGATATCGGTGATCGGGACGATCGGCTGCGTCGGGCCGGGGCCGTAGTAGGCGAACTCGATATCCCCGTCGTGTGCGATCTCCGACAGCACCGTCGTCAGGCGGTTCGCGTCGGTGACGTCGGCGGCGTGCGCGGTCGCGTCGATGCCGTGCGAGGAGAGGTCGGCGAGGTAGGCGGCGTGCCGTTCCGCGCTGCGCGACACGAGGGCGACGCGGTAGCCCTCGCGGCCGAATCGGCGGGCCATGGACATGCCCAGGCCGGGGCCGACGCCGACGATCGCCGCTGTGGGAGTGCTCATTTCGGGCTCCTTGAAAATATTGAGGGGTACCTCAGTTTCGCCCGAGGTTAGCACTAGATTGAGGGGTGCCTCAAGTTTTGTAGGATGAGCGATGTGACCCGACCGATGCGCCGCGACGCCGCCCGCAATCGCGACCGGTTGCTGCGCGCGGCGGCCGATGTGTTCACCGAGCGGGGCTTGGCGGGCTCGCTGGAGGAGATCGCGCGGCGGGCCGGGGTCAGCATCGGCACCCTCTACAACCACTTCCCGACGCGCGACGCCCTCATCGATGCGTTGCTCCCGCCGCGCCTCACCGCCCTCGACGAATTCGCCGAACAGGCTGCGGCAGAACCGGATCCGTGGCATGCCCTCACCGGTTTCGTCGAGAACATGCTCGAGCAGCTCACCGCCGACCGCGGCCTGCTGGAGGCGTTCACCGGCGACCACCCGGCCGCCGCCGAACTGGCCCGGGCATGCACGCGGGGCATGACTCACTTCTCGGCCGTGCTCGACCGCGCCCGCCGCGCAGGGGCGATCCGCGCCGACGCCACCGACCAGGACGTGGTGAACCTGCTCTGGGCCCTCTCGCTGCTCGGCGAGAACGCCGGGGAGGCTGCCTGGCGGGGCGCGCTGCCCTTCGTGCTCGACGGGCTGCGAGCGTAGGTACGGCCCGCATGCGGTAAGTCGGTTACGGCCCGTGGCCCAGACCGGGGAGGTCCCCGTCGGCCCACCGGGCGTAGGCAGTTACCAACAGGCCAACCGGAGGACCGCGATGGTGCTGGCGAGGGGATGGACCGGTTTCGAGGCGATCGCGCTGCAGACCGCGATCCGGCTATCGGTCCGCGAGTTCGCGGCGCTGCTGGAGGTCGACCCGAAGACCGTGACGAACTGGCGGGCCAACGGAAGGTCGGTGGTCCCCAGGTTCGCACGCGAGGGCACGGTTCGATCAGATCGTCGCCGTCGATGGCCCGGTTCCCGGTGCTGTCTCGAGGTTCCCTCTGTCGGCCGCCTCGACCTCGCAGTTCTCGGCACGAAACATGCAGTCGGAAGCTGAATTACGGGCGTGGATAGATACGTAGATGTCGAATTGGGGTGACATGTAGTCCGGGGTGTCCTGTCGCCCGATCAACTGCCAGCCGCCGACGGCTTCGTAGAACGCGTGGGACGCCGCGGCCTGGGGCTGGACGGCCAGCGTCGCTCGCTCCTCGCGGCGGCTGCCGAGCAGCACGTCGAGCAGTCGGCGCCCGCGGCCCTGGCGACGCCAATCCTGCTGGACGGCAAGGTCTATGACGGCGAAGGTCCGTCCGGGCCACTCGCGGGTCACGCTGTCGGGAACAGGTCGCTGAAAGCCGTCCCACCACGGTGTGTCCGGCTTCAGGCCGACACCGTAGGCGAAGCCGACCAGCGACTCGGTGGTCTGGGCAAAGGCGACGCCGAATGTCGGATCCTGAACGAACCTGCGCATCATGTCCCGGTGCCGGGCCGACTCGCCCTCCGGCCAGACGAACGGCGGCGCCGAGAACACCTCGTCGTAGTGGTCGCAGATCGACCCCATCCACCGCTCGGTGTCGGCAGCCGATGCGAGTGCCTGAGCGCTGTTCAGCTGTTGTTGGTTTGCGTACAGATTAGATATTCATCAATATAGACACATGTCGAATCTGGGCTTGCCGGTCGCGGAGGTGCAGGGATGTGCCGCACGTCCCGTGGTACGCGAACCGCTGGCGGAGGTGGCGGCCGGGGAGTTGGCGGGCGTGTTCAAGGCGCTGTCGGACCCCATACGGCTGCGGTTGCTGTGGGGGATCGGGAGCCGGGTCGGTGGCGAGGCGTGCGTGTGTGAGTTGTCGGAGGGGATCGAGGTGAGTCAGCCGACGATCTCGCACCACCTGAAAGTGCTGCGGGAGGCGGGGCTGCTGGCCAGCGAGCGGCGCGCGTCGTGGGTGTATTACCGGGTCGTTCCGGAAGCGTTGCAACGGATTTCGGATGTCGTCCTGGTTCCGGGTGCCGCGGCGGGGGTGGGCGCGTGAGTATCGACACCGCGACCGCCGAGGGCGGGGTGGTCGGCAAGCTGTCGACGCTGGATCGGTTCCTGCCGGTGTGGATCGGCGTGGCGATGGTGGCGGGCCTGCTGCTCGGCCGGATGGTTCCGGGGCTGGGGGAGGTGCTCGGCGCGGTGGAGATCGACGGGATCTCGCTGCCCATCGCGGTCGGCCTGCTGGTCATGATGTACCCGGTGCTGGCGAAGGTGCGCTACGACCGGCTCGACTCCGTGACCGGCGATCGCGGTCTGCTCGTGGGCTCGCTGGTCCTGAACTGGGTGATCGGACCGGCGCTGATGTTCGCGCTGGCGTGGCTGCTGCTGCCGGACCTGCCCGAGTACCGGACCGGCCTGATCATCGTCGGCCTGGCGCGGTGTATCGCGATGGTGGTCATCTGGAACGACCTGGCCTGTGGTGACCGCGAGGCCGCCGCCGTCCTGGTGGCATTGAACTCGATCTTCCAGGTGATCATGTTCGCGGTGCTCGGCTGGTTCTATCTGTCGGTGCTGCCCGGATGGCTGGGCCTGGAGCAGACCACCATCGACGCCTCGCCGTGGCAGATCGCCGAGTCGGTGCTGATATTTCTCGGAATCCCTGTGCTGGCAGGCTATCTCACCCGTCGTCTGGGGGAGCGCGCGATGGGGCGCGCATGGTACGAGTCGGCCCTGCTTCCCCGCCTCGGTCCGTGGGCGCTGTACGGCCTGCTGTTCACGATCGTCATCCTGTTCGCGCTGCAGGGCGGACAGATCGCCTCGCACCCCGTGGATGTCGTCCGCATCGCCCTCCCGCTGCTGATCTACTTCGCGCTCATGTGGGGTGGCGGCTATCTGCTCGGCGCGTTCCTGCGTCTCGGCTACGCCCGCACCACGACGATGGCTTTCACGGCCGCGGGCAACAACTTCGAACTCGCCATCGCGGTCGCGATCGCCACCTACGGCGCCGCCTCCGGTCAGGCACTGGCGGGAGTCGTCGGCCCGCTCATCGAGGTGCCCGTGCTGGTGGGTCTGGTCTACATCTCGCTACCCCTTCGAAAGCGCTTCGGTGTCAACAATACCGAGCAAATCCACACCAGTTCCCGGAGTCGACCATGACCGAAAGTCCTGCCGCACAGACACATTCAGATCCGACCGGCTGTCCGAGCTCGACATCCCTGCCCCCTGAGCCGAAAGGCCCTGTACACCATGACATCCAAGCCCAGCGTCCTGTTCGTGTGCGTTCACAACGCGGGCAGGTCCCAGATGGCTCAGGGGTTTCTGGTCGAACTCGCCGGAGACGCGATCGAGGTGCGGTCGGCGGGCACCGCTCCGGCCGACTCGATCGATCCGGCCGCGGTCGAGGCCATGGCCGAGGTGGGCATCGACCTGTCCGCCCGGTCGCCGAAGATCCTGACCCCGGACGCCGTCGAAGCCTCCGACGTGGTCATCACCATGGGTTGCGGCGACACCTGCCCGTACTTCCCGGGCGTCGATTACCGCGACTGGACTCTGGACGATCCCGCCGGTAAGGGCCTCGACGCCGTGCGGCCCATCCGCGACGAGATCCGCACACTCGTCGCGGATCTCGTCGCCGAGTTGCGGCCTCCTCGCGCTATCCGGCGGCGAGCATGATCGCACCGGCTTCGCCCGCGAGTGCCGCGGCCACGTGCTCGGCGTCGCACTGGACGCTTCGCAGCGTGTCGGAGGCGAAGCTGCGCTGGAATTCCACACCGGTGTAGACCAATCCGGGGTGTCGGCTCGCGATAGTCGGCGGCATGCAGTGCGGCGGCGAGTCCGGACTGGCCGCCGCCGACGACGTGATATCGAAATCTTTTGGCATCGGGGATCCTTCACAATTCGAGGGGACGGCCGGGTGTGGCGGCCGGGGCGGTGGTGGTCGGATGGGCCGCGGGCGCCCCGGCCTCACCGCGCGGCTACATCACGAGGCCGGTTACCGGACTGTCGGTGTCCGCGTACGGATCGGCGAACTCGACGGCGTCTGGCGCGACACCGGCTTTCCTGGAGCGCCGTAGTCCGGTCAACTGAGACCCGAGAATTTTCGCCATCGATTCGCGCGCCGAGAAATTTCGGGCATGATCACCGCAGCGTATTCGCGATCAATCGACCCCAGGGACGTGAACGGCAATGTCGAACAGCGACTTTCGGAACAAGGCGAGCTGGCTGATCGCCACGGTGGTGGTGGTGATCCTGGCGGTGACCGGAATTCTCCTACTGCTGCCCGGGCTCACGGCGGACGAGCCGCCGCCGTTCGATGCCGACGCCGTTCCGGGCACCCAGGTCGTCTGGGTGACGGCCGAGCGCGGGGCCGACCACGGGACGCTCGAACTGTGGCAGCGCGGCAGTCGCTGGAAGCGCACGCTCAGCACCCCGGCATGGGTTGGGAAGGAAGGGATTTCGAAGCAGGCGAGGGAGGGCTCCTCCTTTACCCCGGAGGGCACTTTCACGGTGTCGGAGGCCTTCGGCCGCATGTCCGACACGCGGGCGCGGCTGCCCTACCTGCCCGTCGATCCGTCGAACACCTGGTGGTGGGTGTCGGATACCGAGAGCCCCTTCTACAACCAGAAGTATCAGTGCGCCGATTCGGAGTGCCCGTTCGACACCGAGGCCGCCGAGAATCTCGGGGCAACCGATCCGCAGTACAACTACGCGCTGGTCATCGACTACAACCGCGCACCGGTTGTCGCGGGGCAGGGTTCGGCGTTCTTCGTCCACGTCGCGGCGGACAAGCCGACCGCCGGATGCGTCGCGGTCCCCGAGGACGTCATGCGCACCCTGCTCACCACCCTGGAGCCGTCGCGAAAGCCGGTCATCGGCATGTACGCCACGTGACGGACGCGCTCGGCAGGGTCCCGGCCAAAAGCGTGCCGGGAATGCGGGGCCAGGGAAGCGTGCTGGGAACGCAGGGTCGGGAACCGTGCCGGGAACGGGGGCCGGGATTGGCGGCTGGCCTTATCCGATGGCGGGTAGCCGCACTACCTGGCCCGCGTAGGCGAGACCGGCGCCGAAGCCGAGCAGCAGGGCGATGTCGCCGGGCTTGGCCGAGCCGGAGCGCAGCAACTCCTCCATGGCCATCGGGATGGAGGCCGCGCTGGTGTTGCCGGTCTCGGCGATATCGCGGGCCACCGCGACATTGTCGGGGACGCCCAGCACGCGGATGAGTGCGTCGGTGATGCGGCTGTTGGCCTGGTGCGGCACGAAGGCGTCGAGATCGCTGACGGCGACCCCGGCCTGGTCGAGGGCGTCACGGCAGGCCTTCTCCAGAAATGTGACGGCCCAGCGGAATACGGCCTGGCCGTCCATCCGGATATAGGGCCGCACCGTGCTGCCGCCGCTCGCCTCGGCCGTGGCGACCTCGGCGAAGTACTGCTGAAAATCCTTGTCCTGCTTGATCGCCGCGGTCTGGCTGCCGTCCGAGCCCCAGGCGACCGGTCCGATGCCCTCGGCCTCCGCCGGGCCCACCACGACCGCCCCGGCGCCGTCGGCGAAGATGAACGCGCAGGTGCGGTCGGTCGGATCGAGCAGATCGGTCAGCCGTTCCACGCCGATCACCAGCACGTAGCGGGCCTGGCCGGAGCGGACCAGGTTCGCGGCGTTGGCCAGCGCGTAGCAGAATCCGGCGCACCCGGCCGACACGTCGAATGCCGCGGTGTCGTGCATGCCGAGTTCGGTGGCCACCACCGCACCGGCCGACGGGCCCAGCACCATCTGCGACGAGGTGGCCAGCACCACCGCGTCGATCCGGTCGGCGCCGATGCCGGAGGCGGCGAGGGCGTCGCGGGCGGCCGCGGTGCTCATGGAGATCACGGTCTCGTCGGGCTCGGCCCAGCGTCTGGCCGTGATGCCGGAGCGGGTGCGGATCCATTCGTCGGAGGACTGGATGCGGTCGACGATCTCGGCGTTCGGGACGACGCGGCGGGGTCGGTACACGCCCAGTCCGAGGAGTTCGGCATGGGAGACCGGGGTGGCGGTGGCGATGTGGGCGGGCACGGCGATCCTCTCTTCGCATGAACCGATCGGTTCACGCATGTAAGGTCTAACATGAACCGATTGGTTCACACAAGGGTAGGAGGGCTTCGCGTGACCGCCGGACCGCGCACCCGATTGATCGCCAGCACCATCGCCACGGTGCAGGAGCACGGCGTGCACGCGGCCGGGCTGAGTGAACTGCTCAAGCGCAGTAACGCCTCGCGCAATTCGCTGTATCAGCACTTTCCCTCGGGGAAGGGCGAACTGGTGGAGACGGCGACGCGGATCGTGTCGCGCGTGGTCTATTCGCACGTCTCCGTGACGGCCGACGCGCTGGCCACCGCGCCGACGCCGGAACAGTGGTTGGACGCGCTGTTCGCGTTCTGGCGCGACCCGCTCGAGGCCAGCGACTACCGGGAGGGGTCGTTCATGATGGCCGCCGCCCTGGACGAGCTCGACCCGGCGGTGCAGTCCGTGGCCGGGCAGGCCTTCACCGAGTGGACCGATCGCCTGGCCCGCGGACTGGTCGCCGCCGGTGTCCCCGTGGAGACCGCGAGCTCGCTGGCGGGCCTGCTGCTGTCGGCGATCGAGGGCGCGATCGTGCAGAGCCGCGCGCTCAAGTCGCCCCGGCCCTTCGACGACGCCCGCGCCCACCTGACGGTGCTGCTGCACCACCACCTCGCGCTCGGCGCGCAGGCCCCCGTGCGCACCTGACGGTTGCCGCATCTCGGCCTCGCGGTGGGCGCGGACAATCCCCCCGGTCCGGTAATCCGCGTGAAGCGCGCCACCGCAGGTGGGGGTGGATGGGAAGATCAACCGCATGAGGGTACGGAGCGAGCGAACGAGGGATAGAGCCGAACGGAGTTCCAGGCTCGGCCGGGAGAGGCGCGACGGGTGAGCGGCCTACGATTCGTCTCGACCGTCGAGGAGCTCGAGGCGCTACCGCTGATGTCGGTGATCATGGCCGCCAAGCCGTCGCGCTCGGTCTTCCAGAAGTGGCTCGACCAGCAGGACCGGACCCCGAAGTGGGTCCGTACGATGAGCAGCGACCGATACACCTCCGAGGAACTGAGCGTGGGCCCCTTCCCCTTGTCCGCGCCGCAGCAGTTCCGGTTCGTCGTGCTCTACGACCCCGCGGTGCACGGTCACCCCAACGACTGGGAGCCCACCGGGTCCGCGTGATCGGGTCAGGGCTCCAGTCGGTCCAGCAGCCAGCGCGGGCCGACCGTCCGCGCGCCGAGCGCCTCGACCCGGGCGCGGAGCCCGCGATCGGCGGTCACGACGGTGACCGGCGGCCGGGCGGCGGCCACCTCGGCGACTATGGCGTCGTCCCCGGACCCCGCCGCCGACACCACGCGCAGCGTGTCGAATTCGCCGCTGTTCCCGGCGGCGGCCCTCGCCGCGCCCTCGAGGACGACGACGATGTCCCCGAGCTGCCCGGTCGCGCTCAGCCGGAGGAGCAGTCGCCGTGCCGCCCCCGCGCGATCGCGCCACCAGCCGTCGGGACGAGAGCCGACGACATTGGCCGCGTCCACGACGATCAGCGGCTCGTCCTCGTGCACGTCCGAATCTCCTTCCGTCGCACCGAAGATATCCGGCCGCGGGTGTGAGAGGTTGGATGCGTGTCACTGCAGCAGACCGTGCCCGACGAGGTCGGCCGAACCCCGGTCGTCCGGATCGTCGCGCTCAGCGGTCCGATCTTCGACGCGCTCACCGCGGGCGATCTGGCGGCGGCGAACGCGCTCAGCCCGGTGCCGCTGACCGAGTATTTCACCGATCCCGGCTGGCGTCGGGTGTGGGCGTGGCGCGGCAGGCAGGCGCGGGAGGACCCGGCCTGCACAGCCTGGGTCACCGGCGCCGTCGTCGACGTGCCGCGGCAGCTGACCGTGGGGATGGCGGGGTATCACGCACCTCCTGACGACACGGGAACGGTGGAGGTCGGTTACGCCATCGACCCGGCCCACCGGCGGCGCGGCTATGCGCGCGCGGCGCTGGAGGCCCTGTTGCGCCGCGCGGGGGAAGATCCGCGGATCCGGACGGTCCGGGCCTCGATCAGCCCCGGCAATACCGCTTCCTATCGGCTGGCCTCGCGGTACGGCCTGGTCGAGGTCGGGCGGCAGTGGGACGAGGAGGACGGTCCGGAGATCATCTACGAGATCCTCGGGCGCAGGCCCTGACCCGCCCCTCTAGACTCGCGAAGAAAGGAGGAAGGACAAACAGATGAAGCGAAACCTGAACTGCCCCTGCGGCGAAGCGATCGTCGGGACCGACGAGGACGATCTGGTGGAGAAGACGCAGGCCCACCTGGCCGCGAACCACCCGGGGCACGAGTACTCGCGCGACGAGATCCTGTTCATCGCCTACTGATCGCCTAGATTCTGTCTCGTGGTGGACTATGAGACAGTATTCGACCGTGTTCGAGGCTCGCTGCTGGGCGGGGCCATCGGCGACGCGCTCGGGTGGCCGATCGAGTTCGTGCAACTGCCGAAGATTCGGGAGCGGTACGGCGCCGACGGGGTGACCGGATTTCTGCCGCAGTCGGATCCGGCTGCGCCGCAACAGATCACCGACGACACCCAGATGACGCTGTTCACGGCCGAGGGGCTGCTGCGCGCCGCGCCGGGCGCCGATCCGATCCCGGCCCTGCATCGCGCCTACCTGCGCTGGCTCTACACCCAGGAGCAGGAGGGCCCCGAGCCCGGCGGCTGGCTGATCGGCCTGCGGTTTCTGCACGCCGTTCGCGCACCCGGGAATGCGTGCATGTCGGGCCTGCGCCGGCAGGCGCGGGAGTTCCTGGCGCCGAGCCCGCTCGGGCAGGAGGGGCCGGTGAATCCGGGATCGAAGGGCTGCGGCACGGTGATGCGGTCCGCGCCGTTCGGGTTGATCGGCGTGGGGCCCGACCAGGCTTTCTCGACGGCCGCGCGGGCCGCGCAGCTGACCCACGGGCATCCGACGGGATACTTCGCGGCGGGGGCGTTCGCGGCGCTGGTCGATCGCGTGGTGAACGGTGTCGAACTGCCGGACGCGGTGCGGCAGACCATGTCTCAGCTCGCGGTGTTCCCCGCGGCGGGGGAGGCGGTGGCCGCGTTGGGCCGGGCGGTCGAGCTGTCGGAACAGGAGCCCACGCCCGAGCGGGTCGAGCAGGTCGGCGCGGGCTGGATCGCCGAGGAGTGCCTGGCCGTCGCGGTGTACTGCGCCCTGCACGCGGTCCGGACCGGTGACGTGCGCGCCGCACTCCTGTTGTCGGTCAACCACTCCGGCGATTCGGACTCCACCGGCGCGGTCGCGGGCAACCTCCTCGGCGCCGTGTACGGCGTCGCCGCCCTGCCCCGCGACTGGGCCGTCGCGGTGGAGGGCCGCGACATCCTCGTCCAGGTAGCCGACGACCTCGTCACCACCTTCGCCTCGGGCGACCGCACCGCCCTCGGCATCAGGTACCCGATCGACTGACCCCGGCCGAGAGCATGCCGGGGATGCGATTACGGGAGTAGGCCCGCGTCGCGGGCGAGCATGGCGGCTTGGACTCGGGAGCGTAGGTCGAGCTTGGATAGGACCCGGGAGACGTGGGTTTTCACCGTGGCCTCGCTGATCGAGAGGCGGCGGGCTATCTGCTGGTTGGACAGGCCCTCGCCGAGGCAGGTCAGGACGTCGCGTTCGCGGTCGGTCAGGTCCGCGAGACCGGGAGGCGGGGTGGACGGGCCCGGGGTGTCGGCGAAGGCGGTGATCACCCGGCGGGTGACGCTCGGCTCGAGCACGCCGTCCCCGGCGGCGACCAGCCGGACGGCCTCCACCAGCCGCGCGGCCTCGACCGATTTGAGCAGGAAGCCGGCCGCCCCGGCGCGCAGCGCCCCGTACACGTACTCGTCCAGGTCGAACGTGGTGAGCATGAGCACCTGGGCGATGCCCTGTTCGACCAGGTGCCGGGTGGCGTCGATGCCGTCGCGGCCCGGCATCCGCACGTCCATGAGCACGACGTCGGGCCGCAGCGCCGTGGCCTTGCGTACCGCGGCGTCGCCGTCGGCGGCCTCCGCCACCACCTCGATGCCGTCGGCCGCGCCCAGGATCATGGCCAGACCGGCCCGGACCGCCGCGTGATCGTCGGCGAGCAGTACGCGAACGGTCATCCGGCCGCCTCCGGCACCGGCAGCTCCGCCCGGACCCGCCAGCCGTCGTCGCACGGTCCGGCGGTGAGCACGCCGCCCACGGCATGCGCGCGTTCCCGCATGTTGGTCAGACCCGTGCCGCCGCCCGCGGAACCGGTCGCGGCCGCGGCATGGTTGGACATCACATCGATCACCAGCCTGCCGTCCGCGCGGCGCACGCTGACCTCGGCCCGGCTGCCCGGGGCGTGTTTGACCGCATTGGTAAGTGCCTCCTGCACGATTCGATAGGCGGAAAGGTCCAGCGCCGCAGGCAGATTCGGCGCGATGTCGAGATCCGCGCGCACGGTCAGCCCGGCCGCGCGCGCCGAATCCAGCAGCGGTTCCAGATCCGACAAGCGGGCGGGAGCGGTGCGGGGCTCGCCGGTCTCGTCCGACCGCAGCAGCCCGATCATCGCCCGCATCTCGGTGAGCGAGGCGACGCTGTTCTCCCGCACGGAGGCCAGCACGGTCCGCATCATGCGCGGGTCGCCGTCGACCATGGACAGCGCCGCCTCGGACTGGATCGCGATCGCGGACAGGTGCCCGGCCACGACGTCGTGCAGGTCGCGCGCCATCCGGGAGCGCTCGGCGGTGACCGCGGCCCGGCGGTCCAACTCGGCGATCCGTACGAGCTGATCGGCGCGATCGCGTTCGGAGTCGGCGATGGTGCGGTGCGCCCGGACCTCGTTCGCCCACCACACCGGAATCAGCGGAAACGCGCCGATTCCCAGCACGGTCAGCAGCCCCTTCCGCCAGTCGCCGGTGGCCAGGCCCGCGCCGAGACCGGCCGCGACGACCACCGACCCGGCCCCCCGGATGATGATCCGATTCGCCCGCAGCGAGCCGTTCAGGGTCGCGCAGTAGAGCAGGTCGCAGAGCACGTACAGCATGCCCAGGCTCCACCCGATCGGCGCGGCGGCCGCGGTGACCGCCAGCCCGGCGAGCAGGCCCGCGATCGGCGCGCGAGTCCGCAGCAGCTGGCAACAGCAGACACCGGCGAGCGGCACAAGATGTGCCCAGCCGGGCACGGACCAGCCGGTGCCGAACCGCACGGTCAGCGGCACCTGCACCGTCAGCAGCAGGCTGCCGGCCCCGAAACAGGCCAGCGCCATCAGCCCGTCGCGGCGCCAGGCGGGCCAGTCGCCGAACCTGGGCACCCTCATGCCTTCCATCTCAGCACATCCGGTGCCGGGTGGATCTCGGACGAAAGGGGGAACGAGTCTGGGCGGGCATCCAACGAAGTGATGACCCGGTGTGCCCCCGATCGCCGACGCGCGGCACGGGCAGGGACCGGCACGCTCGGGGCATGGAGGCGTTACTCGCTCAGGTTCGGGCCGGCACGCTCGATGGCGTGGCGGGGGCACTCGCTCAGGTTCGGGCCGGCACGCTCGAGGGCGTGGCGGGGGCACTCGACCCGGTTCGGGCCAACCCGCTCGCGGCGATGATCGCGGCCTGCGAGGTGGGGTTCTGGGTGCTGCTGGCGCTCGGGCTGGCCGTCCGCTATCTGCTGCGGTGGCGCCGCGTCAGCAACGCGCTGCTGATCAGCACGCCGCTGCTGGATCTGGCGCTGCTGATCGTGACGGTGTTCGACCTCGGTCGGGGCAGTACCGCCACCGCCGCGCACGGGCTCGGCGCCGCCTACCTGGGTTTCAGTATCGCGTTCGGGCACAGCACGATTCGCTGGGTCGACCAGCGGGTCAACCATCGGTTCGCCGGGGGACCGCCGCCGGTGAAACCGCCGCCGTCCGGCGCTCCCGGGCGGGTCCCCTACGAGTGGCGGGAATGGGCGAAATGCCTGCTCGCCTGGGCCATCGCCTGCGGTGTGATGCTGCTGCTGGTGTTCGTGGTCGGCTCGCCCGACCGCACCGAGCAGCTGTGGGCGTGGATGGGCAGGCTGACCACGGTGCTGCTGATCTGGCTGGCGGTCGGCCCGGTGTGGGCGACGTTCAGTTCCGCCCGGAGGTGATGTAGTAGTACATCGGGTCGATCATATCGAGCAGCCGCCGGATTTCTGTGTCGCTGAAGCGGTTTCGGCGGCTGATGGTGATCAGCACGAGATCGTTGATGGCCGCGAGGATGGTCTCGAAGGCGCCGTCCGCCACCTCCGTCTCGTCGGGGTTCCCGTTGTCTCCCGGCGGTTTCGACCGCTCGAGTTCCGCGCGGGCGCGGGCCGCCCGCTCCCGGAGCACCCCGGCGGAGCCGCGGCGGCTGGTGACCTTGGCGGCGTGGTCGTAGAACTGGATGGCGGCCTGGGTCAGCACGGCCGGATCGGGGCGGACGAGCGAACCGACCGCCCGCGGTGGCGTCGGACCGGTTCGCCGCTCTTCGTGCAGCACGAGGGCGCGGGCCTTGGCGGTGAGGTAGCGGGCGACGAGAATGTCACGGACGCTACCGAATTCGGTGGTCCGCAACAGATCGCCGGAGGCCTGCTCGTAGGCCGCGAGGTGGGCGAGGAAGGTCTCGGGCTCGGCGGCCGGGTCGATGCGGTCCAGGCGCCGCGCGAGGTCGTCGAGACGTAGCAGCGCCCGGACATTGCCTTCGTGACGGCGACGCTCGTCATTGGTCGCCGGGAAGCACGCCAGCAGGGCCCGCGTCAGCTCGGGCACCCGGTCGCCGAAGAGATCGGCGAACAGCTCCCGATGGTCGGGGTGGTCGGCATAGGCCAGCCGGATTCGGCACAGTCCGGCGATGATGTCGGCGAGTTCCTCGGCGCGCAAGCCGTCGCGGGGTTCTCGCGTCGGCGCGGAATCGGGTCCGCACAGCGCGGGCAGCGTCGTCGCGACGGTCAGCATCGCCTGCATCTCGCGCTCCGGGTCGGCCTCGACGAGCCCGCGGGCATGGTCGGCGTGGAATCGCGCCAGCTCCCGGTGCAGGTCCCACCCGAGCGCCGCGGCGAACGACATCTCGGTCTCCTTGATCGACCGAATCCGGCTCAGCCCTGTGGGCTCGTAGTCGGCCTCGCGCGACAGCACGGCCTCGGCCGCCGCGGCGGTCTGGGCGCAGCGGATGCCGATCATGCAGTCCAGGCGGGAATCGATAGCGACCAGGCGCAGCCCGCGGCGCGCCCAGTCGCGGGCGCTGCGCACGTGCGTCCGGTCACCGCGCCGGTGGCTGCGCAGTGGGCGCGCAGCGCGTTCGGCGGCCCAGTAGAGCATGTCGGGCCGGTCGTCGCGGGCGGAGGCGGCGTCGAACTGTGCCTCCAACTGCGCGAGGCTGTAGTGCTTGCTGGAGAACCGCGCTTCCCAGCGCGCCGCGTCGTCGGTCTCGCGGCGACTGTGCGGCCGGGCGCCGGCGGCGGCCAGGTCGATGATCTCGTCGGGAACGGGCCGGTTCCCCGCGGTCATCGTCTCGACCACCGCGGCGGCGAGCGCGCCGATCGTCTTGAAATGCTTCCACATCGTGGCCTTCGGGATCGGGCCCTCGGTGCCGTCGCGCCGGACGTATCCGCGCGCCGCCGCGCATACGTCGGCGGTGGTGAGGTGCGCGATCGAACCGTCCGGACCGGGCGCGGCGATTCTCGCGGTCATGACCTGCTCGGCCGCCGCGATGATCATCGCCTGCGTGCGCTCCTCGAGTGCGCGCCCGCTGCGCTGCTGATATGTCGGCTCCCCGCCGCGCTGCATTGCTGTAGACGACACGCTCGCGAGTCTATTGCAGTGCACATCGTTGTGTACGCGTCTATACCTACTAGTGTCGAGTGGAAGCGTAATCGGCAATCCCGCAGCAACGAGGAGGATCGACCCTTTGGAGACGACGACCGCGGCGAAGCTGAACTTGCTGCGCGAGCATCTCGCGTCGGCGCGGGAACCGGCCGGGGCGGCAGGTGTCGCCAAGCGCGCCGTGAAGGGTATTCCCAGTCCCCGCGAGCGCATCGACATGCTGCTCGACCCGGGGAGCTTCCTCGAGATCGGGGCGCTGGTGAAGCAGCCCGGCGCCGCCGACGCACTCTACGGCGACGGCGTGGTCACCGGGCGCGGGACCGTCGAGGGCCGCCCGGTGGTCGTGATCGCGCACGACCAGACGGTGTTCGGCGGTTCGGTGGGGGAGATGTTCGGGCGCAAGGTGGCCCGGGCGATGGATTTCGCCGCCGATGTCGGCTGCCCGTTCATCGCGATCAACGACTCCGGCGGCGCCCGGGTGCAGGACGCGGTGACCTCGCTCGCCTGGTACGCGGCCATGAGCAGGCGGCAGCTGCGGTTGTCCGGCGTGGTTCCGCAGGTCTCGCTGATGCTCGGCAAATGTGCTGCGGGAGCGGTGTATTCACCGATCAACACCGATGTGTTGATCGCGACCGAGTCGGCGCACATGTTCGTGACCGGGCCCGAGATCATCCGCGAGACGACCGGCGAGGAGGTCACCCTCGACGAGCTGGGCGGCGCCTACACCCAGGCTCAGAACGGCAATATTCACCATGTCGCGGCGGACGAGCGCGCCGCGTTCGACTGGGCGCGTACGTATTTGAGCTATCTGCCGTCGAACTGCTTCGAGCAGGCGCCCGTGGTCAATCCCGGCCTCGAACCCGAAATCACCGACGCCGACCGGGAACTCGACTCGATCATCCCCGACTCCGACCGCGCCGGATACGACATGTACGACGTGCTGCTGCGCATCTTCGACGACGGCGGGTTCCACGAGGTCGGCGACGGCGCCGCGCGCAATATGATCACCGGATTCGCGCGGGTGGACGGGCGCAGCGTCGGTGTCGTCGCCAACCAGCCGCTGGTGTCCAGCGGCGCGATCGACGCCCGGGCCTCGGACAAGGCCGCCCATTTCATCCGCCTCTGTGACGGATTCGGGATTCCCCTGATCTTCGTCGTCGACACCCCGGGCGTGCTGCCCGGCGTCGAGGAGGAGCGGATCGGCGTCATCAAGCGCGGCGGCCGGTTCTTCTACGCGGTGGTCGAGGCGACCGTTCCGATCGTCACCGTCGTGGTGCGCAAGGCCTACGGCGGCGGTTACGCGGTGATGGGGTGCAAGCAACTCGGCGGCGACGTCAACCTCGCCTGGCCAACGGCCCGCATCGCGGTGATGGGCGGCGAGGCGGCCGTCAGCCTCACCCAGCGCCGCCAGCTCGCGGCCGTCCCCGACGAGGACCGCCCGGCCCTGCGCCAGCAGATGATCGACTTCTACAACGCCACCGTCGCGACCCCCTGGGTCGCCGCCGAACGCGGCTACATCGACGCGGTCATCCGACCCGCCGACACCCGCCTGGAAATCCGCAAGGCCCTGCACCTGTTGCGCGACAAGACCGCCCGCCACGACCCTCGCAAGCACCATCTCATGCCGCTCTAGCCAACTCGTTGGCCGGGTGGGCGGGGTGGCTGTTACGGTGCGGGGGTGAATTCTCCGGAGTCGTCCAGACGGTAGCCGCTCGGTCTCAAGGGCCGGGCGGCGTTGCGGGTGCGTGGTCTCCGGTTGTCAACGGCCGGGGCGTATTCGTAACGCCGGACGATGTCGATTTCTTGCCGTCGGGGTTGTGCCCGGCGTGCATTTCCGTCCGGGCGCCGCGGGGCGCCCTCGCATCCGGAGATCTTCTATGCCCATTGTGGTGTTCGTGCTGGCTGTCGCGGTTTTCGCGCAGGGCACGTCCGAGTTCATGGTGTCGGGGTTGATGGCGCGGATCGCCGTCGATACCGGGGTTTCCCTCGGTAGCGCGGGTCTGCTGACGTCGCTGTACGCGGCGGGGATGGTGCTGGGGCCGCCCGCCGTGGTGGCGCTGGCGGGGCGATGGCCGCTAAGGCATTCGGCGGCAGGGTTTTTGGCGGTGTTCTGTGCCGCCCATGTCGTCGGGGCGGTCACGGCCGAGTTCGCGGTGCTGCTGGTGACCCGGGTGGTCGCCGCGGTGGCGAATGCGGGGTTCTTGGCCGTCGCGCTGGCGGCGTTGCCGCGGCTCGTCGGTCCGGCCGCGGTCGGACGCGCCACCGCCGTGGTGGTGTCGGGGGTGACCGTGGCCTGCATTGCCGGTGTGCCCGCCGGAACGCTGCTGGGCCAGGCTTGGGGATGGCGGTCGGCGTTCTGGGCGGTGGCGATCGTCAGTGCGGTCGCGCTGGCGCCGGTATGGGGGATGGTCCCGCGCACGGGTGATCGGCCGGCGGCGCGGGAACATTCGCTGCGGAGCGAATGGGCGGTCGTGGCCCGGCGGCCGGTCCGGGTCGCCGTCGCGGCGGGTGTGCTGGTCAATGCGGCGACGTTCGCGGGGTTCACCTATCTCGGCACGATCACCGGCGGTGTCGCCGCGGGGGCCGAGCGCTGGGTTCCCGTGGCGCTGGCATGTTTCGGCGTCGGCTCGTTTCTCGGAGTGACGCTCAGCGGCCGCTACGGCGACCGCCGCGGCGGACGGATCGTGGCCTTCGGAACTGTTGTGCTCGTGGGGGTTTGGCTGCTCGCCGCGCTGACCGCGCACACCCTGGTCGGTGTGGTGGTCATGGCGGCGGTGTCCGGCGCGGTCGCCTTCGGTGTGGGGTCCACCCTCATCGCGACGATCGTTCGGACCGCCGCGCCCACCGCGCCGCGCGTGGCGGGGGCACTGGCCACCACGACCTTCAACATCGGCGCCGTGCTCGGCCCGGCGGTAGCCGGGCTGGTGGTCGACGGCACCGGCCGTCCGGTGACGGCCCTGTGGTCCAGCGCGGCCTTCGCGGCCCTCGCGACCGCGGTCGTCGCCCTCGGCTACCGACAGGTCGCGACCCCGGCCGAGCAAGTGCCGGTCGCCGCGGACTGACGCAGCGCCGGATGCGGGGTCGCCCAGCTTCATGTTGACGGTGATCACTGCCGCGACGCCTATGGCCAGTCCGGCGGCAGTGATTCCCGTAAAGGATTCGCCGAACAGCAGCGCACCCCATACCGCGGTGACCGGCGCCATCAGGAACATGAGCGCATTCACCTGTGTGACACCGAGTTTCGCGACGAGGTACCAGTACAGGCCGTAGCCGCCCAGGGTCGACAGCAGGATCAGCCAGGCCAGTGCCAGCCAGAAATTCCCCGCCGCCGGTGGGGTGGCGGTTCCGGTCAGCAGTGCGGCGCCGGTGAATATCGCTGCGCTGGTGCAGCATTGGATCGTCAGACTGGTCAGCGGCGGGACCTGGCCGGGGGTGCGCCGCTCCACCAAGGTCGCCGCGATCAGGCTCAGCATGCCGGTCAGCGGGATCAGATACGCCCACCAGGGCACGCCCGAGGCGTTCGCCGCGTCGGAGGCGGTGACCAGGGCGACGCCGCAGACGCCCAACCCCAGTCCGGCCCACTGCCGCCCGGTCACCGCCACGCCCAGCAGCGGGCCTACCAGGGCCGCCGCGGCCAGCGGCTGGAGCCCGTCGATCAACGCCGTGGTGCCGGTGTTCACCCCGCGGGCGATCGCCCAGTACACCGTCGTGAGATATCCGGTCTGCGACAGTACGCCGATGACGATGTGCCGCAGCATGATTCGAGGCCTGGGCCGTGGAATGGCGCGAACGCGGTGAAATCGGTACGCCACGGGGGTCAGGACCGCGGCCAGGGGAATGAAACGCCACATGAGCACGGTGGTGATCGGTGCGTCCGCGGCACCCAGCTTCGCCCCGATGAATCCGGAACTCCAGCAGGCCACGAACAGCGCCGACAGCGCCGCGACCCGGACCCGGCCGAGAGTGACTTTACTGATCTGTATACCCATCGACTCCACTATACAGATCTGTATAGTGGAATGCGTGGACGTGGCAGCCCCCATCGATTGGACGCCGAAGGCCCGGCAGATCCTCGGCACCGCGTCGCGGTTGTTCTACGACAGCGGGATCACCGCGGTCGGCGTCGACCGGATAGCCGCCGAATCGGGAGTCACGAAGCGGACGCTCTACGACCGATTCGGCTCGAAGGAGCGCCTGGTCGTCGAGTACCTGCGCGCCCGCGACGCGGACTGGCGCGAACAGCTCCGCGACCGCCGCGTGGCGGTGCCGGACGATCCACAGGCGCAGCTGAAAGCGGTGTTCGACGCCTCCGACGAGTGGATGCGCGCGCACAGCGCCAAGGGCTGCAGCATGATCCGGGCCCACGCCGAACTGCCGCCCGACCACCCCGGCCACGCGGTGGCAGTGCAGCAGAAGCAGTGGATGCGCGAGCTGTTCCGCGCAATCGCCGAACGGGCGGGCGTCCCACACCCGGGCACCGTCGCCGACACCATCTCACTACTGCACGAAGGCGCGCTGGTCTGCTACGGCATGCGGGTCACCGCGTCCCCGATCACGGATGCCCGCGACGTGGCGCTGTCCCTGCTGGTAGGTGTCCCGGATCGGCCTTGAGGGAAACCGTTATCCGTCACAGGGTTCGCGGCGGCCCACCGGGTATGCGCGAGAATGTGGAGGTCTTCCCGGCGCTGGCCGGGCCCGCCCGGCAATTTATCCTGAGCAGCGACCCATTCGGGACTTCGGCATCTTGCCGGGACAGAAGCGAGGAGGTACACGGGGTGGCGCGATCTGTGGGACGGCGCGAATGGCTGGGCAGGACCGGCGCCGTCGTGGCAACGGTCCTGCTGTTGTCGGGGATCGGTGCGACGGCCCATGCGGTGCCGGTCTCCGCGCCGGTACTGCGGGCACCGGCGGGCGGATTCCAGGAGTTGTCCGTGCCGTCGAGCATGGGGCCGATCAAGGTCCAGGTGCAGTGGGCGGCGCGCGGCGGGAGTGCGGCGCTGTACGTGCTCGACGGCCTGCGCGCCCCGGCCGACCACAGCCAGTGGACGACCGATACCGACGCGCTGCGCCAATTCGCGGGCGACAACGTGACATTGGTGTTCCCGGTCGGCGGCCGCTCGAGTTTCTATACGGACTGGTATCGGCCGAGCAGCACCAATCGTCAGGCCACGACCTACCGGTGGGAGACCTTTCTCACCTCGGAACTGCCCGCCTTCCTCGCGCGGTATGGCGTCTCCCGGACCAACAATGCCGTCGTCGGCGCCTCCATGGGCGGCAATGCCGCCCTGACTCTGGCCGCCCACCACCGCGACCAGTTCAAGTTCGCCGGATCCTTCTCCGGATTCGTGCATCCGACCTTCCCGCTGTGGAACGAGGCGATGCGCGCGGCCATGTGGGACGAGGGCAACTTCAACGTCGACGACATGTGGGGTCCCGCGAGCGATCCCGCCTGGCGCCGCAACGACGCCACCGAACAGGCCGAACTGCTGCGCGGGCTGCCGATGTACGTCTCTGCGGGCAACGGCCTCCCGGGCCCGCTCGATCTGCCGAACGGGGTCGGCAACACCGTGAACGCGATGGGCCTGGACGCGCTGACGATGGTGGCCGCGCAGATGTTCCGAGATCGGGTGTCGGCATTGGGCATCGCCGCCCGGGTCGATATCGTCAACGGCACCCACACCTGGCCGTACTGGCAGCAGGCGCTGGCGACGGCGCGCCCGATGATCCTCGATTCGCTCGGCGTCAGCTGACCCGCCTCCCCGCGGAACGCGACGCGGTCCAGCGCCGCCGCGTGGGTTCGGCCCGGGTAGTGTCCCGGGCATGCGGGACTCGGTAACGGTTCAGATGGCGGCGCCACCGGAGAAGGTGTGGGAGCTGGTCAGCGATATCACCCGGATCGGCGAGTTCAGCCCGGAGACATTCGAAGCCGAGTGGCTGGGCACGGCCACCGGGCCCGCGGTCGGGGCGAAGTTCCGCGGGCATGTGCGCCGCAACGAGGTCGGGCCGGTGTACTGGACCGTGTGCAAGGTGGTCGCGTGCGATCCGGGCCGAGAATTCGCGTTCACGGTCCTGGGCCCGGGCGGCAAGGGAATCAACCGATGGGGTTATCGGTTGCGCCCCAACGACGGTGGTACAGAGGTGACTGAATCCTTCGAGCTGTCCGGCTTCCTGCTCCGCGTGTACTGGGCGGCGCTGGGCTGGGCGCGCGGCCGCCGCAACCGCAACGACATGCTCAAAACGCTCCAGCGAATGAAACAGGTCGTGGAAACCCCCTGAGGCACACCGCAATCCGTGGCCGAGATGACGCGACTCGAGTCGGCCCTCGATCATCAGAGGGGGAGTACTTTCGCAGCGCGCCGACGATCAGCGCGATTCCCAGTGCCCAGAGCAGAATTCGCGCTGTCGGCGGAGCTCGTCGCCGCCAGAGGAGCCGCATCGGCCGATCCCCACGGAATCGACCCGGCTGCTCGGCCTCGCCCAGCACCAGCGGTTTCGGTTTGTCCTTGATCGTCTGAACGACCTCGTCGAGTCGATGTAGCGCAGCACCGGCAACACCGGACCGAAAGACTTCCTGCTGCAGCGCCGGATCGCTCCCCTCGGACGGATACAACACGGTGGGCTCGACATAGCGGTCCGCGACGTCGAAGTGGCCGCCGGGCATGGCCATCACCTGGGTCGGTGCGAAAAGGGCGCGGCGCCCGGTGTTTTCGTCCGGGCGCCGCGCGGGGGCCGTCAGCGGGTGGTGTAGCCGCCGTTGGCGAGGATGGTCTGGCCGGTGATCCAGCCGCCGTCGGTGACGAGGAATTCGACCAGTGGGGCGATGTCGTCGATCTGGGTGAGGCGCCCGCCCATGGCCTGGGACTTGTGGAACTCCACGCGTTCCGGGGTTTCCTGGGGGTAGAAGAAGGGGGTGTCCATCGGGCCGGGGGCGACGTTGTTGACCGAAATGCCGCGTGCGGCGAACTCTTTCGCGGCCGCGCGGGTGAAGTGCTCGACCGGGGATTTGGCGCCGGCGTAGGTGGAGTAGCCGTCGGTGAACGCCGCCAGCAGCGAGGTCACGATGGTGACGATCTTGCCGCCGTCGTTGAGCCGCTTGCCCGCCTCCTGCAGGAAGAAGTAAGCCGCCTTGGAATTGATGTCGAACATCGAATCGTATTCGGCCTCGGTGGTTTCTACGATCGGCTTGCGTAGCACCTTGCCGACGGTATTGACCGCGATGTCGACCGAGCCGAACGCGTCGACGGCGGCGTCGAACATGCGCCGCACGTTCGCCGGGACGGTGAGGTCGGCCTGGAACTTGACCGCTGCGCGGCCGGCGGCCTCGATCGCGGCGACGGTCTTGTCGGCGTCGGCTTCGCTGCTCGCGCTGTTGTAGTGCACCAGCACGTTCGCGCCGCGCTCGGCGAGGCCGGTGCTGACGAGTCCGCCCAGGTTCTTCGCGCCCGCGGCCACGATCGCCGATTTACCTGCCAACACTGTGCTCATGAGAGAGTCCTTCTTGTCGGTTCGGGATCTTGCGAACTCGACGCTAGGAACGTCTTGCACAAATGTGAAACAGAACTTATTGGTGTACTCACCACTATTGATTGTTTGCGCAGGGTGTGCTCGCTTTGAACCTGGTTCTATTCCGGCGCGCTTTTGGCCGGAATCTACGGGCACTTGCAGTGGATCCGGCCAAAAGCGCGCCGGGGAATCGGGTCTCCGGGGCGTGCCGGGAAACCGGTCTGCGAGGATGCGCGGGGAATCGGGAGCCTGTGGGGGATGGCAGGTTATCGGCGGGGTGAAGGCGAGATGGTGCGCGGGTTGTCGCCGGTGGTGAGCAGGTCGCGGATGGCCGAGCGGGTGTGCGGTAGCCAGACGCCCTGCACCGGGGCGAGGGGTGGGTCTGTGATGTCGATGACTTGCACGTCGCCGCCGAGTGCCGGGCCGGGCGGCTCGGTGACGAAGGCGACCGCGTCCGGGTAGTCCAGCACCGCGGTGGCCGGCGTCGTGCCCTGAATCCGGTTCACCACCAGGGCCGGTTCGAAACCCGCACGGCGACAGGTACTCAGGATGAAGTCGGTGTAGAACGACGTGCCCGGCGGCGCCCAGACGATGAACCGCTCGTCGCGCAAGTCGTGAATTGCGATGGCGTGGTGTCCGGCGAGGTGGTGGTCGCGGGCGACGGCGAGATGCAGCGGGTGGTAGGCGATCACCGCGGCCGCCAGGGTGGCGGGGACGGTGGTGCCGCGCCGCAGGGCGAGGTCGACCGAGCCGTTCAGCACTGCCGTCTCGAGGTCTTTGGGGAACATCTGCAGGGCGGTGACCGACACGTCCGGCATTCCGTGGCGGACCGGTTCGAGCAGCCGGTGCACCTCCTCGGCCGTGATCGCCGGCGTATGTGCGACGACGAACGGCCGACGTTGCGCGGCGGCGGCGTCGCGGACCTGCCGCGCCAGTACCTGCCCCGCCGACAGCAGCACCGACGCACCGTCGCGCAGCGCCTGCCCGGCCGCCGTCAGCCGCACCTGCCGCCCGGTGCGGTCGAACAGGGTCACCCCGAGCTGGGATTCGAGTTTGGCGACCGATGCGCTGAGCGCCTGCTGGCTCAGGTGCAGCTGCTCGGCGGCCTTGCTGAACCCGGAATGGTCCGCGACACACAGGAATTGCTGCAATCGCCG
The DNA here is from genome assembly GCF_054782435.1 of Nocardia thraciensis. Classification (NCBI taxonomy): domain Bacteria; kingdom Bacillati; phylum Actinomycetota; class Actinomycetes; order Mycobacteriales; family Nocardiaceae; genus Nocardia; species Nocardia thraciensis. The sequence goes on from NZ_BAAGSM010000011.1 coordinate 223,552, forward strand.
CGAGTCCAGCGGCTCCTCGGTCGGCGACACCGCGGGATTGAGCATGCGCGGCATGCTACCGGCTCACGGAGCCCGTGCCGGAGTTCGACACCGTCTGCGCACTGAACCCGCTCGACCTGCACTTACAATCCCCCCTTGTAGGTAGCCAGTTATTTACTGTTTCCGAATCAGCGGGGTATGGACATACCGTCGATACCGGCGTGGACGGGGATGTTGCCGCGACATCACCGTTCACGCCATCCCCATCGCTCCGAGGGCGTGTGGCGATCGAGGAGGAGGACATGCGGCTGCAATCGCTGTGACGGACCGGTGACGAGCCGCCGGTCACGACGATGGAGTTGTTCTTCGATCTGGTGTACGTCTTCGCACAGGCACCGACCCGGCGCCGGAATTGGAGACCAGATGAGCCGCACCACCGTCATCATCCTCGTCGGATTCGTTCTGCTCGCCGTGTTCCTGCTCGTCGGCTCCGCCTTCGGCAAGCGCGGAATCCGCCGCGCCACAGAGGATTTCCTGCTCGTCTGGCTGGCACTGGTCAGCGGCAACATGGCCGTCGGCGTGATCGACGAAGAGTACGGCTTCGTCGAGGAAATCCCCTTCTGGCTGCTGAACTTCCTGCCCGCCGCGGCCGTAGCGTCCGTCGTCCGCTACGCGACGCGCCACCGCAGCGCGCATTGATCCGCTAGGAGTTTCGGTTGGTCGGTGCGCGCATATGGTTCGAGATGACGCCGGGTTCCGTTTGATCGAGGGTCGTGGACGGAGCGGAAGCAGGGCGCCGAGGTGGTGATCGCCGCGCTGGAGGAGTCGGCGACGAAGCTGGCTGAGGCCGCGAATCGGTATGAGGCGCAGGAACAGTCGGAGATGTGATCGCGGGTCTGCTCTTGGTGGGTTATGCGCGTAAGACCGTTCGTTTGGCTGGTCTGGTATGCGAGTATGGAGACGGGATCAGGGTGGCGCGGTCGATTCCGGAATTGTCGTTGACGCCTGATCATGGAGCCCATAGCCGGAGCTCCAGGCAACTCACCGGAGGAGAGCCGAATAATGTTGCCGCAGTCCGCTTTTCAGATCCGCCGAGCCGTCGCTGCCGATATCGATGCTGTGTTGCGTGAGGCGGTGACCGAATTGCACGAGCCGCTTCGACATATGGCCCAGTACCATTTTGGCTGGGTCGACTCCGATGGGGCCCCCACAGACCCGCATGAGCGGGTGGCACGCCGCCGTGCCGCGACGTTCACTTTGCTCGCCGCTGGGAGCGACGGTTCTTGCCGGCTCCGTGCACGCAACGTCGCGGTCGCCAACACATTGATGTTCGCCGGCATGTTCATTCACGATGATCTGGTCGACGGCGATCGGGTACGGTACGGAATCCCGACCATCTGGGCGAGTTTCGGCAAGCCCGCAGCTGTTCATCTGGGCACGGCTCTCGTGGCCTTGGCATTCGATCGGCTGGGCGGGGAGGCTGCCGACAACGGGGGTTGGCTACGCCACCAGATGGCCTCGTGCGTGTCGACCATCGGTCAGGGGCAGACGGCCGAGGCGGTCCTCAAGCGTAAACGCTCGGTCGGTTTGACCGAGGTCATGCGCGTCTATGCCGCCAAAGCTGCTGTTCCGGCCAGCTACTTTTTCAGTTCGGGGGCCGCAAGTGTCAACGCGCCCGCCGATCGCGTCGCCGCCGCCACGCGGTTGGGCAGAGCTTTCGGGTTGGCCTACCAGCTCAGAAACGATTACGCCAGCCTGTGGGAAGATCCCTACTCGCAGCTGGAAGATCCCCTGTCGGACCTGCGGCAGCGGAAACCGACCATCATCGCGGTCTATGCCTTGCAACACGCGCCCAGCACGTCTGCCGAATTGGCCGACTTCTACAGTCAGCCCGCTACCAGCGCCACCACCCTCGCCGAACTCGTGCACATCCGCTCCCTTCTCGAACAGTGCGGAGCCAAGACATGGCTGGAAAACCAGGTCAGAAGGCGGACCGACAGTATGCTGCAATGGATTCCCCGCGCTGCCCCCGACCTCACCAGCGAAGCCGAACTCACCATTGTTCTGTCGGATTTGTGCCGCCTGTCCGAACCTTGATCGGCATCGATAGCGTTGTTCTCGAGGTCCGAAACTGGTCAGTGCCCGGCATGCATGAGCAAGCCGGCGTGTCCTGCGCGACCGCGGTCACCGCCCGGCGGTGCGCGTCGGAAGCGAGGACGCGAGCTGGCCCGCCCCGGCAGGGCTGCGGTACGACTCTGACATTCTTCGCCGAGAGCGACCCGGACAACTCGGCGCAGTAGCTTCGTGCGAGGCAAGTGGGTAGATCTCCGCCAGGGCATCTACTTCGCCGTCCGAGATCACCGTGGATGCGGTCGACCAACGAGAAGCACGAACGGCCTTCTGCGCCAACGCTTCCCACAAGTCTCCGGCCTGTCCGTCCACGATCCCGAGGACTTGCGCAAGGTCGAATATCGAATCAATACCCGTATACGGAGCGCTCTCGAGTGTGAATCACCAATGACAGAGGGTCCGGGAAGCACATGATCTGCCCGATGACATCGTCCCGTATTCGTTCCGCAAGCTGATCGCGCTAACACTGGACGACGCCAAACTATCCGCGCGAGTGACGGCCGACGTGCTCCAGCACGCGGACCCTGCGATGACTCAGCGCAAGTACATGCGGCGTGGCAAGGTGCACCACGAGGCGGCCGCTGTGATGAACAGAGCCGTGGTGGACGGGCTTCGACTCGGTGCCGATCAAGATCAAAGCGGATCGGTACGCCTGGCGACTTTCGGCGATTTATCTACAAGTCTGGTACGACTTCAGCCCCTGTCTAGCGAACCATTTTCGCTGGTCAGGGGCCGATTTATGCTCCCCCAACTGGACTCGAACCAGTAACCTGCCGATTAACAGTCGGCTGCTCTGCCAATTGAGCTATAGGGGACTATCTGGTGGGGTGCCTTCTGGGCGACCGAGGGAAAACTTTAGCGTATCCATGGTCGGGCACCCAAATCGGGGGTCTACCAGCCAATATAGTTCCGGGGTGGGAGGGATGGGGTGTGGGCTTCGGAGGGTTGAGGCGTGCAACATCTTGCCGCCGAATGGTGGCTCATTGCGTGCCGTGACAAGGATTGTCAGTGGGCGGTGGCGGGTGGGTGTTTGTGCTGATGCGCGGGGCGCCCGGTAGTCGGGGCGGCTGTGTCGGCATCTGACGTCGGTTCTGGGCGCGGTCTGTCGAGAGGTGCGGCTCGGCCTCGATACCTAGTGCAGCTCACGGGGATTCGATGGAAAGGGCCTGGCTGGCGCCGTGCTGGCGCGGGCGGATCCGTGGCCGCGTGTCGATGATCACCGCCGTCGGAAACTTACTTCTGGTGGGAATACCGCTACCACACTCTTGTGTGCCACACTGAACGTGCCGTTAAATAACGGTACATAGAACGGGTTGAGTCGCTTCAAGTCCGAGGTGGCGCGAAGAACGGAAGAGCAATGGCCGACAATGCACATTCGAACACCCGCCGGGTCCTTACCGGACTGCTCGCTGCCGGTGCGATCGCGATCGTTCCGCTCGTGGCGACGCCCGGCGTCGCCGAGGCGGGGCCGGGAAACAGTGACAGCCGCGGCGGCAGCCACAACTCGGGAGCCTCGGATCGCGCCGGTGGCAACAGCCGGGGAAACAACACGGGCTACAACCGCGACCGGAACGGCCAGCTCCGTTGGGGTGACGGCCAGCGCAACCGCAGCACGGGCGCGGCCGAGCGCAACGGCCGCACGCACGGCGAGAGTGACTGGTTCGTCTGCCGTGCGCACGCGACGTCCTGCGGTCAGCAGTAAGCGGATTCGACAGCAGGACGAGCGGGTCCGGCGGTCCCGTCGCCGGGCCCTGGCATCTCACGGGTGTGGAACAGGGCCCGGCGGTAGCGCCGGACCGATGCATCTCTCGGAGGAAAGTTCCGCTTTCCTCACAGGGACCTAACAGCCTCGCCGGGCAAGATGGGCGGGGTGCGGGTTCTGGTGGTCGAGGACGAGCGGTTGCTGGCCGATGCGATCGGCGCGGGACTGCGGCGCTACGCGATGGCTGTGGACGTTGTCTACGACGGGGGCGCGGCGCTGGAACGTGTGGGGGTCAACGATTACGACGTGGTGGTCCTGGACCGGGATCTACCGATACGGGGTGGGGACGAGGTGTGCACCGAGGTGGTGCGCACCGGCGGTGAAACGCGAATTCTGATGCTGACCGCGGCGGCTGCGGTACCCGATCGGGTGGCGGGCCTCGGGCTGGGCGCCGACGACTATCTGACCAAGCCGTTCGCTTTCGCCGAACTGGTAGCGCGGGTCCAAGCGCTGGGGCGGCGGGCACGACCGGCGGTGCCGCCGATTCTGGAGCGATCCGGCGTCCGAATGGATCTGCACCGGCGCGCGGTCACCCGCGGGGATGTGCCGGTGATGTTGTCGCGCAAGGAATTCGCCGTTCTGGCAGAGTTGTTGCGGGCGGACGGGGGAGTGGTGTCGGCCGAACAACTGCTGGAGAAGGCATGGGACGAGAACATCGATCCGTTCACCGGGGTGGTCCGGTACACGATCATGATGCTGCGCCGGAAGCTGGGCGATCCGGAGTTGATCGCCACCGAGCCCGGCGTGGGTTATCGCCTGCGCTGAGGCGGCTGTTGCGGCCGACCGTCCGGCTGCGGCTGACCCTGCTGTACGCGGGCGCCTTCTTCCTGGCGGGCGCCGTGCTGATCGGGGTCATGTACTTCTCGCTGGAGCAGTGGCTCGGGCGCCGCCCGGGTGCGCAGTTCATCGTGCGCGAGTATCTCGACGAACCGCAGTTCCGGGTCCGAAAGGCCGCGGCCGATCAGTTGGCCTCCGCGGTCGCCGCCCAGGCCGAGGCCGACCGGCGCGCCACGCTGCACGCCATGCTGGCCTGGTCACTGGGCGCGCTCGCCGCCGTCGGCGTGGCGGCGACCGGATTCGGGTGGCTGCTGGCCGGTCGGGTGCTGGCGCCGCTGCAGCAGATCACCTCGACCGTGCGGCGGGTGGCCGACGACAGCCTGCACGAACGCATCGCGCTCGACGGCCCGCGCGACGAAATCACGGATCTCGCGGATACTTTCGACGCGATGCTGGAGCGCCTGGATCGCGCCTTCGACAGCCAGCGCCGCTTCGTCGCCAACGCCTCGCACGAACTCCGCACCCCCCTGACGATCAACCGGACCCTGCTCGAGGTCGCGCTGGATCGGCCCGACGCGCCGGAATCGATGCGGCAGCTCGGCGCCACGCTGCTGGAGGTGAACGGGCGGCACGAACGCCTCATCGATGGGCTGCTGGTGCTGGCGAGCAGCGAGCAGCGGCTGACCGAGCAGCGGCGCGCCGATCTCGCCGAGATCGTCCGGCACGTCCACGGCGCGTCTCTGCCGGCGGCGGAGGCGGCCGGGGTGGACGTGCGCGCCGACCTGAGACCGGCGGCCGTCGTCGGCGATCCGGTGTTGCTGGAACGGTTGGCGCACAACCTGATCGACAACGCCATCCGCTACAACCACGAGGGCGGCTGGGTCGCCGTCCGCACCGAGGCCGCCGACGGCCGCTGCCGGGTCGTGGTCGAGAACACCGGTCCGGAGGTGCCCGAGTACGACATCGACGGGCTGTTCGAGCCCTTCCGCCGCCTTACGGCCACCACCCGTCGCGCCGATGCCTCGGCGTCACGCGGCGCCGGGCTGGGCTTGTCGATCGTGCGCTCGGTGGCGCACGCCCACGGCGGGGAGGCGACCGCCGAGCCTCGGCCGGGCGGAGGCTTGCGGGCCACCGTGGTATTGCCCACCGCCGCGGCCGAATCCGATGCGCTGGCCACCGGCGTTCTCGCGCAGCAGCGATGAGGTTCGCCGTGGATCGTGCCCGCCGAAGGACGCCACGGCATCCCGGCGGACACGATCCTCACCGGCACCCTGCCGATCAGTAGCCGTGGCACGTATCGGCGACCACGCGCATCTGCCGCGGCATGTCGGCGAATCGCGGATCGTCGCCGCGGAAGATGACCCGGCCCGGGCCGTCCGGCCGTTCCGGTCCGCCCCGACCGCGTTCCCGGATGATGATCTTGCGCTGCTCGGGCGGTATGGAGAGCATGTGCTGGAATCTCGCGCGGTGGTCGGGGTGCTCGTCCAGGTAGCTGGCGAACCCGGGGGCGTGATCGCGCATCGCCGCCTCGACCTGCGCGGCCGAGCAGGTGGAGTCGGCCAGCGGATGCCGCTCGTCCGGCTGCGCCGAAGCGCTCCCCGACGCCACCACCATGCCCGCGAACGCGACCGTCGCCAACACCGATACCCGCGTGAACCTCGTAACCGACATATTGGTCTTTCCTTCCTTCGGCTGCCCGCCACCGCGGTCGGTGGCTCGGAGACCAGTCCACCAGCGCCCTCGTTTGCCGGGCGTTAGGGCGCTGTGCGACAAGGGAATCAACCATCGCACCCTCCGCTACAGGTAGCCCCCGCTGCCGGTCGCCGAGTTCGCGCGGGAGCCGTGCGTCGGCCTCCGCGTGCGACAACCGGCCAGGCAGCGGCCGGGCCGGACCACCGCCGGGTGTGCAGCCGGGACAGGTTCTCGTTGGTGGTGATCGCCACCAGCACGTCGCGCCCCTGCCCGAGCATGCCGTCGGTGGGGTTAAGCAGTCGCGAAAGTCCCTGTCCGGTGACTCTTTCGCCGATCCGCGGATGAGCTCGTCGCAGTCCTCCTCCTCGCGACCGATCAGCCTGAGGCGTTCCTGTGGGTAGCGGTCATTTCGACGATGATCCGGGCAATTCGGATATCGGTTCACCTGTTTTCGATCTTCGCGAAGGTTCGACGTGATCTTCCCCGCGCAATAGACCGGCCAGTAACACTGGACGCCCCGGCGGCGACGTTCCCCGTGACAACATGCCCGTCGGGGGGCTTGTCCGTCCATTTGTCAGAACCGGAATGGGGATCAGGACATGGCTCTTCGCGAGTTCCTTGCGCGCCATCGCATAGCATCCGCCGTCGCCGCACCCGCGGCGCTGGGAGTAGCGGCAATCGTCGCGGCGTCTTTCGCGCTCACGTCGACGCCGCAAACCAGGGATACACAGCTCACATCGTCGGTCACGGAATGCCACGACATGGTGACCATCTCGGTCGCCGGACGCGGCGACACACCCGTCGCGGGGACCACGAAACTGCTGGTGGACGCCAATGGTAACGAGTTGCCCGCCGCGCTGTCGGGAGACCACAGCAGTGAGTGGGTGGACCCGGTCGTGAACGCGCCCGCCGGGGCGGTGGAGCCCGGCTCGTACGCGGCGGTGTACATCGCGTATCCCGCGAATATGGCGACCTACGAAGACGCGGTCACCACGGGTGTCGCGAATACCGAGCGGGTGATGCGGGAGATCACGCAGGCCTGCCCGGATACCAAGTTCTCGATCGTCGGCTACAGCGAGGGCGCGGACGTCGTCCGCCGCGTCGCGATGAATGTCGGCCATCAAGAGGCGGGCGCCGACGGGAAATACGGAATCGTCGATCCGGCCGATGTCGTCGGCGTCGTGATTCTCGCCGATGCCGGGCGCAGCGCGGGCGACGGTCCGTTCCCCGGCGCGAAGGATCCGTTCGCCAATCCCGACGGCTTCGACCAGCGCTATCAGAACGGCGTGAAACCGGTGTCGGGGCAGGGCGCGCTGCCGGGCACCAGCGGCGACTTCGGCGCGCTGAACGGCAAGATCGCGTCGTTCTGCTCTGACGGCGACCTCACCTGCGCCGCGCCGCAGAACATCTCGCTGCTGCAGTTGACGGTCAACGTCGGTCGGCAGCTGAACCTCGACGCCCTCGAACGCGACGGGCTGACTCCGGCGACCGGACAGGACGTCGCCGTCGTGCTCGGCCGGATCGCCTTGGCGGCGTTCGCCGACATTCAGTCGCAGCCCAATTGGATGCAGAGCGACGAGACGTTCCTCGAGGTCCTGCTGCGGGTGTCGGATCCGGCCTACAAGCCGGGACAGTCGCCGAAGCAACCGGCGAAGGCGGATTCGATCGCGGCGGGCGATATGTCGCCGCTGGCCTACCTGCCGCAGAAGGTGTTCAACGAGATCATCGGCCTGATCGTGACGAACCAGAACACCATCCCCGTGATCATGAGCGATCCGTATCAGCTCACCCTCGGCCCGAACCACAGCGGACACCACTTCGACTACTGGAGGGACGCCGATCCCAACGGCGGCAAGCCGCTGACCTCGGCCGAGTACGCGGCGGCCTGGCTCACCCACCTGGCGAAGCAGGCGCAGGCGGGGAAGCCCGTCGACCCCACCGCCAAGCCGGAGGCCGCGGATCTCGCCGCCGCCTACAAGGCCGCGGAGACCTCGACGGCGGCGAAATCCACCGCGACGACGAGTACCTCGGCCAAGCCCACGACCTCGTCGAGTACGAGTGCCTCGCAGACCGGCGGAGTCTCGTCGACCACCCCCGCGCCGACAAGCTCGGCTACGAGTACGACGACCGCGCCGACGGTGACCACCCCGCCGGACCGTACGCCCGGGGCCGCCACGACCGCCCCGGAATCGTCCACCAGGACAACGGAATCCGCGACGGGAACCACCACGGCCCCGAGCACGACGCCGTCGAAGTAGGGCGCCTGCCGGGCGGCTCCGACCAGTCGGACCGCCCGGCATCGGCATGCCGGAAACACTTGGTGGTCATGCGCGGCCTTCACGCCCTCGCCGATCCGGAAGCCGACACCGTCGAGCAACTGCCGCCCGTCGGGGGAGGAAGTAATCCAGATCGGCGATGTCGATATGAGCCACGCGAGGTCGGACAACCCCATCCGCCGGATCCAGCGGGGCGGCCCGGGAACCGGACCAGCAGCTATGCCGATCGATCACAAGTTTCGGAAACCGACCGCTGCCCACGGTTTTTCGCGGGAGAATGGGGGCGGCCGAGATCCGGCCACGAGGGGATTATCGGCCGCGCCCGGCCGATGGAAGTGGGGAAGATCATGAGAGCCAATCGAATCGCCGCCACCGCACTGCTCGCGATCGGAGTCACGGGGGTTACGGCGGGTGCGGTGCAGGCCGCGCCCGCACCGGCGGCCGAAGTGGGCATCAGCGGTGTCGATCACGGCATCGGCTATGTCACCGCGGCGGCCCCGGGCGACAGCGGGGTGACCACCACCGTGGACGCCGGAGGCTTCGCACTCACCCCCGACGGGCAGGCGGTGACCCTCACCGACGCCGTGGGCAATCAGGTCGTGACGCTGCCGCTGACGGTGCAGGCCGCGGGCGGAACCGTCGGTCTCACACCGCGGATCGATGCCGCGGGCCGCACGCTGACGCTGTCGCCGCAGGCTGCCGCACCGCAGGTGGCGCAGCATATCGACGAGGCAGAAACCCTTGCGCGCAAACAGCACAACGCGGTCGTCGGCGCCCTGATCGGGGCGGGCATCGGCGCGGTGATCGGGTTTTTCCTCGGCGGAGTCGGCGCCCTGATCACGGTTCCGGTGGGCGCCGGTATCGGCGCGCTGATCGGTTTCTCCACACCGTGATTCGCTTCCGGCCCGCGCCGTGATGCCGCCCGCCGAGCGGATCCGGTAGCCGAGTGCCTTCGGCGACCGGATCTTTCGGCGGATGCGGCAGCGGCGATCGCGCCGGAAATCAGGCGCTGCGCACCGCATCTCCGCGCAGGAGTTCGGCCGTGATCGACGCCAGCTTGTCCGCGGCGCTCGGATCGAACGGCGCGCCGTGCACGTCGACCGCGTCATCCTGCATGAATGCGGACAGCGGAGCCGCGGGTGGGTGGTCGAGGTGGCGTAACAACCGGGGGAGTGCCGCGTCCATCGGCTGGGCACGTTCCCGCATCCCGGCGACGACTCGCGCGTCGTCGGCGTCGTAGTCACCGGTGAAACCGGATGCCGTCAGTCCCGGATGCAGGAGCACGTAGGCGATCCCGCTGTCCGGATGACGCCTGGTGAACGCGACACCGAGCAGATCGCTCAGCTTCCCGCACTGGTGCATGACATCGTCGGTCCGGTACTCGCGCGCGAATTGCAGGTCGTCCCAGCGGATTCGGGACAGCTCACCGCCGGGACCGGCCAGGTCGAGCAGCACCGGTGCGTCCGCCCGTTCCAGCCGGTCGGCGAGGCCGTGCCCGAGCAGGTATCGGCTCAGATAGAACAGCGCGAAATTGGATTCGAAGCCCTCCGCGGTGACGAATCGGCGGGATCGGTAGTACCGCGCGGCCAGCACCAGAATGTCGACGACCGGGTATGCGGCGAGAATCCGATCGAGCACCCGGCGGTTCTCGGCGACCAGGCTCAGGTCGGCCCGCAGGAATTCGAGGCGGGAGTCGGCCCCGAACTCGTGGGCGGCGTCGACCAGCGCCCGTCCCTTCTCCGGGGTGCTGCCGATAGCGATGACCCGATCCCCGCGCCGCAGGTAGGTCAGCGCCAGAGCCTTCCCCATGCCGTCGGTTCCGCCGGAGATGACGACGGTCTTCATAGGAGTCTCCTCGTTCTCGGCTCGGCAGGAATACCTGCCGGATTAGGAATTTAGACTCATGAGTCTAGTACCGAGAAGGTTGGAAAACCAGACTCATGAGTCCAATTTGCCTATGATGGGCGGATGAGCGCGTCAGCCGGCACCTCCTCGACCCGAGCGGCCCGGGGACGCATCGACAAACAGCAGGCCGTGCTTGCGGCGGCCTTCGTCGTCTTCGCCCGGGCCGGATACGCGCAGGCGCGGGTCGACGAGATCGCGGCCGCGGCCAAGGTCGCCAAGGCCACCGTCTACAACCACTTCGGCGATAAGGACACGCTGTTCCGGGAGGCGGTGCGGGCGCTGTCGGACAACGCGCTGGCCGCGAACCTCGCTGCCGTCGAACGGCTCGAGCAGATCGACGGCGACGTGGCCGCGGCACTGCGCGACGTGGGCGTGCACCTGGCGGCGTGCTACTGCACGGAGGACTCCCGCGCGCTGCGGCGGCTGATCTGTGCCGAGGCCGCGCAATTCCCGGACCTGCTGGAGGTCGTCGACGCCGTCTCGACCCGGGTCGTCCGGGCGCTGGCGGACCGGTTGGCCCGGCTCGCGCTGGCCGGTGCGCTGCGCCTGGACGACCCGGATATGGCGGCCGCCCAGTTCGCCGCGCTGCTCAGCGGCCCCGTGGACGCGCGGTCCCGGTTCGGTACCCGCGCGGTGCCGCAGTCGGAACTGTGGACGATCACCGACGCGGCGGTCACGACATTCCTTGCGGCATACGGCCGTTGAACCGACAGCCGTGAGATCGGGCATGCAGAGATGGGAACCTACTCGGCTGTCGTGTTGCCGGCGCTCGCCTTCTTGCTGACATAATCCTGAGGCGGCGCTGCCGCGGATCAGTGTCCTCCCGCATCGGTGATCCGATTGCGCCACGCGGCAACGAGTTTCGCGCCCTGTTCGGCGGTGATGACACTGCCGGCGATTCCGGCGGCGACGGCAGCCTGAACGCAGGCTTCGGCCAGACCCGGAATGCGGGGCCGAAACCGCCTCCCGCACATCGGGTTCCGGGTCAGGAGACATACCGGCGTAGCCGTACTCGACATGCTGGGGACGAATCCGGATAGTCGTCTCGTCGGCGTGGCCGAGTGGTGCGGTGGCCAGCCGGACCATGAGGTGTTCGGAGTCGAAATCGATCACCGTGCCGTGCGCGCCGTGAACGCAGCGTGGGTTGTCGCAGGGCGCGCGCACGGTGACGGGATCGCCGATCCCGAGATGCCAGCCGTAACGATCCAGCAAGGGATTCTCCCTCCTGTCATGTCTGTCCGTTCCTGTGAACCATGGTGTCAGACCGGAACGAGGTCGGCGAGGCTCGACAGCGGGCTGGGCAGTCCGGCCAGATCCCGAGTTCCAGTGCGAGCCTGACGAATCCCTTGCGTCCGGCGAGGTCGATCTTGGCGCGGTCGGACCACGGGCGGCAGGCCTCCCAGTCGCCGCCCGGGTACACCAGCACCGCGCCGCCGTCCTCGAGCCCTGCGGTCGCCGCCTCCCGGGATGCGGGGAGCACGCCGAAATCACGCAGACTGTCGCCGAGAAATGGTGCGCGCAAAAGGATTTCGTGTGCGACGCCGTAGGTGGGCTCGTCCGGCCTGTGGTCCATCATCGCCATGAAGGTGATCCACACCTCGGGCGCCCAGTAGATCGACGAGTGGTTGCCGATGACCAATGCCGGGCCGGACGTCGGGAGATTCTCGACGCCGGTGACCGTCGGCGTGAAGTAGTTGACGTAGGCCCGCGCCACGGGGAGCAGCGGGTGGTTCGGGTCCGGGATCTGCCGGGGGTTGCTCATGTGCCATCCTGTCTGTCGTGTCGCCGGTGGACGGCGGTATACGACGACCGGCCCGGCACCCGAAATGGCGCCGAGCGGAACCGAATTGCCCCTTTGGTCACATCCCCGTTGATATTCCCTGTTGGCCGCGCGTGCGCGAACCACCGTCCTCCTGCGCCTCCGACGTTATCAAAACAAGCAATTGCTTGGTGATGAATGTGCGGAACCATACATCCCGGCGAAAAGCATGCCGGGATGACGGACGGGACATGCCGGGATGACGGACGGGACATGCCGGGACGACGGATAGGGCATGCTGGGATGACGGATGAGACATGCTGGGACGACGGATGTAGCGGGCAGGTGTGAAACCGTCAGTGCCCGCGCTTGATCCACTCCGTCAGGTGGGGGGCCTCGGCGCCGATGGTGGTGGAGTCGCCGTGGCCGGTGTGCACGATCGTGGCCGCGGGGAGGGTGAGTAGGCGGGTGCGGATGGATTCGATGATGGTGGGGAAGTGCGAGTAGGAGCGCCCGGTGGCGCCCGGCCCGCCGGAGAAAAGGGTGTCGCCGGTGAAGACCACCTCCTCCGCCGCCAGATACAGACAGCAGCAGCCCGGTGCGTGCCCAGGCGTGTGCAGCACCCGAATGTCGGTGTCGCCGACCGGGATTCGCTGACCATGGGCGAGCGGACGGTAGTCGACGGCCGGGTGCACGGCGCGCCAGAGCACGTTGTCCGCGGGGTGCAGCCAGATGGGCGCCCCGACCGCCGCGGCCACCTCGGGTGCGGCGTTGATGTGGTCGTTGTGGGCGTGCGTGCAGACGACCGCGGTGACGGTCCGCCCGGCGACGGCGTCGATTATCGGCGCGGGATCGTGGGCGGCGTCGATGACGACCGCCTCGTCGTCGGTGCCGACCACCCAGACGTTGTTGTCGACATCCCAACTGCCGCCGTCCAATTCGAACTTCCCGGAGGTGACGACGCGCTGGATGTTCACAGCACCACCACCGAGCGCAGCACGTCGCCGTTGTGCATGGTGGTGAAGGACTGCTCCACCCCGTCGAGCGGAATGCGTTCGCTGACAAAGCGTTCCAGCGGCAGGCGGCCCTGGCGGTAGAGATCCAGCAGCATGGGGAAGTCGCGCTCGGGCAGGCAGTCGCCGTACCAGGAGGACTTCAGCGAGCCGCCGCGGGAGAAGAAGTCGATCAGCGGCATCTCGAGGCGCATATCGGGGGTGGGGACCCCGACGAGCACCACGGTGCCCGCCAGGTCGCGGGCGTAGAAGGCCTGTTTCCAGGTCTCGGGCCGGCCGACCGCATCGATCACCACGTCGGCGCCGAAGCCGCCGGTCAGTTCCTGGATGCGCTCGACGATATCGTCACCGGTCGTGAGGGTGTGGGTGGCGCCGAGTTCGGTGGCCCACCGCAGTTTTCGCGGATCCCGGTCGACGGCGATGATCGTGGTCGCCCCGGCCAGCCGCGCCCCGGCGATGGCCGCGTCGCCGACACCGCCGCAGCCGAGCACCGCCACCGAGTCGCCGTAGCGCACCTTCCCGGTGTTGATCGCGGCGCCGAGCCCGGCCATCACGCCGCAGCCGAGCAGCCCGGCGACCGCCGGGTCGGTCTCGGGATCGATGACGGTGCACTGGCCTTCGTGCACGAGCGTCTTGTCGGCGAAGGCGCCGATGCCGAGCGCGGGGGTCAGGACGGTGCCGTCGGCCAGCGTCATCGGGCGGCTGGCGTTGTGGGTGCTGAAGCAGTACCACGGCCTTCCGCGCTTGCACGCCCGGCAGGTGCCGCAGACGGCGCGCCAGTTCAGCAGCACGTGATCGCCGGACTGCACGTGGGTGACCGCGTCGCCGACGGTCTCCACGACGCCCGCGGCCTCGTGGCCGAGCAGGAACGGGAACTCGTCGTTGATGCCGCCCTCGCGATAGGTCAGGTCGGTGTGGCAGACCCCGCACGCCAGCACCCGCACCACCACATCGTGCGGACCCGGGTCGGGAATGACGATGTCGACGATCTCGACCGGCGCACCCTCGCTGCGGGCGACGACCCCGCGGACCTTCTGGGACATGGCAATCTCCTAACGCGCTGACACCCACCACCCGGGATCGTAACCGCGCTCGCCGCCCTCCCGTGCCAGGTTGCGACAACCGCGAGCCGGGCAAATGGCGCAAAAGGCCCAGCGTGACGTACGCCTCAATCGTTTCTAGCTCGATGGATGGCGCAGGGCCGCGTGGCCTGCTTGACACTGTGGCGGGAACGGGACGACCGTAGAGATGCTTAGTGCAAGCAACTATTTCTGAGGACGGGACGCGAAGTCCCGCACGGATCGACTGCCGGGTACCTGTCGGACTTATTCAGAGAGGTCGGGATGGACATCTTGGGGATGGAGGTCGAGGACGCGGATGTGGAACTGGTGCGCCGGGCGACCGACCTGATCGAGCACGACGCGCAGATTCGCGCCGCCCTTCCGAGCGATGCGGTGACCGAGGCCGTGCAGCGGCCGGATATGCCTCTGGCGCAGATGGTGGCGACGATCATGGAGGGCTATGCCGACCGCCCCGCACTGGGGCGGCGCGCGGTCGAGTTCGTCGCCGACGACACCGGTCGCAGGTACGGGCGGTTGCTGCCGCGGTTCGACACAGTCACCTACGGTGAGCTGTGGCAGCGGGTGCGCGCGCTCATCGCCGCGTGGCACCACGATGTCGAACGGCCCACGCGGGCAGGAGATTTCGTCGCCATTCTGGGTTTCACCAGCATCGACTACACGACGGTGGATTTGGCCTGCGTCTGCCTGGGCGCCGTCGCCGTGCCGCTGCAGGCCGGTGCGTCGGTGGCGCAGCTGACGCCGATCGTCGCGGAGACCGAGCCGCGCGTGCTCGCCGCCGATGTCGAACAGCTCGATGCCGCAGTGGATCTGGCGCTCGCCGCCGAGTCGGTGCGCTCGCTGGTGGTATTCGACTACTACGCCGAGGACGACGGTCACCGCGTCGCGTTGGAATCCGCTCGTAACCGGCTGGCGGACAGCGTGGTTCGCGTCGAGACCCTCGACGCGGTACTCGCCGCCGGGCGGGAATTCCCAGCGGCGCCGCTGCACACCGGCGGCGAGGACGACGTGTCACTGCTCATCTACACCTCCGGCAGCACCGGAACGCCCAAGGGCGCCATCTATCCCGAGCGGCTGGTCGCGCGGATGTGGCGCACCGGGCCGATGCCCGCCATCGGCCTCAGTTACATGCCGATGAGCCACATCGCGGGACGGGCGTCGCTGACAACCTGCCTGGCGTCCGGGGGCACCGTGTATTTCGCGGCGCGCAGCGATATGTCGACGCTGTTCGAGGACATCGCGCTGGCGCGGCCGACGTTGCTGTTCTTCGTGCCGCGCGTGTGCGACATGGTGTTCCAGCGCTTCCGCAGCGAGGTGGACCGCACGGTAGCGGCCGGGACCGATCCCGCCGCGGCCGAGCGGGAGGTGAAAGTCGAACTGCGCGAACACTTCCTGGGGGGCCGCTTTCTCATCGCGCTGTGCGGCAGCGCGCCGCTCTCGGGCGAGATGCGCGCCTTCATGGAGTCGGTGCTCGGGCTCACGATATTCGACGGCTACGGCGCGACGGAGACCGGCGGCGGGGTGCTGCTCAACAATCAGCTCCAGCGTCCGCCGGTCCTCGACTACAAGCTGGTGGACGTCCCCGAGCTGGGGTACTTCGGCACCGACAAGCCTTACCCGCGTGGCGAATTGGTGATCAAGGCGGAGACGCTGGTACCCGGCTACTACAAGCGGCCGGAACTGAACGCGGAGATCTTCGACGCCGACGGTTTCTACCGGACCGGCGACGTCATGGCGGAGATCGAGCCGGACCGGCTGATCTACGTCGACCGCCGCAACAATGTGCTCAAGCTGTCGCAGGGCGAATTCGTGGCGGTGTCGAAGCTGGAGGCCGTCTACACCTCGAGCCCGCTGATCCGCCAGATCTACGCCTACGGCTCCAGCGAGCGCGCCTATCTGCTGGCGGTGATCGTGCCGACCCCGGACGCCGTGGCCGCGCATCCGGACCTCGGAGACCTGAAGGCGGCCATCGGGGAGTCGCTGCAGCAGGTCGCACGGGACGCGCAACTGAACTCCTACGAGATCCCGCGCGACTTCCTACTGGAGACCGAACCGTTCAGCATGGACAACGGGCTGCTGTCGGGCATCGGAAAACTGCTGCGGCCCAAGCTGAAAGACCGCTACGGTGCACGGCTCGAGCAGCGCTACGACGAACTCGACCGCGAGCAGCGGGACGAACTGTACGCGTTGCGGGCCGCCGCGGCGGACCTGCCGGTGCTGGAGACGGTGGGCCGGGCGGCGCGGGCCCTGCTCGGCTGCGCGGCGACCGAGCTGCGTCCGGAGGCGCACTTCGCGGACCTGGGCGGTGATTCGCTGTCGGCGCTGTCGCTGTCGACCCTGCTGCGGGAGATTTTCGGCGTCGAGGTGCCGGTGGGGGTCATCCACAGCCCGGCCACCGATCTGCGGCGGCTGGCCGAGTACATCGAGTCCGAGCGGCGGTCCGGGGGGCAGCGGCCGACGGCCGCCGCCGTACACGGCGACAACGGCCGAATCCGCGCCACGGACCTGACATTGGACAAGTTCATCGACGCGGCCACGCTGTCGGCCGCGGCGGACCTGCCCCGGGCCCCGCATCCGCCGCGCACGGTGCTGCTGACCGGCGCCAACGGCTATCTCGGCCGCTTCCTGTGCCTGGAATGGCTGCAGCGCCTGCATGATTCGGGAGGCACGGTGATCTGCGTCGTCCGCGGCAACGATGCGGCCGCGGCGCGCGAACGGCTGGACGAGGTGTTCGACAGCGGCGATCCGGAACTGCTGCGGCGCTACCGGGAACTGGCCGAGGGCACGCTGGAGGTGCTGGCCGGAGATATCGGCGAGCCTAACTTCGGTGTGGGAGAGCGTATTTGGGATCGCTTGACGGACTCTGTCGATCTGATCGTGCATCCGGCCGCGCTGGTGAACCATGTGCTGCCCTATGACCAGCTGTTCGGGCCGAACGTGGTCGGCACCGCCGAGGTGATCCGGCTGGCCCTGACCGCGCGGCTGAAGCCGGTGACCTACCTGTCGACGGTGGGGGTGGCCGATCAGGTGGATCCGGAGGCGTTCACCGAGGACGGGGACATTCGGGAGATCAGCCCCGTGCGTGCGCTGGGCGACGGGTACGCCAATGGGTACGGCAACAGCAAGTGGGCCGGTGAGGTGCTGCTGCGGGAGGCGTACGACTGGTGCGGGCTGCCGGTGGCGGTGTTCCGGTCGGACATGATCCTGGCGCACAGCCGCTACGCGGGGCAGTTCAACCTGCCCGATATGTTCACCAGGCTGCTGCTCAGCGTGCTGTCCACGGGCGTGGCGCCGAAGTCGTTCTACGAGACCGATGCCGAGGGCAATCGGCAACGCTCGCACTACGACGGGCTGCCCGCCGACTTCACCGCCGCGGCCATCACCGCCCTCGGCGCGCAGGCGGGCGCGGGTTACGAGACCTTCGACGTGCTCAATCCGCACGACGACGGCCTGTCGCTCGACGAGTTCGTGGACTGGCTCGTGGCCGCCGGGCATCCCATCGAGCGCATCGACGACTACGCGGAGTGGTTGTCCCGCTTCGAGACCGCGCTGCGCGCCCTGCCCGAGCGGCAGCGGCGACATTCGGTGCTGCCGCTGCTGCACGCCTACGCCCGCCCCGCCGCCCCGATGCGCGGCGCCGCGCTCCCGGCCAAGAAGTTCCAGGCCGCGGTGCAACACGCGAAGGTCGGCGCGGCCGCGGACATTCCACACCTCGGCCCCGAACTGATCGTAAAGTACGCCACAGACCTCCGCCTCAGAAACCTCCTGTAGGCGATCGAACCCGCCCCCGCACAAGGACGTGCGGAGGTAACTGCGGGCAGTGGGCTGCCCACAGTGCGGTCGGCCCGCCCCGGCAACCCCGGGGCGGACCACCGTCCCCGGCAAAAACCGCGCCGGGGAAGCGGTGTGGCCGGGATCTCTTTATGGCGCTGAAACCCATAGCCGCAGTGGTCATCGCCGCGGCGTAGATTCGGCGGTATGTCGAGTGATGACGGCGGTGCGGCCTCGAAGAATCAGCCCTTGCTGGTGCTGGTCAAGATCACCGAGATTCTCGACGCGTTCTCGCTGGCGCGGCCGTCGATGACCCTCGGCGAGATCCAGCAGGCCACCGGGTTCCCGACATCCACGGTGCAGCGGCTGGTCACGAATATGGTCGCGCAGGGTCTGCTGGACCGCGTGGGTGATCAGATCCGGATCGGGTTGCGCATGAGCTACTGGGCGGCGACGGCGGTGAAGGGCCTGGACCTGCTGTCGATCGCCAACCCCGTGCTGCGCGAGATCCGGGACAGGACCGGTGAGACGGCCTGCCTGTTCCGGGCCGAACACGGGTTCCGGGTGTGCGTCGCGATCGCCGAGACCCGGCACGCGCTGCGCCGGGACATGTACGTGGGCAAGATAATTCCGCTGTACGCCGGGTCGGCGGGCCGAATCCTGCTGGCGTGGAACTCGGAGCTCGTCGAGTCGGTGCTGTCGGCGCCGCTGGAGCCGCTCACCGAGGGGACCGTGACCAGCCCGGACGAATTGCGTGCGCTCGTCGCGCAGGCCAAGGCCGACGGATACGCGATCACGACGGGGGAGCGCGAGGATTCGGCGTCCGGGCTGTCCGCCCCGGTCTTCGACGCCTCCGGCGACGTGGTCGCGGCCGTGACGATCAGCGGCCCGACCATCCGCATGCCGCAGGCACAATGCGAGGCCTGGGTCGACCTGCTCGTGGGCTACGCCGAACAGATCACGCGGACCATCGGCGGCCGCCTGCCCGCGTGAGTGATACGTCGGCCAGGTCGCTCGCGGCTGTCGACCGCAGCCGGTGGCTACTCCGAGACCACCCATTCGAAGGCGGCGGCCTTGGAGCGCGCGCCCTGCGCGGCCTTGGATCGGTTGGGTTCGCCCAGCTCGGCGAGCAGCGCGTCGGTGCGGCCGACCAGCTCCGCGAGGGTCGCGGGCCGGAACCAGTCGGGACGCGTAGCGAACAGCAGATCCTCGGTGGCGGTGTTGCCGCTGGCGCCGGGGGCGAAGGGACAGCCGCCGAGGCCGCCCAGCGCGCCGTCCACCATGGTCGCGCCCGCATCGATCGCCGCGAGGGTGTTCGCGACACCGAGACCCCAGGTGTCGTGGCCGTGAAACACGATGCGCCGCTGCGGAGTCCGGGTGCGCACCGCGGTGACCAGCTCGCGCACCTGCACCGGTACCGCTTGGCCGAGCGTATCGGCGAGGACGATATCGTCCGCGCCCTCCGTGCGGGCGTCGTTGGCGATGCCGATCACCCGCTCGGGATCCACCGCGCCCTCGAACGGGCAGGTGAACGACGTGGCGATGCACAGCTGAATCGACCCGCCCGCCTCCTGGGCCAGCCGGACCGCCGCGGGCATGGCGGCGACGCTGTCCTCGGTGCTGCGGCCGATATTGGCCTGGTTGTGCGAATCCGAAGCGGAGAAACAGTATTGGAAGTTGCGCGCACCCGCCGCGGCGGCCTTCTCGACATGGCGCGGCGTCGCCACCCACACCCAGCACCGGGCCAGCTCGTCCGGGGTCAGTTCGGCGATCACCTCGAGCGTATTCGCCAGTGGCGGTACGAGATCCGGGCGCGCCATCGAGCCGATCTCGAGCGCCGGAACACCGAGCCCGAGCAGCGTGCGCGCGGTCTCGACCTTGCGTTCGGTCGGCAGCAGCTTGCCGGTGAGCTGCAGCCCGTCGCGCAGCGTGACGTCGCGCAGTTCGGCCGCGGGCGTGTAGGCGAACGTCATTGGGTGCCTCCTGTGCCGGAAGTGCCTGTGATGGCGTCGATTTCGTCGTCGGTCAGCCGCAGTACCGAGGCGAGCACATCGCGGGTGTGCTCGCCGAGATCCGGTCCGACCGAGCGGATCGGCAGCGAGGCGCCGCCGATGACCGGGACGATACCCGCAAAGCCGACGGTGGCGGGTTCGGCCGCACCGGTATCCACGGCGAACGTCTGAATCATGTTGCGCGCCCGGTACTGCGGGTCGTCGACGATATCGGCGGCGGTGTAGATCGGCCCCGATGGCACACCGGCCGCGTCGAGGATCTTCAGCGCCTCGTCGCGGGTGTGCCGGGCGGTCCACTCGGCGATCGCGGCGTCGAGTTCCTCGCGGCGGCGCCAGCGGGCGGCGTTGTCGGACAGTTCGGGATCGTCGGCCAGGTCCGGCCGCCCGATCACCCGCATGTAGCGCTGGAAGATCGCGTCGCCGTTGCCCGCGATGATGATGCTGGTACCGTCGCCGCACGGATAGGCATTGCTGGGGGCGATGCCCTCCATCCGGCCACCGACCCGTTCGCGCCGGATGCCGTAGGCGAGGTAGTCGGGGACCAGCGACTCCATGACCGACAGGATCGCCTCGTTCAGCGCGACGTCGACGATGCGCTCGCCCAACGGAATCGACGTCTTCGCACCGGCCCGCTGGAACAGCGCCATCACCGTGCCGAACGCGGCGTAGATTCCCGCGATCGAATCGCCGATCGAGACTCCGGTGCGCACGGGCGGGCGGTCTGGATCGCCGACGAGTTCGCGCAGCCCGCCGACGGCCTCGGCCACGGCGGCGAAGCCGGGCCGCTCGGACAGCGGGCCGGTCTGGCCGTACGCGGAGATGCGGGTGATCACCAGGCCCGGCCTGGCCTCGTCCAGCACCTCCGGTCCGAGGCCCCACTTCTCCAGCGTGCCCGGGCGGAAATTCTCCAGCAGGACATCG
Source organism: Nocardia thraciensis (assembly GCF_054782435.1). NCBI lineage: Bacteria > Bacillati > Actinomycetota > Actinomycetes > Mycobacteriales > Nocardiaceae > Nocardia > Nocardia thraciensis. Next base: position 244,628 of record NZ_BAAGSM010000011.1, read on the forward strand.
CATTCGCGGACGAGGTCGAGCACGAGTGCCCGGCCCGACTCGGTCTTCAGGTCCAGCACGATCGACTTCTTGTTGCGGTTGATGGTGCGGTACAGCATCGAGGTATCGCCGCTGTACAGCCGCCAGCGGCGCAGCTCGTCACCGGTGATCGGGCGTTCGACCTTGATCACCTCGGCGCCGAAGTCGGCCAGCATGCGGCCCGCGGTCGGGGCGGCGATGTAGTTGCCCAGCTCGAGCACGCGGACACCGGCCAGCGGGCGAACATCGTTGTCTGGCATAGCTTCTCCGATCACAGCAGCGCGCTCAGCGGCAGGATGAGCAGGATCGCCACCACCGACGCGACCGAGACGCCCACCGAACACGTCTTCAGCGTGCCGCGCGTGGTCTGGCCCAGCAGCGACTGCAGCAGCCAGAAGGTGTTGCTGGTGACGTGCACGGCGAACAGCGATCCGGCGCCCGCGGCCAGCGCGATCAGCACCGGGTCGATGCCGAGCGCGGGCGCGACCGGGCCGAGGATTCCGGCCGCCGTGATCGCCGAGATCGTCACGGAGCCGACGGCGACGTGCAGGATGGCCGCGATCAGCCACACCATCAGCAGCGGCGCGGCCGTGCTCGCGGTGAAGTACTCGCCGAGAATCTTGCCGAGGCCGGTCGCGGCGATGGTGGCCGCCAGCGAACCGCCGACCCCGGTCAGGATCAGGATCTGGCCGCTCTCCTTGAACCCGGTCGCGATCGACCGCTGCATGCGGTCGGCGCCGACTGCGTAGCGGCCGACGAAGCTGGTTCCGACCAGCCCGATCAGCAGCGCGATCACCGGCGAGGACAGGAACTCGACGATCGGGTTGTGTACGTCGGCGACGTCCAGGATGGCGCCGAGGGCGATCAGTATCAGGGCGGTGAGCAGCGGTGCCAGTAGCACCATCAGCGGGGTCTCGGAGCGGGTGGTCGCGGTTGCTCTGGTGCCTAGGGCGCTACCGGATCCGGTCTCGCCGCCGCTCCCGGCCTCGGCAGTGATTCCGGGCCCGGTACCGCTGGAATCCGATGCGGCGAGGCCGTTTTCGCCCGACGGGTCCTCCCCGAGGAACGGCTGTTCGTCACGTTCCTCGTTCCACCAGCCGCGGTCGAACAGGAAGCACATGATCGCGACCGCGATGGCGACCGTGGGGATCACCAGGAGCACGCCGAACAGCAGCATCTTGCCCAGCGGCACGCCGAGCAGACCGGCCAGGGCCAGCGCGCCGACGCCCGGCACGGTGAGCACGATGCCGCATTCGCCGCCGATCGCCAGCGCCGTGGCCATCCTGGCCGTGCCCTTCTTGCCGATCTTGGCGGCGAGATTGCGGGCGAGCGGCGCCGCGATGACCAGCAGTACGTCGAGGAAGATCGACTGCAGCAGCGTGGCGACCGTCAGCGACAGCGCATACGGCATCCGGTTCGGCCCGAATACCTTCAGTAATGCCCCGACCAGGCGCTGGATCGCGCCCGTCTCCTGCAGCATGGCGCCCATCAGTACGCCGAACGCGATCAGCAGCCCGACCTCGGCCATGATGTCGCCGAAACCCGCGGTGATGGTCTCGATGGTCTTCTCGGTACCCAGCCCGGCGGTGAGGCCCAGGTAGGCGGAGCCGATGACCAGCGACACCGCCGGGTTGAACTTGAATCGGACGATCAGCAGCACGACCGCGAGGATCGCGACACCCGTATTGATCATCGTTGCAACGTTTGACATGCGTGAATCCCATCGAGCCGCACTCGGCGAGTGCTTGTTTCCCGCCGTGTGTAGCACGAAGTGTGCCGTGACGCGGGCCACAGTAGGCCCACATTATGAGCAGAGATTCACGATATAAGCAACCTCTTGGCATTCCGGGCTCGATACTCCCGCCGCCACCGGCTGAAGCCCACCAGTACGAGGAGGAAGAAGAGCCCGTAGACAGCCCCGGAGACGTACAGGCCGGACTGGAATGCCAGCGGTACGCCAACGAGGTCGACCAGCATCCAGATGATCCAGAAGTCGACCAGGGCGCGGCTCTGCGCGAACGTGGCGATGGCGCTGCCGACGAAGATGTACGCGTTCGCCCACGGTGACCAGGCGACGTGCAGCCAGGTCAGGTGGATGAACAACTCGGCCACCAGCACCGTGCCCAGGACCAGCACGGCGAGCAGGACGACGCGTTCGCGGGTGGTCGCCGGTCGCACGAGCAGGCCGTGGTCGTCGCGGGTGCCGCGGGCCCAGGACAGCCAGCCGTAAACGGCCAGAGCGCAGAACAGCATCTGCTTGAGCGCGTTACCGGGGACGTGCGCATCGATCGACGCGGCCAGCAGCAGCAATGCCCCGGCCAGCTGAACGGGCCAGGTCCACATGGTCTTGCGCATGGCCAGCCACACCACGGCCAGCGACAGGATGTTGCCGGTCAGATCGGTCCAGAGAATGTGCTCGCCGAAGAGCTGGAATCCCGCGTTCACTCGGCGGCTCCCCCGGGGGTGGGACTGCCGAATTCCTCGGTGTCACCGGTGTGCATCTCCCGAACCTCCTCGATGCCGAAGCTCCGGGGTTCGAGGGCGGCCCGCGAATGCCGGACGGCCGAGAACCGCTCGGGAGAGCGGTCCCGCGCACTGCCTCCCATCCGGACTCTCACCGTCGGTCCCGGATTTGCACCGGATCAACCGGCCGCTGGCTGCGACCCGCTCGCGGACTGTCACCGCCGGTTCGGATTTCCACCGACCCCGGAGCGCGCGTTCACTCCGCCCAACCACGCCCGCGCGGTGCGGTATTCCCGGGCACGGCGCCACCGGGGTGTGACGTGGACCTCGCCGGGAGCCTGCGCGGCAACAAGATCAACCGGCCTGTACGGTCACTTTCGTGCTCGAGAAGGCAGTGGAGGTCGGGGCTCGCGTGCACCTGTGGCGCCCGGCGGGAATCCCGGCTTCTGCCTGAACAAGCACTGGCGCCGGGATGACGGGATGCCGGTGGACTTCGGGGCGAACTACGCGACTATGCGTAGCGGGTGTTCCAGGAGGTCCTTCAGCTGCTGGAGGAACTTGGCGGCCACGGCGCCGTCGATGGCGCGGTGGTCGGCGGACATGGTGATGCGCAGGATCTTTCGTGCGACCACCGCGTCTCCGTCGAGGCGCAGCTCGTCCTGGGCGGCGCCGACGGCGAGGATCGCGGATTCGGGCGGGTTGATGACGGCGGTGAACTGCTCTACGCCGAACATGCCCAGATTCGAGATCGTGAAGGTGCCGCCGGACATCTCCTCGGCGCGCAGCTTGCGATCGCGCGCCCGCCCGGCCAGCTCCCGCGCCTCGGCGCCGATCTCGGAGACGCTCTTGCGATCGGCATCGCGGATCACCGGCACCAGCAGCCCGGCGGGCGTGGCGACGGCGATGCCGAGGTGGATTCCGTTGCGCCGCAACAGCTTGTCCCCGGCGAAGGACACGTTGACCGCCGGGTCCGCGCGCAGCGTCGACGCCACGGCCTTGACCAGCAGATCGTTGACGCTGACCTTGCCCTTCCCGGCCGCCTCCAGCGTCGCGTTGACATCCGCGCGGAAGGCCAGCAGGTCGGTGACGTCGATCGCGCTGGTCAGGTAGATGTGCGGCGCCTGCTGCATGCTCTGGGCGAGCCGAGTCGCCGACACCTGCTGAATCCTGCTCAGCGGCACCTCGTCGTAGTCTCCGGAGGGGAGGGGCGCGGATCCGCCGGTGCCCGCGCCGACCCCGTCATACCCGTCGCCCGAGGTGCCGGGGTCGAGTGCCGCGCCGGATCCGCCCGCCGCGAAACCGCCAGTGCGATGGGCAGATTCGACATCTTGCCGGGTGATCCGCCCGCCGGGCCCGGTGCCGGTGACGGCCGCGAGGTCGACGCCGAGTTCCCTGGCGACCTTGCGGGCCAGCGGCGACGACTTCGGCCGTCCGGCGGCGGCAGTGGCCGCAGCCGGGCTGTCCTGGCCTGTCGTCGAGTTGCCCTCTGCGCCGGAGCTTCCAGAACCCGCCGCGCCGGTGCTGCCGGACGTGGCCGAGCCTGACCCGGGGTTTCCGGCCGGTGCGCTCGTCGCCGACACTGCCCCGCTACCGTCGCCGACGATCGCGATAGGTTCGCCGATCGGCACCCGGGCGCCCGCGTCGGCGAGGATCTGCTCCAGCACCCCGTCGTCGTAGGCCTCCAGTTCCATGAGGGCCTTGTCGGTTTCGATCTCGGCCAGCACCTCGCCGCGGGCGACCGGATCGCCCACCTGCTTGAGCCAGGAGGCGATGACGCCGTCCTCCATGGTGTCGGACAGGCGGGGCATGGTGATTTCAGGCAAGGGAGGCGTCCTTCGCGTTCGACGTCCGGCGGCCCACGGCCGCAAGGGTTTCCACCGCGGCGGTGTACAGCGAATCCGCCGATGGCAGCGCGAGCCGCTCCAGCGGCTTCGCATAGGGCAGCGGCACCTCGGCCATGGCCACGCGCCGCACGGGCGCGTCGAGGTAGTCGAAGGCGCCGTCGGAGATGGACGCGGCCACCTCGGCGCCGATGCCGTAGGTGAGCCAGTCGTCCTCGCCGATCACGGCGCAGCCGGTCTTGCGCACCGACGCGACGAGGGTGTCGCGGTCCAGCGGCCGCAGACTGCGCAGATCTATCACCTCCGCCGAGATCCCTTCCCCGGCAAGCCGTTCGGCGACCTGGGTGGCGACCGTCGCCATGCGCGAGTAGCCGATGATCGTGATGTCGGCGCCCTCCCGCGTCACGGCGGCCTTCCCGATCTGCACGTCGGGAATCTCCTCGGGCACTTCGCCTTTGGTGTTGTAGAGCGACAGGTTCTCGAGGAACAGCACCGGATCGTTGTCCGCGATCGCGGCCCGCAGCAGTGCCCGCGCGTCGGCGGGGGTGCTCGGCGCGACCACCTTCAGCCCGGGCACGAACGCGTAGTAGAGCTCGATGTTCTGCGAATGCGTCGCACCCAGCTGCTGGCCGCCGCCGCCCGGGGTTCGGATGACCATCGGCACACTGGTCTGTCCGCCGAACATGCCGTAGATCTTGGCGGCGTGGTTGACGATCTGGTCGAGCGCCAGCAGCGAGAAGTTGATCGTCATGATCTCCACGACCGGGCGCAACCCGAGCATGGCCGCGCCGATGGCGGCGCCGACGAAACCCTCCTCGGCGATCGGGGTGTCGCGGACCCGCTTCTCCCCGAATTCGGCGAGCAGCCCGGCGGTGATCTTGTAGGAGCCTTCGAAGATGCCGATCTCCTCCCCGATGAGGAGGATGTCGTCGTCGCGCTGCATCTCCCTGCGCAGGGTGTCGCGCAGCGCTTCGCGATAGGTCATGACAGGCACGGTGATGTCCTCTTTCAGGCGTCCGCGGGGAACAGCGGATCGGCGGGCAGGCGGCGGGAGTCACCCGGAACCGGTGTGGCGTAGGTGTAGTCGAACAGGCTCGACGGCTCCGGGTGCGGGCTGGCGTCGGCGAACGCGACCGCCGCCTCGACGCCCTCGCGCACCTCGGCCTCGAAGGCGACCGGATCCTGCTCCGACAGCACCCCGGCCGCGATCAGCTCGGCCTGGAAACTCGCGATCGGATCGTTCTCGCGGGCGGTCGAAACATCCTCGGCGGAACGGTATTTCGCCGGATCGACCACCGAGTGCCCCTTGAGCCGGTAGCTGACCGCCTCCAGCAGCGCCGGTTTGCCCTCGCGCCGTGCGCCTTCCAGCAGTTCGGCCGCGATATCGCGCACGGCCAGCACATCGGTGCCGTCGACGCGTTCGCCGCGCATCCGATAGGACTCGGCGCGCTTGTACAGGTCGGGCTCGGCCGACGACCGCTCGACCGTGGTGCCCATACCGGTCTGGTTGTTGATCACCAGGAAGACGATCGGCAGCCGCCACAGCGCGGCGATGTTCAGCGACTCGTGGAAGGCGCCGATATTCGTGGTGCCGTCGCCCATCTGGCATACCACGACATCGTCGCCGCCGCGGTAGTCGATGGCGAGCGCGGCGCCGACGGCGAGCGGAACCTGGCCGCCCACAATGGCATAGCCGCCCAGCAGCCGGGTCGCGGTGTCGTACATGTGCATCGACCCGCCCCAGCCCTTGGACGTGCCGGTGGAGCGGCCGTACAGCTCGGCCATCACCCGGCCGGGCTCGATGCCCTTGGCGAGGGCGTAGCCATGCTCGCGGTAGTTGGTGAACAGGTAGTCGGTGGGCCGCATGGCGGCGGCCATGCCCACCACCGTGGCCTCCTCGCCGAGATTGAGGTGGCAGTAGCCGCCGATCTTGGCCTGCTGGTAGCTCTGCGCGGTGCGCTCCTCGAAGCGCCGCACGAACAGCATGTCCCGATAGAGGCCGCGCAGGATCTCCGGATTCTCGGCGGCGAAACGGTTGGCGCCCTTCGTGTTCGGCTTGGGTTTGGCGGCCGATTTGCGGGTGGCCTTGCGCGGGGCAGTGGTCGTGGTCACGGGTGGGACCTCCTCAACGCTTGCGCGGCGCGATGTGCACCGGCAGGCCGAGCCCGGTCAGGGCGGCCTCCATGCCGATCTCGCCGAGGGTGGGGTGGGCGTGGATGGTGTCGGCGAGCTCGTCCAGCGTCGCCTCCAGCGAAATCGCCAGGGCGCCTTCGGTGATCAGATCGCTGGCCGAGGGACCGATGATGTGCACGCCGAGCACTTCCTGATGCCGTTGCCCGGCAACGATCTTCATGAAGCCCTCGGTATCGCCGAAGGTCTTGGGCCGCCCGAGCGCGGCGAACGGGAACTTCGCGGAGATCACCTCGTGCCCGGCGGCGCGCGCCTGCTCCTCGGTGAGCCCGACGCTCGCGATCTCCGGGTGGGTGAAGGTGGCGGCGGGGATCACCGTGTAGTCGATGTGGGCCTCGTGCCCGGCGATCACGTCGGCGGCGGTCAGGCCCTGATGGGAGGCGACGTGCGCGAGCAGCGCCCGGCCGGTGACGTCGCCGATGGCGTAGACGTGCTCGACGCCGGTGCGCAGCTGGTCGTCCACCTCGATGAAACCCCGTGCGTCCGTGGTGATCCCGGCGACGTCCAAGCCGAGTTCGGCGGTGTTGGGGCGGCGTCCCACACCGACCAGCACCACGTCGGCGTCGAGTTCGCGCGCCTTCGGGCCGCCGACGGTGACCCGCAGGGCATCCCCCCGCGCGATCGACTCGACCGTCGACCCCGTGAGCACGGAGATGCCGCGCTTGCCGAACGACCGGCCGAGCGCCACGCCGATATCCCCGTCCTCCAGGGGAACCAGGCGATCCTGCAGCTCGACTATCGTCACCTCGCTGCCGAAAGTGGCGAACAGACTGGCCCATTCGGCCCCGACCGCGCTCCCGCCGACGACCACCAGCCGCCGCGGCACCTCGGTCAGCCCGAAGGCGCCGTCGGAGGTGATCGCGCCGGGCAGATCCGCGCCCGGAACCGGCAGCCGCGCCGGCACCGAGCCGGTCGCCACGATCACGTCCCGCGCGTCGATCCGCCGGACCGGGGTGGTAGGCGCGGCGGCATAGCGCGGGCCGCCGGGGAAGATCGGCGAGGCGCCCACCTCGTGCACCTCGACGGTGGTGGGCCCGGTGAAGCGGGCGTGACCCTCGATGACGGTGACCCCGTTCGCCTTCAGCAGGCCCGCGACGCCGTCGGTCAGCTCCTTGACGATGCCGTCCTTGCGCTGCCGCACGGCGGCGAAGTCGAACCGCACGTTGTCGGCCAGGACGCCGAAATCGGCTGCGGCGGAGACGGCCTGGAAGACCTCCGCGGAGCGCAGCATGGCCTTGGTCGGGATGCAGCCCCAGTTCAGGCAGACCCCGCCCGGCCGCTCCTTCTCGACCAGTCCCACAGACAGTCCGCGCTGTGCCGCGCGGATGGCGGCGACGTACCCACCCGGGCCGCCGCCCACGACCAATAGATCGAATTCCGGCACTCGTGGTGCTCCTCGTGTCGACGATTACGACCCCGCCCCGGTTGTGGCGTGAGTCATCCCGCACGAGTCTTGTCGCCACGAAGTGCACAAACAATGATCCGAAAGCCCAGGAATCACGGTCACAAAATGGGCGCTGCGCCCAGAGAGTTTCGCGATTCCCGGCGGGGGAGTGATCTTCGGGCGTACAACGGAACAGTGACGTCTTCACGATGTTCGGCCGCGCTACCGAGTGTTCTGGTGACTGTGGTGGCTGCCGCCGCGATGGTGGTCCTGTCGGTGCGACCCGCCGCGGCGGACCCCGCGCGCGTGGTCGGCGAGGAGTCCCTGGGCAGCTCGGTCTCGCGGGTGGACGTGTATTCGCCCTCGATGAACCGGGTGGTGAGCAACCGGGTGATCCGGGCCGTCGACGGCCCCGCGCCCACCCTCTATCTGCTCACCGGCATCGGCGGCGGACTCGACGGGATCTCCTGGTGGGACGACACCGATGTCCGGGAGTTCTTCGCCGACAAGCACATCAATGTCGTGATGCCGATCGGCGGGGCGTACAGCATGTACACCGACTGGCTGGCCGACGACCCCGTGGTCGGCCGGGGCCGGTGGCAGACCTTCCTCACCCAGGAACTCCCCGCCGTCCTCGACGGGCATCTGGGCACCACCGGGAGCAACGCGATCGCCGGGGTGTCGATGAGCGGTGGGTCCGCGGTCGATCTCGCCATTCAGGCGCCGGGACGGTACCGCGCCGTCGCGTCCTACAGCGGATGTCCCTGGTCGGCCGACCCCGCCGGAATCGGCCTGGTCACCGCGCAATTGGTACGCGGTGGCGCCAATCCCGCCAATATGTGGGGTCTTCCGGGCGCCGGAGCCTGGCAGGCACACGACGCCTTCCGGCACGCGGGCGCGCTCGGCGGTAAGACCGTCTACCTGTCGGCGGCCACCGGCACGCCGGGCGCGATCGACCAGGGCGGCCTTCCGTTCCCGCCGGTCGAGGCGATCGCGAGCACCTGCACCGCGGCCTTCGCGGGCAGGCTCGCCGAAATCGGTGTTCCCGCCATCCATGTGAACCGCCCGGAGGGCTCCCACACCTGGGGCCAGTTCGAGGCCGACCTGCACGACTCCTGGCCGCACCTGGCCGCCGCCCTCGGCGCCTGACCCGCCCTCGTCACCTCACTCGCCCGGGCGGCAGCGTGCCTCGGTGTCGTGAGTGTCTCACCGCCCTGCGACGGCGATATCGGGGTCCTGTGAAATCCCGGCCAGGGTCAGCCGATTGTCGGTGCGACGGAGGAAGTCGAGGAGTATGTCCGCGATCGCGGGCATATCGACGAAGGCCACGTGTGAACCACCCGGTATCTCGGCGAATTCGGCGTCGGGCATCGATGCCGCGGCGGCGCGGAGGTCGGCGGGCGGAAACAGCGAATCCTGCTGGCCCGCAACGACCAATGCCGGTAGGCGGATGCGCTCCAGTTCCGCGGTGTGCGATCGGTGGGCCCAGCTCCGGCACGCGGCCGCGTGTCCGACGCGGCCGTCGTAGGGCCGGGGCCCGCCCATCATCGAATCGGCGATGCTCAGATAGTCGCGCTCGGTAGCCTTCCAGTCCCCGACGGGGCGAACGAGGTCCAGACCGAGCAGCCGCCGCATCGCGGGCGGCACCGGCTCCATCGAGTGCACCTCGAACAGCGTATCCATGAAGGCCTGCCCGAACTGGGACATGTCGCCGATACCGGCGATGAAAGTCGCCGAGAGGAAAGCCTCGGGGCGCGCGAGAACCGCTGTCTGAGCGATCATTCCCCCCATCGAGGTGCCGACGACATGGCACGGTTCCAGCCGCAGCGCGTCGACCACGGCGAACATGTCGTCGGTGAGCTGACCGATGGTGTACGGCGCGTCGGTGACCTCCGACGGCGGCATACCCCGATGGTCGTAGGTCACCACCTGATACCCGGCCTCGACCAGTGCCGGTACGGTCACGGGGTGCCAGGCGGCGGCGCGATTCGATCCCGACACCAGCAGCACCGACGGGCCCTCGCCCGCGATCGTGCACACCAGCTCGGCTCCGTCACCGGCTTCGACCGTGGCATTGCGTTTTCGGAGAATCGAACTCATCGAGATCCTTTCTGTCGCAAACATGGGAATGCAACTACGCGCTCCGAAGTATGCACATATTCGTGCATCCTGACCAAAACGTAAGTCACGCACATTCATTCGTAAGAACACTTGCACGGACACCGCCACCGGTGACCCGCGGCGCCGAGTTCGGAATTCCCCGCTCAGCGGCTCAATTCGAGGGAGGCGAGGGCGAGGGAGAGTTCCACGTAGGAACGCTGGCCCTCCAGGGGGCGGCCGAGGAGGGTGGAAATCCGCTGCAGGCGGTTGATGACGGTATTGCGGTGGCAGTGCAGGAGCGGGGCGGCGTTGGCGGCCGAGCAGTTCTCGGCGAGCCAGGCGGCGAGGGTGCGCAGCAGGATGTCGCGTTCTTTCTCCGGGAGGTCCAGCACCGGGCCGAGGGCGCGGCGCAGCAGCAGGTCGGTGAGATCGGGGGAGCGCGCCAGCAGCGCCTCCGGGTAACGCTCGTCCAGTGACGCCAAACCCGTTGTGCCGGTGGGCAATGTCTCCAGGGCAACGAGGGCCAGTGCGTGGGCCGAATCCACCTGTGCCAGACCGGGTACGGCGGGGGAGGCCCCGGCCCGGCCGCGGACCAGGGGCCGCAGGTGGTGCAGCACCACATCGCTGTCGCGGCGTTCCAGCGAGACCAGGCCGATCGTGGTGTCCACCCGGTCGTGCCAGACCGAGCGAATTCCCAACGCGGACAAGGTTGTTTCGGCCCCGGCCCGTAGCGGCCGGTCGTCCCCGCGCGCCGCCACCACCAGGTACGCGCCCTGCGGCGGAAGCTCGAGCTCGCGTGCGGCCCGCGCGGCGAATCCGGCGTCGTGCGCCCGCCCCGCCAGCAGGTCCTCGATCAGCGCGTGCCGTCTGCGCTCGTCGCGGCGCACCTGCTCGAGTTCGGTGTTGCGATAGGAGGTGACCAGTGCCGAGGACAGTCCGTCGATCACGGCCCACATCGCGGTTCCGGCCTCCCGGATCTCCTGCGGTCCCACATTGTCGGCCCGATCCAGTAGCGCCTCCCACACGATCCCGCCGCCCAGCCGGAAGGTCCGCAGCATCGCCTCCAGCGGAACTCCCTGCTCGGCCCGGTGCTTGCCGATCGACGCCGCCACGTCGTCGCGCTCCGGATCGCTCGCCTCCCCGCCCAGCAACTCCAGGATCCGGGTCAGGTACCGGCGGCAGCCGTCGCGCAGATCGGCCCGGGGCACCGAGGTGTAATCGGTCCATTCGGGGTTGTCGGTGAAAATTGCCGAGATCAACCGCCTGGTCAGCACGGTGATATCGGCCCGGCACGCAGCCGCCAGCGTCCGGATCCCCGGAGTGGAGAGGGGTGGATGCGGCGCTGCCATGACGATCCACGCTACCGCGAATGTGCGCCCGCGCGATCGGCGGGCCGCGGTGCCCGGCGGAACGGTCGGCGGGCGCCGGGCGCATCCGGCGCCAGCGCGCCGCCGGTGATCTCCGGCTCCGGACGGCAATTGCCAAGTATTCTCCACCTGCTCCGGGCACGAAAGTGCTTACATCGCTGGATATTCGGAGTAATTTCCGGCATCGGCGGGTTTAGCCGCCGGGGGAGCGGGATATACCAGGCGAGTATCGAAATGCCGGATTTCGGTTGCTGCCCTGATCAGACGGGCGGTCCGGTGTTTCACGATTATCGCCGACGGACGACCGACCGGCGCTGGCGCCCCCGCGGGTGTGCCGACCTCGGTGAGGAGGTGAGGCGGCATGGGCGAGGACCACGATGTACCACCGCTGGGATGCGTCGGGGGAGTCAGTGAATGCCGTTGCAATACAGCGATTTTCGCCGGTATCGCGGATCAGCTGGTGCGACAGCTCTTCGACGTCGGCCTGCGGCTGGACACCATCGGTGCGATCTTCGACGAGGACGAGACGTCGACAACACAGCTCGACAAGACGCGTTCGGCGCTCACCGACATCCTGGCGGGCCTCGACCACATGATTCGCGACACCGGCCTGGCGATGCTGTCGGTCACCGCCTCGTTGCCGGAGGCCGAACTCCAGCGGCGCCGGCGCTGACCGTCGCATCGGCCTAATTGAGCAGGTGGGTCACACGTTCGCTCATCGCGCCCCGCCATGCCGCCAGCCAATCCATGGTAGGCGGATCGGCGCCCGGTGTCGCCAGCGAATTCCACGGAGTTCGCGAGACGCCGGATGCCCACTGGTCCGTCGTGGCCGCCGCGGCGATCTCCCGGCGGGCGTCCCGCAGCAACTGGTACCGATCGGGATTGGCCAAGAGGTCGTCCACCGAGCCCAGCACCTGGGTGGCGTGGCGGTTTCCGATCGCCTGCAGCATGCGTCCGGCCCCGTCGCGGCCGCCGACATCGGCCAGCATTCCGGTGGCGGCCGCGGTATCTCCGTCGGCCAGCTGCTGCAGCTGTTTGATCTTCGCCGCCGTCGGATCGGCCATGTAGTCGTTGATGAAAGCATGCTGCCGTCCGGTGTACGCGCCGCCGTCGAGTGTCACTCCGCCCGGGTTCGCGCGCTGGAATCGGAACGCGGCGGCCTGCAGCGTCGCCATATCGGCCGCGGCCTCCTCGCCACTGCCCGTGCCGCGGACCAGATTGTTCGCCGATTCCTGCGCGCGCTTGGCGGCCGCGACGACATGGCCCAGATGCTTGTCGGCCAGCGTTTCGTCGTCCGCGTTCGAATTCACGATCTCCCAGGACCGCACCGAATGCTGCATGATGTTCCGGTCGGTGAATCCGATGGAGGAGAGCATCGCCCACGCGTCGTTGGTGCTGCCGCCGAAATCCTCCAGGCTCTGCAGCGCCGCGGCCGCGCCGCGGAAGGTGTTGACGCCGCCGTTCTGCCTCGCCGCCTGGCGGGCGCCGCGCTCGTATTGGTTCCACTTCATATACGACCGGGCGTAGGTGCCGTTCGGGCCGCCGACACCGGGTGCACCCCAGAAGCCCCACTGGCCCCGCTGCGCGTTCCGCTCGCTGCGTGCGTTCGGCCGCAGCGGTGAACGCGTTCCGCCCCACAGCCATTCGGTCACCGGCGAGTTGTTGACGGTGCTGATGGCGGCCAGTGCGGGCAGCAGGCTCGAGTTCATCGAATGGCCGACACCGGCGGTTCCCATGCCGATCGCCGTCCCACCGGTCGAGCCCGAGCCGCGGGCGCCGTTGCCCTGCGCCGCCAGCGCGAATCTATTGGCGATCCACTCGTTGCCGCGGTCCAGACTCGCGCTGAGCCGTCGGAGCTGCAGGATCGCGACGATCTCCACGAGCGCGCCGATCATGAACACCACCATCACCTGGTCGCCCGCGAGTTGGAACAGGTTGCCCAGGATCAGCACGTAGACACCGAGAAAGATGGTGAAGGCCGTCATGCGCGCCGCGGCGACCACACCGTCGACGACATTGCGAATCAGAAAGGTCTGGGTGGGCCCGTAGACGAATCCGCCTGCGGCGAAACCGAAGATGGACATCAGCCCGTGATAGATGGTGTCCAGCGCCGCCCGCATGACCTTGATGGCCAGTACCGCGCCGAAGGCGAGCAGGATCGTCGCGGACACCAGCAGCAACAGCCCCGTTCCGATCTGCTCGAAGTTGGGATTGTTCATCGACTCCTCGGCGACGACGTCGCCGCAGCCGGCGATGCCGCGCTTCACGCGTTGCTCGCTGGCGGCCTCGATCCCCGCCGACCATGCCGCCCGGCAGGCGGGCTGGTTGTCGATCACATGGCCGAAGTTCCACACCTGTAACGGCTTTCGCGCGAAATTGTCGGTCAGCGTGGCCTGCATCGTGGCTACCGTTCCGGCGGGTTCGGAGCTGTCGTTCCCGTTCAGTCCGGCGGCCACCGCAATGCCGAGATCGCGGCCCTTGGCGAGCCAGCCGTGCGGTGACAGCACCTCCGCCAGCGGCTCGGCGAGCATGACCGTACCCAGCACGGCCACGATCAGCATGGTCATCACCTGCGTGGTGGCCTTGCTGTAGAAGCCGCGGGCGACGAACCACGCCACGAAGAACGCGCCGATCGACGCGGCGGTGACCAGCATCAGGGGCGTGGCGATCTGCCCGGTCAGGCTGTGCGCCACACCGAGCAGCGGTTTCGCGACGATGTTCAGCCATTCGAAGCTGAGTGCGTAGCCGATCAGCCAGATCGCGGTGACCACAATGATTTTCCAGCCCGCGAACTCCAGGCCCAGCACCATGGCGATCGCGGTGTCACCCGGCTCGAGCACGCTGCCGTGGTCGGTGGCGAGCAGGTAGCGCGCGGCCTCGATCCCCGACGAGTCGGCGACGTGCGTCCAGCCCAGAGCGCTGCCCACCGAGGAACCCGCTGTGCGAGAACTGGTCTCGGCGCTGGCGGTCTCGGCGGTAGCCGCGGCGCCCAGCAGGCCGGGGCAGAGGAACAGGATGACGAAGCCGACCAGCAGCCCGGCCGCCCACTGCCGTCGCCGGGAGGCGAGCACCCGAGCCCGGAGGTTCCGGCACTGCTCGGGAACCGGCCACGGCGCCGGAGTGCTGATCTTCCAGTTGTACACCGCCACAACCTGATTCGTTTCCATTCCAGCGCACGGACGCGCACGGCTAGGGGATATCGGAGCGGAAAACCTCGGGGCTGCTCGACAGTCCCCGGAAACGCGATGCAAACGTTAACGTCGGGGTGTGAACGAACATCGTCCGCGCAATGAACAGCGGATTGTGAAAAGGCCGGAGCGCGTTGGTAATTCGTCGCCATCGCGACCGTCGGCGTTCACCTGGTGTTCGCTGTGCTCACCGGGTCGGCGACGACGCAGTGAGACCGTTCACCGCAGGGCCAGCGCCAGGAAGAAGTCCACGCGGTCCTCGAGCCGGGAAAGGTCGCGGCCGGTCAGCTCCTCGATGCGAGCGATGCGGTAGCGCAGGGTATTGACGTGCACGTGCAGCATCTCCGCGCTGCGGGCCCACGAGCCCGAGGCCTGCAGGAAGGTCTCCAGCGTATGCACGAGATCGGAGCTGTTGTTCTGGTCGTAGGTGGTCAGCGGGTCCAGCAGGCGGAGCCGGAACATCCGCCGGACCTCGTCGGGCACGCTGGCCAGCAGCATCATATGGGTGGCCAGTTCGTCGTGGCCGACCGCGCACGCGGGGCGATGGCGGTCGGCGGCGACCCGCCGGGCGTGCCGCGCCTCGTCGACCGCGCCGCGCAGGGACTCGCTGTCGACCACGCCGCTGACACCGATCGACAGCCGGACGCCGCCCAGCCCCGGTTCCAGGGTGTCCAGAGCGGCCTGGATGAGGTCGAAGACGGATCGGTCGGTCGGGATCAGCGCGATCGCCTCCCCGTCCGCTACCCCCGCGGCCGGTGTTGTGCCATAGAGGATTTCGCGAAGCAACGCGCGTAATTCCCTGGGCCGCAGCCCATCTTCGGCGGCCGCGGCGACCGCGACATATCCCGCGGCCGAGCCGAGCCCGGTCAGCTCCAGGCGTGAAATGATGTCCGCCGGTTTGGCATCGGAGACGATCAGCTGGATCAGCTCCTCGGCGAGGCGGCCCTCGGCACTCTGCCGATCGTCCTGCCGGGCACGCTCCAGCGAGCAGACGGCGGCCAGCTCGCCGGTCAGGGCGCGGCGCTCCTCGGTCCAGTCGGCGCAGTCGCCGTCGAAGACCAGCAGCCAGTCGGCGGCGCGCGAGGTGCCGAGTTCATCGACGGCGAACAGGGAGTACGGCCGCCCCTCCGAGGCGAACACGCAGGGCAGCCGCCGGGCGCCGAGGAACGCGGTGACGGCCTGCGCGGGCGGTGGCTCGGCGGGCCCGGAGACGACGCGCCCGGTCGACGACATCACCCAGCAGCGCATGCCGAGGTCGCGTTCGATCAGCTCGAGGACCGAGCCGAGCCCGGTCCCCGCCACCAGCTGCCGGTGCCGATCCAGGATCGCCGACAGGTCCGCCGCCCGCCCGGTCGACAGATCGCGCGTGATCCGCTCGGTGACGGTCTCGAACGCCACGTGCTCGAGCACCCGGAACAGCGGGATCCGATGGCGGCGGCAGGCCTCCACGACGTCGGCGGGCGGCTCGCCGAAGCGGGCATCGCCCGTGGCCAGCGCCGCGACCTTGGCCCGGGCCAGCGCCGCGACGAACGTCTCGCTGTCCTCGGGCCGGGTCCGCCACTGCATGCCGGTGAGCACCAGCTCGCCACCGGAGAGGTAGCGGCTGGGATCGAGCAGGTCCTGGGTGACGACCCAGCGCACGAACCGATCGAGCTCCTCTTCCCCGGTGACGAGCTCCAGTCCCAGGTCCGTCATGGTGAGCAGGGCACGAAGACGCATGATGCCCGACGCTAACAGCCCGCGGTCCCGGTCGTGGGCGACTCGAGCCGGGGCCGCGCGGGCAATATCACGGTCATGTGGGCAACTCCGCGGTCACCCGGGGAAACGCCGCCGTCATGCGGTTTGGAGATAAACACAAACTCTGCCGTGTGAACTGGCGCACAGTTCGTCGGTCCGGTCGTGGCCGCGAGGGCCTCCGCGCGGGTGTACTCGTGACACACCGAATCATGCCGACGGAGGTCAGATGGTGCAGCAGGTGCCCGTGTGCACTCCTGCGGGAGGCGGGGCGGAGTGACGATGGAATTCCCGGCAGCGGCCGGACAGGTGCGCGGCCGTCCGGTGCGGACGGCCGCCGATCCGAGGGCGGTGGACCGATGACCAAGCTGGTCATAGACAACGCCTACATCGCGCCGGTCGTCGGCGACGAGATCGCCGGCGGGCACCTCACCGCCGAGGACGGCCGGATCACCGGGGTCGGCGCGGGCCCGGCGCCGGTGGTCGAAGGCGCCGAACGGATCGACGGGACCGGCTGCCTGGTCACGCCGGGACTCGTCAACACCCACCACCACCTCTACCAGTGGGCCACCCAGGGCCTGCATCAGGATTCGACGCTGTTCGAATGGCTGACCGGGCTGTACCGCACCTGGGCGCGGCTCGACGCCCAGGTCACCTACGGTGCGGCCGCCGCGGGCCTGGCCTGGCTGGCGCTGAGCGGCACCACCACCTCCGCCGACCACCACTACATATTCCCGAATGGCCGCGGCGATCTGTTCGAGGCCGAGGTCCGCGCCGCCGCCGAGGTGGGGTTGCGGTTCCATCCGTGCCGCGGATCGATGGACCTCGGGCAGTCCGACGGCGGCCTGCCGCCCGACGCGGTGGTCGAGAAGACCGAAGAAATCCTCACCGGGACAGCCGAGACCATCGATCGATACCACGATCCGTCCTTCGATTCGATGCTGCGCGTGGCCGTGGCGCCGTGCTCACCGTTCTCGGTCAGCGAGACGCTGATGCGCGAATCGGCCGC
The DNA here is from genome assembly GCF_054782435.1 of Nocardia thraciensis. NCBI lineage: Bacteria > Bacillati > Actinomycetota > Actinomycetes > Mycobacteriales > Nocardiaceae > Nocardia > Nocardia thraciensis. The sequence continues at coordinate 261,922 of NZ_BAAGSM010000011.1, forward strand.
CCTGGCCCGCGACAAGGGCGTGCGCCTGCACACCCACCTCGCCGAAACCCTGGACGAGGAGGAGTACTGCCGCGAGCAGCTGGGTTGCACCCCGGTCGAATACATGGAGAAGCTGGACTGGCTCGGCGCCGACGTGTGGTTCGCGCACGCGGTGCACCTGCACGACAGCGATATTCGGCGCTTCGCCGAGACCGGCAGCGGCTCGGCGCACTGCCCGAGCTCCAACGCCCGCCTCGGCGCCGGTATCGCGCGGGTTCGCGATCTGGTCGCCGCCGGTGCGCCGGTCGGCCTGGGTGTGGACGGCGCGGCGTCCAGCGAACTGACCTCGATGGCCGGTGAGATGCGCCAGGCCATGCTGTTTCAGCGCGCGAGGTACGGGCCGACGGCGCTCTCCGCCCGCCGGGCCCTCGAGCTCGGCACGCTCGGCGGTGCCCGGAACCTGGGTCGCCACACCGAGATCGGCAGTCTCGAGCCCGGCAAGATCGCGGATATCGCGGTGTGGCGGGTCGACGGCTTCCGCGCCGCCGTCGCCGATCCGGTCTGCGCGCTGGTGTTCGGCCCCCCGCCGCCGCTGGCGCGGCTGCTGGTGGGCGGGCGCACCGTTGTGGAAAACGACGAACTGCGCACGGTGGCACAGGACGCGCTCGCGCGTGCCGGGGCCGAGGCTCGTCAGCGGCTGCTGCAGGGGGAGGGGCAGTGCTGACCTCCATGGCCGGTGAGCTGCTCGCGGGGCACGTCGACGTACTCGATGAGGGGTTCGTCGACCTGACCCGCGAGCGCCCCGAGGTCATGCGGGAATTCAGGTTGTCGACGGAAAGGCACTCGTTCACGGACCATCTCACCGATCCGCGCGCACCATACGGGCCGCGCGGTGCCGGAGAGCCGTCGCCGCTCTCCTCCACCCCAGCCCGCGTCGGCGCGATACGCGACGCCTGCCGGGCCGTCGGCCGTTCCGGAGACACCGCGCGTGTGCCGGTCCGCCCGCCGAACATCATCGAAAGCTGTTGATCAACAGGAGGTTCCGGACCTCCGTTCCAGGCCCCCGGCCATACCGGGGCGGGATGACGGGAAGACCGGACCCCACAACCGCATGACCGAACCCCGGGTCCGCGTGACGGCACGGACCACGGGTCGGCTTTGCCCCGAGGAGGGCACACGCCATGACCCAAGTTGAAACCCGCACGATCCCCGCGGAATCCAGATCCGTCCTCGACCGGCTGTTCCGGATGCGCGAGCGTAAGACCACCGTCTCTCGCGAAATTCGCGGCGGCATCACGACTTTCGTCGCGATGGCCTACGTGATCCTGCTGGTCCCGCTGATTCTGGGCGGCGCCACCGATATCGACGGCACCCATCTGAGCATCGCTCAACTCACCACGGCCACAGCGTTTTCCGCGGGCCTGTCCACGGTGCTGATGGGACTGGTCGGCAACGTGCCGCTAGCGCTGGCCGCCGGGCTGGGCGTGGTGCCCGTGGTGGCGTTCCAGGCCGCGCCGCACATGACCTGGCCGCAGACCATGGGCCTGGTGGTCCTGATGGGCGTGGTCATCGTAATCCTGGCCGCGACCGGCCTGCGGACGATGATCATCAATGCCATCCCGCTGGCGCTGAAGAACGCGATCGGCGTCGGGATCGGCATGTTCATCGCGATGATCGGCCTGGTGTCGTCCGGGGTGGTCGGGCACGGTTCGCCGGACGGGCCGCCGGTGGGGCTCGGCCCCGACGGTCACCTGCAGGGGTGGCCGGTCGCGGTGTTCGGTTTCGGTCTGCTGTTGATGCTGGCGCTGTACATCCGCAAGGTCCCGGGTGCGATCCTGATCAGCATCGCGATCGCCACCGGCCTGGCCATCTTTATCAACGCGGTCGGCGATATCGAGCCGAAGTCGTGGGGCACGGTCGTCCCGGAGATGCCCGACAAGCTGTTCGCCGCACCGGATTTCGGGCTGATGATGCACATCGATCTGTTCGGCGGATTCGCCCGGGCCGGGGCGTTGACCGCGAGCGTGGTCCTGTTCACGCTGGTGCTCACCGGATTCTTCGACGCCATGGGCACGATCTTCGGTGTGTGCGACGAGGCGAAACTGCTGGATGAGAACGGCACCATGCCCGGACTGGGCCGGGTGTTGACCACCGACGGCGTCGCGCAGATCATCGGCGGGGCCTCCGGAGGTGCGGGCAGCACCGTCTACGTCGAGTCGGCGACGGGTGTCGGTGAGGGCGCCCGTACCGGACTGACCAGCGTGGTGACCGGCGGACTGTTCTGTCTCGCAATATTTTTCACCCCGATCGCCGGGGTGGTGCCGATCCAGGCGGCCGCGCCCGCGCTGGTGCTGGTGGGCGCGTTGATGATGACGCAGGCCCGCAAGATCGACTGGGGCGACCTGGAGGTCGCGGTCCCGGCCTTCCTGACCATCGTGGCGATGCCGTTCACCTATTCGATCACCAACGGGGTCGGGGCGGGCCTGATCGCCTACACCGTGGTCAAGGCCGCGCGCGGCAAATTCCGCGAGATCCATTGGCTGGTATGGGTGGTGAGCGTGGTGTTCGCCGGGTACTTCGCCATCTCCGGTATCGAAGTCCTGCTGGGCGGCTGATTCGGCTATTCCTCCAGGATCACCGGCCGGCAGTCCAGTCCGAAGTCGGTGGTCTCGCACTCCCAGACGATGGGACCGTGCACCAGGATCGCGCTCGGTTCCTGTTCCGGCGCACCCTCGGGGAGGTGGGCGAGTACGAACTTGCCCGCCGCCTCGGGATATTTGGCGATCAGGGCGTGGAATTCCGCGATCAGTACGCTGTGCCGTTCGGAGACGGAGGTGGAGTTCTGGGCGGGATGAGCCTGTGTCGGGTTGGGCATGTGCTCGCCTCCTCGGCGTACGGATCCCATGGATGGACCTGGCTCTCCTACTGTGCGGCCGCACGGCGCCGGGTTCGCGAGTAGTCGATTACCCTAATCTCGGGCTGTGACGACCGGTTTCGCGGCCGCGGCGGATCCGCGCCGGGCCCACCACAACGAGCGGGTCTGGGACCGGCCCGGAGAATTCGACCCGACGCGCTATCTCCCCGAGAACCTGCAGCCCGCCCAGAAGCACGCCTCCCTGCCGTTCGGCGCCGGAAAACAGTCCGCCACCTTCCGCGCTCCGCCGACGCCCTGCGCAGGGTAGCGACTCCCGTTCGGCCCCGGCCAGCAGCCGGTTCCGCGTCGAGCCCGGCGACTGGTGAGCGCAGAGGTCGGGTGCCTGTCTCGCCGACTGCCCCCGGATCGGGCGGCCCGGATCGCCGCCCGCAACTACCGTGGACACCATGACCGCTGTCGACTATCGGCACCTGCTCGTCGCGCGGGACGGCGATACCGTCCGCATCACCATGAATCGGCCGGATCGGCGCAACGCGCTGTCGGCCGAGCACCTGGGCGAACTACTGTCCGCGTTCCGAGAGGCCGGGCGCAGCGATGCCACCGGCATCGTGCTGGGCGCCAACGGCCCGGTGTTCTCCGCCGGGCACGATTTCGCCGATGTGTCGGCGCGCTTTCTGCTCGAGGTGCGCGAACTGCTGGCCCTGTGCACCGAACTGATGTCGACCATCGAGGCGGTGCCGCAGGTGGTGGTCGCGCGGGTGCACGGGCTGGCGACGGCCGCCGGGTGCCAGCTGGTGGCGTCCTGCGATCTCGCCGTGGCCGCGGAATCGGCGGAGTTCGCGCTGCCGGGCGGCAAGGGAGGCTGGTTCTGTCACACTCCGGCGGTGCCGGTGGCGCGCGCGATCGGCCGTAAACGGCTGATGGAGCTGGCGCTGACCGGCGACCCGGTCGACGCCCGGACCGCCGAACAGTGGGGCCTGGTCAACCACGCCGTCCCCGACGCGGACCTGGACACCGCGGTCGACGACCTGCTGGCCCGCGCCACCCGCGGGAGCCGCGCGAGCAAGGCCCTCGGCAAACGCACCCTCTACGCCCAGTTGGACCGTCCCGAGGCCGACGCCTACGCCATCGCCGTGGAGGTCATGGCCGCCGCCTCCCAATTGCCCGGCGCCCGCGAGGGAATGGCCGCATTCCTGGAGAAGCGCCCTCCGATCTGGCCGGACTGAGAGGCCGCGCAAGTAGGCCGTATCAGTGTCGGCGAGTTCTGTGCATGAGGAGCTCTACCGGCGTCAACGCCGGCTCGGTGTAGGCGGCGGTGCGCCCGATAATGGTCGCGCAGTGGGCATCTGGGGCGACCACTCACCGCTGGGGCGACCGCCCCGACCACCGCCCCTGAACGCTATCTGTCTGTTCGAAGTCACGCTCGCTCTGTGCCGATGGCCATCGGCCCTCCGGTACTGATGGACGTCGGCTATCGTCTGGCCATCAGAGTTGCTATCCGGCCGAGCGGTGCGTGATATCGCCGCGACCAGGTGGCCGCGTTGCTCGTGGAATCAGCCGAGGAATAGTTTCATTCCCTCATGTGTAGCCTTGAATCCGAGCCGCTCGTAGAAACGATGCGCGTCGGCACGAGCTTTGTTGGTATCGAGCTGAATTCGCGCGCAGCCCCGGGAGCGGGCCTCGTCGATGGCCCAATGCATCATGCGTTCGCCGATACGACGTCCACGCAGATGCGCAGCAACTCGAACGAACTCGATCTGAGCGATCTGCCCACCGCGCCACATCAGGTATGGGATGAACGACATCTGGAAGGTGCCCACGATCTTGTCGCCGAGTTGGGCGACTACCAGCAGCTCGCCCGGATCGGCGTCGATTCGCTCGAACGCCGTCAGATAATACGACGGCAACGGAGGCCCCACGTCGATCGGGATGTCGAGCATCGCGTCCTGTGTCATCAGCTGGAGGACATCGGGCAGGTCGTCGTGGCGAGCAGTTCTCATCAACAGCATGCAGTCGTCCATTTCCGCCAGCCTAGTTGTGTCAACTCCGAACACGCCCGTCCTCGGCTGCGCCGACGTGCTGTCGTGTCACGGCGGCTGTCCTGTGTTTCGGTGTCGTGCGTGGTTCATGCGGCTCGGCATCCGTGCCCGGCTGTCGGCTGCCAGGAGGAAGGGACCACTTCGGAGCCGTTTTTGCCATGAGCATGGGACCACCCC
>NZ_BAAGSM010000012.1:0-65651 GCF_054782435.1 Nocardia thraciensis
AAGACTCTAGACTCGCCCGAAGGCCAATCAAAAGTATCTCGAACCAGAGTCCGAAAACCTAACTTAAACGCCAGCCGGAAAATAGCTGACAAAAAATCCGACACCCACACGGGGGTGTAAGCGCCGGAACCAAAAACAATTTGGCACTGACATTCATCGACACACTATTGAGTTCTCAAAGAACACACGCACACCTGATCCGGCCGGAAACCCGACCCTCTCAAGAGGCAACTTTTCCAGCCTAACCACTCGGACCCATGGAGTCAAGCCCCGGATCGAAGACGGTTCTGCTGGCGTCAGGCGCTCCTCGTCCTACCTCGTGTCCCCGGCCTCTCGGCCCGGGTCGGCGTCCGTGTCGCTCTGACTTGGAATAAGTTACGTGGCGGGAAACGGAACGTCAAATCCCCAAGACAGCGGGTGTTTTCGCAGGTCGCGGCACCGCGATTCGGGCCACGGCAGACCTGAGTCACACCTTTGTGACTCAGGTCATGACGAGATCGGCGACCCGCGCGCCGACCATAACGAGATCGGCGACCCGCGCGCCGACCATAACGAGATCAGCGACCCGCGCGCCGCGCACCCGCGAAGTTCTTCTTGCCCCGGCGCAGCACGAGCCACCGCCCGTGCAGGTAATCGGAATCGGCGGGAGTCCACTCCGGATCGGGGATACGGGTGTTGTTCACCGACGCACCGCCCTCGGTCACCGCGCGGCGGGCCGCGCCCCTACTCTCCGACAGACCGGACGCGACCAGCAGGTCCACGATGGTGGAGCCCTCGGCGGCCTCGGCCACCGTGCCGTCCACCGCGGCCTCCGAGAGGGCCGATGCCAGCGTCGGCTCGTCGAGTTCGTGCAGGTCACCGCGGCCGAAGAGGGCCTGGCTGGCGAGCTGTACCGACCTGGTGTGCGCCTCGCCGTGCACCAGCGTCGTCATCTCGGCGGCCAGCCTGCGCTGCGCCTCCCGTGCGTGCGGCCGCTCCTCGGTGGCCTGCTCCAGCTCGGCCAACTCCTCGCGGTCGAGGAAGGTGAACCAGCGCAGGTACCGAATGACATCCGCGTCACCGGTGTTGACGAAGTACTGGTACCAGGCGTACGGGCTGGTCATCTCCGGATCGAGCCACAGGCTGCCGCCGCCGGTGGACTTGCCGAACTTCTTGCCGTCCGCGGAGGTGACCAGCGGCGTGGTCAGCGCGTGGACGTGCTCGCCGTCGATCCGGCGGTTCAGCTCGACACCCGCGATGATGTTGCCCCACTGGTCCGAGCCGCCGACCTGCAGCCGACAGCCATGGCGACGGCGCAGCTGCACGAAGTCGTTGGCCTGCAGCAGCATGTAGCTGAACTCGGTGTAGGACATGCCCTCGCCGTCCAGGCGGCGCTTGACGGTGTCGCGAGCCAGCATGACGTTCACCGAGAAGTGCTTGCCGATATCGCGCAGGAAGTCCACCGCGGTCAGCGAGCCGGTCCAGTCCATATTGTTCGCGATGACGGCACCGGTCGGCCCGTCGCCTAGGTCGACGAAGCGCTCGAGCTGGCCGCGGATCCGCTCCGCCCATTCGGCCACGGTGTCGCTGGAGTTCATGACGCGCTCGCCCACGTCGCGGGGATCGCCGATCAGACCGGTGGCGCCCCCTGCCAGCACGATCGGGCGGTTGCCCGCCCGCTGGAAACGCTCGAGCGTCAGCAGCGGCACCAGATGCCCGGCGTGCAGACTGGCCGCAGTGGGGTCGAAACCGGCATAGAGCGTGATCGGCCCCTTCTCCAGGTCCGACCGCAGCTCGTCCAGGTCGGTGGACTGCGCGATCAAGCCACGCCAGGTCAGTTCATCGATGATGTCGACGCTCACGCCGTCCTATCTTTCCGCACGGTTTTTCCGGGCTGATGTGCAGGTACCGAGTCTGATCTGCGGGAGCGTCCCCCGGCAACCGGTTTCGGCGTGAGACCGGCCGGGCTACTGCACTGCGCCAAGGTGCGCGGCTGCGATACAGCAAGCGGCGGACCGGCGCCCCCATCCCGCGATCTTCGGCACTGAATGCCGACGGGAATACCGCGTGCGTCCGACGACGCTGCCGCCGGGGAGGCGATGGTGTCCGGCGCTCGCAGGCGATCCGCCCCCCTGGGCGGGTACGCGCTCCCAGCCTGTGGCTCGCTACCTTAGCGCGGCCTTCAAGCTGGTCAGATGCACTCGGCTCGCGGATGCCGCGGCCTCGGGCGAGCGGGCGCGGACGGCATCGAGCAGGACCTCGTGGGCCGCGTGGTCGGCGCGTTCGTCGGGCAGCGGGCGCAGACGGAGCATGTCGATCATGGCGCGGCGCAGGCGGGGGACGAAGGCGTCGAACATCCCGGTCAGCACGTCGTTGTGGGCGGCCGTCACGACCGCGCGATGGAAGTCCGCATCGGCGTCCACGAGTTCCTCGACCGACACCGTGGCCTCGGCGCGCGCGGCCAGTGCGCGCCACATTGCCCGCAGATCGGCGGGCGTGCGGCGGCTCGCCGCAAGCGCCGCCGCCTCCGCCTCGATCGCGATGCGCGCCTCGATGACGGTAACGATGTCCGCCCGGCGCAGCACCGTGTCCCAGTCCTCGGCCACCTCCAGCGCGGTGACGAAAACCCCTGCGCCCTGGCGGCTTTCGAGCACACCCTTGCCGGACAGCTCGCGGATGGCCTCGCGCAGCGTGGAGCGGCCGACACCCAGCTGAGCGGCCAGGGTCGTCTCCCCCGGCAGCTTGTGACCGAGCAGCCATTCACCGCCGCGAATCCTGTCGAGAAGCACTTCCGCGGCCTGGGCGGCCAACGGATGCCTCTGTACGTGCGCCAAGACCCTCCTACCTCTCTACTTGTCTGAGGAGTTATCCCTGGTTAGTCTATGCCACATGGGACAGGGTCTGCTTCTTCTCGGCCGCCGCGGCGGGGTCTGATCGACCGGCACCCTGCCCGCGGGTCGCTGGGCTGCGCCGGTCATCTCCCCCCGACGCGAAAGCAACCACAGACATGTTCACTTCCTCCCCCCCATGGGAAATCGCCAGCGCCCGTCCGCCATGCCCTCGCACCGCTACCGCAGTGTGCACGAACGGGTTTCGATACCGATCGCCGACCGGCAGTGGCCGTCGAACCGCATCACCGAGGCACCGCTGTGGGTACCGGTCGACCTCCGCGACGGCAATCAGGCGCTGGCCGAACCGATGGATCCGGCCCGCAAGCGCCGGTTCTTCGAGTTGATGGTCGCCATGGGCTACAAGGAGATCGAGGTCGGCTATCCGAGCGCCTCGCAGGCCGATTTCGATTTCGTGCGGCTGATCCGCGATGCCGCCTTGGCACCGGAGGACGTCACGCTGGTCGTGTTCACCCCGGCGCGGCGGGATCTGATCGAGCGCACCGTACAGGCCATCGACGGAATCACCAATGACGTGGTGATCCACATGTATACGGCCACGGCGCCGCAGTGGCGGGACGTGGTGCTGGGCCGCTCCCGCGACGAGGTGGCCGAGCTGATCCGGTCCGGCGGGCGCGACGTGCTGGAGCTGGCCGGACATCTGCCGAACGTCCGATTCCAGTTCTCCCCCGAGGTTTTCATCCTGACCGAGCCGGATTTCGTCCTGGAGGTGTGCGATTCGATGACCACGCTGTGGGACGCGACGCCGCAGCGACCGGTGACCCTGAATCTGCCTGCGACAGTGGAGGTCGCGACACCCAATGTCTATGCCGACCAGATCGAGTACATGCACCGCAATCTGGCCCGGCGCGACGGCGTGGTGCTGTCGGTCCATCCGCACAACGACCGCGGCACCGGAATCGCCTGCGCCGAACTGGCGGTACTGGCCGGGGCGCAGCGCGTGGAGGGCTGCCTGTTCGGCAACGGCGAGCGCACCGGCAATGTCGACATCGCGACGCTGGCGCTGAACCTGCACGCGCAGGGCGTGGATCCCCGGATCGACTTCTCCGATATCGACGCGGTCCGCGCGACGGTCGAGTACTGCACGGGCCTGCCGACCCACCCACGGCACCCGTACGCGGGCGACCTGGTGTACACGCGTTCTCGGGGACACATCAGGACGCGATCAAGAAGGGGTTCGCCGACCATCGTGCGCGAGCCGCGCGGCAGGGCCTGCCCGAGAGCGAAACACCTTGGGAGATACCGTATCTGCCGATCGACCCGGCCGACGTCGGCCGCTCCTACGAGGCCGTGATCCGGGTCAATTCACAGTCCGGCAAGGGCGGGATCGCCTACCTGCTGGAGACCGAGTTCGGGGTGACGCTGTCGCGGTCCGAGCAGGTCGAGTTCGCGCGACACGTGCAGCGCCATACCGACGAGACCGGCGCGGAGGTATCGGCGGAGGCGCTGTGGGAACTGTTCACCGAGTTCGATCCGGAAGCGGCACGGGCGGTGAGGCGCGGCGGCAAGTCAGGGCTCAGCTGACCTCGGCGTTCAGGCCGAGCGCTCGGCCCGCGGTGCTCGCGGGCTGCGGCGGTAGGCGGACACGGCGGGGGAATCGCGGAGCCACAGCCGCCAGGGCCGGTCGGCGGCGAGACTGACGCCGACGCGGGGCCCGACGCCGAGCGCTCCGGTGTCCGTGATCTCCGAGCCCAGTTCGAGCCGGATCGGCGATTTCGGGTCGAACAGGCCGATTCCGTAGTCCGCCAAGGTGATTCCCAGGGCGCTGCCGAGATTGCCTGGCCCCCGGGCCAGACCCGCGTCGGCGCGGGCGGCCGGGCGGCGGGCGCGGGCGGTCTCGTGCCCGGCGATCACCTCACCGGCCCGGATGAGGACGGCGCTGGCGATGCCGTCGGGACCGCTGGTGACGTTCACGCAGGTGTGCATGCCGTAGCTGAAATAGACGTAGAGCACGCCGGGCGGACCGAACATGACGGCATTGCGCGGGGTGCGGCCGCGGCCGGAGTGCGCGGCCGGGTCGTGCCACGGCCCGGCCGGGTCGCCACCGTACGCCTCGACCTCGACGATCCGTACGCCGACCGGCCCGGACCACAGCGTGGCACCGAGCAGACGACGCGCGGCCTCCAACGGTTCGACGGCAAGCTCCTCGGCAGACACAGCGGTCCATTGTCGCAAACCGCACGTCATCGGGACGTGCTGGGCCATTTCGCACGGTCGTTCCCCAACTTCGGGCAGGTCGACGAGCGCCCCGGCGGTCCTGCGCCTCTGGGCGAAGGTCAGCTGGCGGCGCCACCGTCGCGCAACCCCGCGAGCTTGTCGGGATTGACCTGGAAGCGGATGTTCAGGACGCGGCCGCCGACGATGTCGTAGGTCAGTGCGCCGATCGGGTGGTCGCCGACGAGCACCAGCAGGCCGAGTTCGCAGTTGATGGTCGCCGGGGCCATATACGCACCGGCGGAGGTGGGTTTGGCCATGGCGCCGAGCATCCAGCGCGCCACGTGGTCGGGGCCGTGCAGCGGGCGACGCGCCGCGGTCACCTTGCCGCCGCCGTCGTTCCACAGCGTGACATCGGGCGCCAGCAGCTCCATCAGGGCGTTGACGTCACCGCCGTGCGCGGCGGCCATGAATTTCTCCGTAACCTCCCGGCGCACAGCGGAATCGGTATCGCAGCGTGGGCGGCGGGACTGTACGTGGCCGCGGGCGCGGTGGGAGATCTGGCGCACCGTCGCCTCGGGGCGCTCGAGGTAGCCCGCGATCTCGCCGTGCGAGAAACCGAACACCTCGCGCAGCACGAACACGGCGCGTTCCACCGGCGTGAGCGTTTCCAATACGACCAGCATCGCGGTCGAGATGCTGTCGGCCATCTCGGCCTCCTCCGCGGCGTCGGTCGTGGTCAGGAGCGGTTCGGGCAGCCAGGGCCCGACATAGGTTTCGCGGGTGGCCCGGGCTGAGGTGAGGCGGTTCAGCGACAGATTCGTCACCGTGCGCACCAGGTAGGCCTTCGGATGTTCGACCGCGTCGCGGGCGGCGGCATGCCATTTCAGCCAGGCGTCCTGCAGGACGTCCTCGGCGTCGGACACGCTGCCCAGCATCTGGTACGCGGTGCCGAAGAGCAGACGCCGGTGCTCGATGAAGGGGTCGGTGGCCGCGTCCGGACCGGCCGGATCGGTGCCGCGCGTGTCGTCCTGCATGAGGGTCGATGCTTCCGGGAGGTGGGCGATATCGGCAAGGACCGCCGATGGCTCGGATGTGCCATCGGCGGCCGGACGGGAGTCAAGCGACCTGCCGGGTCACGTAACCGCGCTTGGACACGGTCACCGTGACGTTCATCTTCCTGCTCGCCTTGAAGACCGGCACGGGGCTGCTGCTGACGCTCTCCTTGTAGAAGATCGCCGGGCGGCCCTTGAGGTACCACCGCTTCGGAGTGTCGTCGGCGTTGGTGAACTGGATGACCGCATCCTTGCGGCCCAGGCTCAGCGGCTGATGGATGTAGCCGAACCGGAACGGCTTGACCGTCTTGCCCCGCAGCCGCCGGGCGATGGCGTCCGCGACGAATGCGGCGGTGGGCATACCGCTCTGGCAGGTGCCGTGGATCGGGCCCCAGTTCATGCGCACCGCGGCGGCGTCCCCGACCGCGTAGACGTCCGGGTGCGAGACCGACCGCAGCGTGGGGTCGGTGATCACCAAACCCTTTGCGTCGGTGTCGATTCCGGCATCGGCCGCCAGCCGGGGCACCCGCACGCCCGCGGTCCACAGGGTCAGGTTCGACGGCACCGATTCGCCGGTTCCCAGTTCCACCGCGTCCGGCAGCACCTTGGTCACCTGCACGCCGACCTTGCGGACGATCCCGAGGCGATCCAGCGCCCGGTTCAGGTAGGCACGGGCCCGCTCCCCCATCATCGAGCCGGGCTCGGTGGTGGCGACGAGGGTAACGGTCAGCTCGGGGTGGCTCTCGGCGATCTCGGTGGCCGCCTCGATTCCGGTGAGGCCGCCGCCGACCACGGTCACCGTGCCGCCGGTGGCCGCGAGTTCGGTCAGGCGCCGCGAGAAGCGGTGCGCCCGGCGCGGATCGTTCAGCGTCCAGGCGTGATCGGCCACGCCGGGCACCAGCGTGGTGTCGGTGCCGCTGCCCAGCGCGTACACCAGCGTGTCGTAGTTCAACTCGGTGCCGTCGTCCAGGGTCACGCGGTGGGCGAGCGGGTCGATGGCCGTCGCCGCGGCCCGCCGGAACTCCACGCCGGAGCCTTCGAGCAGCTTCGGGATGCGGTGGTCGGCCAGCTCCTGCCCAGCGGCGATCTGATGCGAACGCAGCCGCTCGGTGAACCGATCCGAGGGGTTCACCAGCGTGATACGCACGTTCTCCCGGCGGGTGCGGTGCGCCAGCCGAACGGTGGCCAGCATGCCGGTGTAGCCGCCACCCAGTACGACGATCTCGTGGATCTTGTCGGCGTTCATGATGTTCTCCCATGCGCTCGTTGTGCGAAGTCGGCCATTGGACAGGACAGGGGCGCGGAACGTGACACATCCAAAATGTGACCTGTGACACATAAGCGGCTGGCTGGTCCGGTGAATCCCGGGGATCGGTCACGCGTCTCTCGGGGGCGAATCCGGGTGGGCCAGTTCGTGGTGGCGGAGCCGGGCGGCGATGCGGGCCGAACACCGCACCACGGCGGTCATCAGGAACCGGGGGTTGCGCCGGAAACACCTCGAGGTGCAGAATTCAACACATAATGAATTCAACACTCGATGAATTGAGGTGACCATGACGGCACCGAGTTCCCCGCCCGCGATCGAGATCGACGACCTGCGGGTGTGCCGCGGCGGACGCGAAGTGCTGCACGATGTTTCGCTCACCGTGCCGACCGGCTCCATCACCGGGCTACTGGGCCCGTCCGGCTGCGGCAAGACCACCCTCATGCGCGGCGTCGTCGGCACCCAGATCATCGAATCGGGGTCCGTGCGCGTGCTCGGCGAACCGGCCGGGTCGGCCGGGCTGCGGGCGCGGGTCGGCTACGTGACGCAGGCGCCGAGCATTTACGACGACCTCGCCGTCGCCGAGAACGTCTCGTATTTCGCTGCGCTGTACGGCCGTTCGCCCGCGGATGTGGCCGACGCGATCGATGCGGTCGGCCTCACCGACCATGCTCGCCAGCGGGGCAACCAGCTCTCCGGCGGACAGCGCACGCGCGTCTCGCTCGCCTGCGCGCTCGTCGCCGATCCCGAACTGCTGGTGCTCGACGAGCCCACCGTCGGCCTGGACCCGGTGCTGCGGGTCGAGCTGTGGAACCAGTTCCACGCCCTCGCCGAGCAGGGCCGCACCCTGCTGGTGTCCAGCCACGTGATGGACGAGGCCGAGCACTGCGACCGCCTGCTGCTGATGCGCGACGGCCATCTCCTGGCCCAGCTCAGCCCCGACGAACTGCGCACCGACACCGGCGAATCCAGCTTGGAGAACGCGTTTCTCGCACTGATCAAGATGGGAGGGGCCCGATGACCACGACCCTGGTTCAGCCCGCGGCACCGCGGCCGCTGCGCTGCTACACCGCCACCACCGTACGAATCCTGCGGCAACTGCGCGCCGATCACCGGACCGTCGCGATGCTGCTGCTCGTCCCGGCCCTACTGCTGGCGCTGCTGTACTTCGTGTATCAGGACTCCCCGACCGTGCCGGGGATGCCGCGCCTGTTCGACCGGGTCGGGATCAGCATGCTCGGCATCCTGCCGTTCATCGTCATGTTCCTGATCACCGCCATCGCCATGCAGCGCGAACGCACCTCGGGCACGCTCGAACGGCTGATGACCACCCCGCTGTCGAAGCTGGATCTGCTGGCGGGCTACGGCACCGCGTTCTCGACCACGGCGGCGGCCCAGGCGGGTCTGGCCTGCCTGGTGGCGTTCGGGCTGCTGGGGCTGGAGTCGGCGGGCAGCGTGTGGCTGGTGCTGCTGATCGCGGTCGTGGACGCCGCGCTCGGGGTGGCGCTGGGGCTGCTGGCAAGTGCCTTCGCGCGCACCGAATTTCAGGCTGTACAGTTCATGCCCGTGGTCGTGGGGCCGCAGTTCTTCCTGTGCGGGCTGCTGGTGCCGCGCGGACAGCTGCCGGATTGGTTGGAGGTCATCAGCAACGTGCTGCCGCTGAGCTACGCCGTCGACGCGCTGCAACAGGTCTCCAGCAATCCGGGGGCCACCGGTGAAATGTGGCGGGACCTGGCGATCGTGGCCGCCTTCGCCGCCGTCGCACTGGCCTTGGGCGCGGCGACGCTACGGCGGCGGACGGCGTGACGGCGGCCGGCCGCAGCGGGCGGCGGCCCGGGCAATCGGGGACGCGGGAAGCGATCCTCGATGCCGCCCGGGCCCGGTTTGCGGAGGTCGGTTTCGACAAGGCGTCCATTCGATCGATCGCGGGGACGGCGGGCGTGGACCCCGCTCTCGTGCATCACTACTTCGGCACCAAGCAGCAATTGCTCATCGCGGCGTTGAATCTGCCGATGGATCCGGACGAGATCCGCGCCGAACTCGCGACCACACCCGTCGACCGGCTCGGCGAGACCATCGTGCGCACGGTGCTCGGCGTGTGGGACTCCCCCAGCGGTACGCCCGCGATCGTCGCGTTCCGCACCATCATCGACAGCGGTGACGGCGCACTCGCGCGCAACTTCCTGCTGGAGGTGGTGCTGAAAGATGTCCTGCCGCGGATCGATTCGCCGCCCGGCTCGGGTGTCACCCGGGTCCTGCTGGCGGCCTCGCAGATGATGGGGCTGCTGATCGCCCGCAAGATCGTCGGGGTGGAGCCGATCGCGTCGCTGACCGCGGACGAGTTGGCCGTGCTGGTCGGGCCGACGCTGCAGCGTTACCTGACTGGGGAATTGGAGTTGCCAGGGTCTGCGATTCGGTGAGCGGGGATCCCGGCCAAAAGCGCGCCGGGAATGCATGGGACAGCGCGCCAGGAAGGCACGGGACAGCGCGCTGGTAATGCGTGGGGCATCGCGCCAGGAAGGCACGGGACGGCGCGCTGGTAATGCGTGGTCGGCGCCACCGGTGCGAGCGCCTTGCCGGCGGCACGGGACAGCGCGCCGAGAAGGCATGGGGTGGACGCGGTTTGGGTTAGGGCCGGGCTGTGAAGGCCTTGTGTTCCTCGGGGCTTACCTCGCGGGCCTCGTCGATGAGGAGGACGGGGATGCCGTTGTCGATCGGGTAGGCGCGGCGCAGGCGCGGGTTGTAGAGCACGCTGTCGCCGTTCCCGTCGCGTACCAGTGACAGCGGGCCCTTGTCCTGCGGGCAGGCCAGCAGGCTCAGCAGGGTCGGGTCCAAGGTTTCCTCCGCCATGACCGATAACTTACCGCTCCGCCGCGACTGCCCCGCGCGGCGCCCGCCGGAACGAGAAGTGCCGGTGACCGAAGAAGCTGGCCACCGCCACCAGGCCCATCACCGCCACCGTCGCGGGCGTCTCCGGCAGGTGCAGAGCCCCGACCGCCAGCTGCACCCCGGCCATGTTCAGCAGCATCCCACCGGAATTCACCAGCACGAACCGCACGAAATCCCGCACGACGTGCCCGCGCACCCGAAACACCAGGGTCCGGTGCGCGGCGAACGCGAACACGATGCTGATGCAGTAGGCGAGCGCGACGGCCGCGGCGGGCGGCCAGCCGTCGGGCAGGATCTTCAGCCACATCACCGTCAACACCATGCCCAGCAGCGTGTTACAGCCGCCGACCGCCGCAAAGGCGATCTCCTGCCGCCGGATCAGCCGCAGCAGCAGACCCGGCGCGAGCGTGGCGGTCTCGGTGGCATTCACGGGATCGATTCCGCCCGTGGAGATTCCGCCTCGAGCCCGGCCGTATCCGGCTCGTCGCGGCGGCGCGATCGCACGTACATCCACTGCAGGATACCCAACCCTGCCAGCCCCGACACGGCCGTGCCGATACCGATCTTCCAGCCCGGCGGGCGCCAGGTCACCTCCAGTTCGGCGTTCTGGGTCCCGGCCGGGATATCCACGGCGACAAAGGACTTCGCGACGGTGTCGAACGGTATCTCGTGCCCGTTCAGGTGCACCCGGTAGCCCGGCCAGCCCAGCCGCGCGAACACCACGCGCCCGCCGTCGGCCGAGGTCACCCGCAGCTTGCTGGAGGTGTCGGACTCCGAGGTCGAGGTCGCCGTGACGCCCGCGGCGTCGGCCACCCGCCCGTTCACCGTCGAGATCGGCCCGCCGACGCGCTCGAGCACCCTAATGTAGCGCTCGTGGCCGGGATAGTCGACCCACTGCCAGCCCTCGGGCGCGGGCTGGGTCCCGGCGTCGGGGAACATGGCCGTCTGCAGCACGATCCGGTCGAGCTTCATCAGGTCGGCGACCGTGCGCCCCGTGGTCGGCTCCGGCGTGAACAGGCGCCGGTAGGCATCGGGGCACACGCTGGAATCCCAGCGCATGCACAGCATTTCACCGAACCAGAAATGCCCGTTCGGGGTGTAGCCGTTGACGTAGTGCCGCTCCACGTCCTTGGCGTAATTGCCGAAGGCCAGCGAGCCGTAGGCGCCCTGCAGCGTCCGGTCCTCCGGCCGCAGCAGGCCGCGATCGCCGAGTTGCAGGGTGATGCCGTCGAACTTCGGGAACGCCGCCTTGGCGTCGGAGCGGTTGGTTGGCAGATTCCAGCTCATCGGGGTCGGCTGCGCGCGGTCCACCTGCACATAGGCGATCGGGAGCATCGCCGCGATCACCAGCAGCGCCGCGGCCGTCGCCCCGCGCGTGCGCGCCAGCCAGACCGCGGCGGCGCCGAACGCGGCCACGACGACCGCCGAGAGCACATGCCATCCCACATTGTGCGGATCGGCGGAGAAGGTGCGCACCCACAGCAGTCCGATCGACACCGCGGCCGCGATGCCGCGGTTGCGCCATCCCGCGGTGGTGCCGAAGCGGCCCAGCAGCACGCACACCAGCACCAGCAGGCCCAGCGCCAGCATCGGCAGCACCCGGGCGGGCCAGCGCAGCGGGCCCACGGTGCCGGGGCCCGCCGCCCACATCAGAAACATGATCGCGAACAGCGCCACCGCGGTCAGCTCCCGCCACGCGGCGCGCGCCCGGCCCCAGTCGACGAACGCCAGCGCCGGAATCAGGAACCAGGCGATGTAGGTCATCGGCAGCGGCTGGATGTACCCCCACCACGAGTTCAGCGCGGGCAACGTGGACGGCAGGCTGGCGTTCAGCGACTCCGACCAGGGCACGGTCAGGAACTGGTCGTTGTTGATCTGGGCGGTGCCGCGCCAGCTCACCTTCGCCGACAGCATGCTCGGCAGATAGGTCAGCAGGCCCGCCAGACCCGCGCACAGCGCCACCGCGGTCAGCCGCGCGACCGGCTGCCACCGCCGCTGGTAGACGAGCTCCCCCACCGCGACCGCCACCAGCATGAGCGCGGACTCCACCGCCGGGAAGACGTACTCCACCGAGATCGCCAGGTACAGGAACACGAAGACCGGAATCGGCCCGCTCCTGCCGCGCGAGTAGCGCACCGCGGACGCCCACGCGTGCACCATCCACGCGGTGCCGGTCAGCGACGTCATCCAACTGGCCTGGTCGAAGAACAGGAACCAGCCGGTGAACGGGAAGGCGACGCCGGCCACGGCCGCCCACTGCACGCGCCCGCCGTAGGCCAGGCACACCCGGTACACGCCGAGCGCGGCGATGATCGCGAAGATCAGCTTCACGACCGTGGCGTAGACCGCGAGATTGTCGACCGAGGGGGCGATCAGATCGATCAGCAGCTGCGGCGGGTTGAACAGGCCCGCCTCCTCCATCGTGTAGTTGCCCGTCATCCACTGCTCGGGGATGAGCACCGGCAGATTGCCCTCGCGCAGGTGGCGGCCGAGCATCACCCACAGCGGGGTGTACTGGGACTCGGTGTCGTCGGTGAAGAAATGGCGCGCGTTGGCCAGCAGCACCGCGACATAGCCGAGCACCACCCCGACCGCGGTGATCGCTCCCCACCGGTACACGCTTCCGCGCGACGGCCCGTCCGCGGCACGCTCCGGCGGCACCCGGGACTCGGCGGGCGCGGGAGGTTCGGCCAGCGCCGTCGACACTGCACTTTCCACCACGAGTCACAGACCCTACAGGCCCGGGTGACGCTTGGCATTCACCCGCGATCCGGTGATGATGTCGGGATGCCTCGCCGCGCCGGAACCCGTCCCCTGCTGCGTGTTAGAGTTCACCGCGATTCGGGCTCTGCACTGCAACGAGGAGTTCCGGCGCGCACCGTCGTCCCCGAAAGTCGAACCAGCTGATGCCGATTCCCTCCGCACGACCGCGTTCCGCCGCCATCGATCAGGCGCGGGCCAACGGTCATCCCGGCCGGGTCCACGCGGTATCGGTCGTCGTCCCGGTGTATCGCGGCGAGGACACCATCGCCGGACTGGTCGCCGAGTTGCAGCGGCTGACCGAGCCCACCGCCACCCCGGGCGGCAGCACCTTCGCCGTCACGGAGATAGTGCTGGTGCACGACCACGGACCGGACCGCTCCGATGTGGTGCTGCAGCGGCTCGACGACGAGTACGACCGGGTGCGGGTGGTCTGGCTGAGCCGCAATTTCGGGCAGGACGCCGCCACCATCGCCGGTATGGCGGCCGCCCGCGGTGAGTGGATCGTCACCATGGACGAGGACGGGCAGCACGACCCGGGATACATCGGCGCGTTCATCGACACAGCGCTGGCGCAGCGGGCCGATCTGGTCTACTCCAAGCCCACCAACACCCGTCCACACGGCTTCCTGCGCAACCTCACCTCGCGCGGCGCCAAGCTGGTACTCGCGACGCTGTTCGCGTTCCCGGATTCGACCCGATTCGAGAGCTACCGGCTGATCCGCGGCGATATCGGGCGGCAACTGGCCGAGGTCGCCTCCAACGGCGTCTATCTCGATGTGGCACTCACCTGGGTGGTCGACAACGCCGCGCAGGCGCCGGTGGAATTGCGCGCGGAGGGCCGGGAGGAGTCCGGTTACAACTACCGCCGGCTGTTCTCGCTGTTCTGGAAGATGGTGCTGTGCAGCGGAACTCGCGGCCTGCGAATGGTGAGCCTGCTCGGGGTGACGCTGGCCCTGGCGGGCGTGGTCTACGCGGCGATCGTGGTGGGGCAGGTGCTGTTCGGCAGCGGGAACAATCCGGAGGGCTGGGCCTCGACCATCGTGGTGCTGCTGCTCGTGTCCGGGGCGATCCTGTTCTCGCTCGGGCTGATCGCCGAATATCTGGGCGTGGCGCTGCATGTGCTGGTGGGCAAACCCCTTTACCTGACGGTAGATTCGCCGACACCGCGCCCCGACGAGCATCGGGCACCGGCCCTGTCCACGACCGCAGCGATCGGGGGGAACGACCCGGGTGAGCACTGACCGCATCATCTTCAGCAGGCCCTACCGCGCCGCGCGGGAACTGGCCAACCTCGAGACCGTGCTGGCCTCCGATCAGAGCCACGGCGACGGGCCGTTCACCGAGGCGGCCACGCACAAGCTGAAGCAGATCACCGGCGCGCCGCACGCGCTGTTGACCACCTCGTGCACACACGCTCTGGAGATGGCCGGGCTGCTGCTCGAACTCGGGCCCGACGATGAGGTGATCGTGCCGAGCTTCGCGTTCACCTCGACCGCGACGGCGATGGCATTGCGCGGGGCCACCTGCGTTTTCGCCGATATCGACGAGCGCGGCAACCTCGACGCGGAGTCGGTGGCGGCGGCGGTGACCGAGCGCACCAAGGCGCTCGTGGTGATCCACTATGGCGGCGTCGCCGCCGAGATGGACCGGCTGCTGGCGCTGGCGGACGCGCACGGCTTGGCGCTGATCGAGGACAATGCGCACGGGCTGGGCGGTACCTGGCGCGGCAGACCACTCGGCAGCATCGGCACCGCGGGCGCGCTCAGCTTCCACGACACCAAGAACGTGCACTGCGGCGAGGGCGGCGCGGTGCTGCTCACCGACGAGATCCTGATGGGCCGGGCGGAGATCATCCGGGAGAAGGGCACCGACCGGGCCCGGTTCCTGCGCGGCGCCGTCGACAAGTACTCCTGGCAGGACATCGGCTCCAGCTATCTGCCCAGCGAACTGAACGCGGCGGTGCTGGACGCGCAGCTCGCGGAGTTCGACACCATCCAGGCGGGGCGGTTCCGGGTGTGGGACGCCTACGCCGCCGCACTGCCGGACTGGGCCCGCCGCAACGACATTCGCCTCATGCAGGTCCCCGACGACCGCGAGCACACCGCCCACCTGTACTACCTGCGCACCCCGACCGAGCGCAGCCGCGACGACCTCATCGATCACCTGCGCGCCCGGGGCGTCTCGGCCCCGTTCCACTACGTCCCCCTGGACTCCAGCCCCGCGGGCCTCAAACTCGGTCGCACCCCGAACCCGTGCACCCGCACCGCCGAGTTCTCCAGCACCCTCATCCGCCTCCCCCTCTGGCCGAACCTCACCGACCACCAGGTGACCCGCGTCATCGAAGCCGTAACGGCATTCACGGTCTAACCCCGCAGCATCGAACCCGGGCCCGCACCCCCTGCAGGCGTTGCACGGGATGCTGGAACGAACACGAGGTGCGGGAAGGATGCCAGCGGCGGGTCCGGGAGCCGTGGCCCGGCTCCTAGGCGAGCAGGCGGTCGAGGGCCTCGGCCGTGAGGACCTCGTAGGAGTCGGTGGCGCCGTGGTACCACCAGGTGCGCTCGCCCGGCTCCAGGCGCACCGCGGACTGCACGGCACGGGTGGAGGGACGGTAGGTCGAGCTGCGGGGAATCTCGTCGACGACATAGATCAGATCGGGGCGCCGGGCCGGGTCGAGGGCGCGCAGGCACTCGGTGACGTCCTTCGGCTCCAGCCGGTAGCCGCCGCGCACGCTGACCGCGGCGACGGCGAACGTGCGGCCGGAATCGGCGCGCAGGCCGAACGCCACCTCCATGTCGACCGCGGTGATGTCGTTGAGCGCGTCCACGATCGGCTGGGTGTACACCGGGCCGCGAGCGGTCTGGATGACCGTGTCGCGGCGATCCATCAGCCAGTAGTCGCCGTCGCTGTCGCGGCGGAACAGGTTCTCCGTCGGCATCCACGCGTCGCCGGGCGTGAACACCCCACGCAGGCCGCCGCGCGAGATATCGACGGTATCGGCCGCCTTGCCGATCAGCAGACCCACCTCGTTGTCGGCCGCCCGACGGGCGAAACCCTGTGCGTCGGTGACGATCTCGTCGGTCGCCGGGTCGTAGGACACCAGCTCCACCCGCGCGGCCCCGGGCACCGGTCGCCCCTTGCTGCCGATCTTCGCACCCGCCACATTGGCCAGCACCACATCGCCCTCGATGGAGGCGTAGAACTCCAGAACCCGTGCGGGCGCGAACCTTTCGGTGGTGCGCCGCCACAACCCGGCGGGCATGCCGGAGCCGATGAACAACCGGATCGGATGGGGGTGACCGTTCGGGAAGGTGTCGGCGTCGAGGATGTCGCGCATCATCGTCCAGGTGTAGGTGACGACGGTGACCCCGTACCGGTGCACCTCCTCGGCGAACCGCGCGGGATCCAGCGAATGCGCGAGCGCGATCCGGCTGCCGCCCGCCACCGCGCCGCCCAGGCTCACCAGCAGACCGGACGAATGGTGCAGGGGCGCAAGGCAATACACGGTATCGCGGCGATCGAGGTCGGCGGAGCCCGCGGTGCCGAACGCCGACACCGCCCACCGGTGGTTGGTGATGTATTTGATGTCGAGCTTGTCGCCGGTGCCGGTCACCAGCACGAACGCCAGCTCCCGCGCCAGGCCCGGGTCCGGCCGGAACCAGCCGGGCAGCACCACGCGGGACGGGTCGATCCGCTCGAGATCGACCACCTCGCGGCCCGGCGGCACGTCCAGCTCGCGCGCGTCGCCGCCGCCGAGCACCAGCACCCGCGCGCCGGTGTCGGCGGCGTCGCGCAGGTTCTCCGGGTCGGACACGACCGTCTTGGCGCCGGTCAGCTCGACGGCGCGCCGCAGTTCGCTACCGGGTGCGAGCAGCACCGCCACCGCGCCCA
Source organism: Nocardia thraciensis (assembly GCF_054782435.1). Taxonomy (NCBI): domain Bacteria; kingdom Bacillati; phylum Actinomycetota; class Actinomycetes; order Mycobacteriales; family Nocardiaceae; genus Nocardia; species Nocardia thraciensis. The sequence goes on from NZ_BAAGSM010000012.1 coordinate 16,905, forward strand.
GCCGCGACAGCGCGGCCACCGTCGCGAGCGCGCTGGGCCTGGTCTCCATGAGCACGCCGACCCGGGTGCCGGGCCGCACCCCCACCGAGATCAACCCGCGCACCACGTTGTCGATGCGCACGTTCACCGCGGCGTTGGTGTGTACGCGATCGTCGAACAGGAAAAGGTCGCGCAGCGGTGCCCGCCGTGCCTGCTCGGAGAGCAAGCGCCCCAATGAGATTCGGGTGTGCGGCTGGATCATCCCCAGGCGCGTCAGGCGCGGCAGCGCACGTGCCGCCTCGCCGGTCAGCTCCACCGAGCCCCGCAGCGTGCTGGTGGCGATGCTGCCGAGGGCCGCCCCCAGCCCGGCGCCCGCCTCGGCCAGGGTAGCCGCGGTGTGCACGACCCGTGTCGCGGCCGAGCGCGGGCGGTTGCTCGCCACGTGCTCGCGCATCGGTGCGATCTGCTCGGGCAGGTCGTCCCGGCCGGCGAGCCACCGCACCCAACCGCGCACCAGCGGCCAGGTCTGCTGGGTGGCCATACTCCCGGCCACCAGGCCGAAATGCCCGGCCACCAGCGATGCCTCGTAGACGTCGGCATTCGGCGCGGCGCGCACGATGCCGCGCACCGCCGCCGGTTGCCCGATGTCGTCGACCTCGCCGACGAACGCCAGGATCGGGCACTTCAGCTCCGCCAGCGAGATCGGCTGGTCGCGAATCACGAACCCGCCCAGCATCATTCGGTTGTGTGCCACGAACTGCTTCAGCAGATCCGCGGCCGCCGGTCCGGAATACCCCACCCAGCCGTCCTGTTCGAGGAAGCGGCGCTGCCGCTCCTTGGGCAGCAGCGCCTCCCGGTCGTGCAGCTGGCGCAGGAAGTCGATGCGCGCCTTAGCCGTCTTGACCGGGTCCAGCATCTGGAAGCCGACCCGCACCATGGCGTCGGTGATCGGCAGCCGGTTGAGCACGTGGTCGGCGACGAAATCGGCCACCTCGGACACCAGGCCGTGCGGGAGGCCGAACGGCAGGCCCGCCACGATATCGACCGGGCTGCCGAAGGTCACGATGCTCTCCACGCCCTTGCCGTAGCGGTAGGCCGTGCTCTGATAGGCGAACATGCCGCCCTGCGAATACCCCATGAGGTGCACGCCGTGCCCGGTCAGCTCGTTGACCGTATCGATGGCGCTGTTGAGCGCGAGCACGTGGTCGGCCAGATCGCGCTGCCAGCCGCCCTCCTCGCTGGCCGGGGAGCCGAAATCGATGACCCAGCAATCGATTCCGGCCCGCTGCAGGATGCCGACCGCGCCGCCCTCGGCATTGACGTCGTAGATGTCGGCGCTCACCATCAGCGGCGGGACCAGCAGCGCCACCGGGCGGCCGGGCGTGGTGTCGTCCGGGAAGTAGTGACGCAGCCGGTACATGCGCTTGCGCTCGGTCACCTCGTAGGGCGACGACTCCACGTCGTGCGTCAGCCCCCCGAACCGGACGACCTCGAGGCCGTTCTGCGCGGTCGCCATCAACCGCTGCACCGACTGCGCGACGAACCTCGTATCGAACTTCACGGTTACTCCCAGCCCTCACCCTGCATGTGGCGTGCATCACACTTTCCGCCGCGTTTCTCCGAGCTTGCCACACACCTACCCTACTGCGCTGCGGCTGTGATCAGACGCATGCCGTGCGCGGCTATCACCGGAGCCGCCGACGACGTGCCGCGGACCCGAGTCGACCGCCCGCACCGATCCGGTTCGTCCCATGATGTCACCGGCAGTTCCCCCGATCGAACGCGTGTCGTAACCATCCGGCGGGGGTTTCCTCCGAGTATTCCAGTTCCGCTGCACCGCAACCGTTTCGCAACTATCATCGGTGACGCTGGAACGCACTGTTGCGCACAGCATTTCGCTCGAGTGACCAGTATTCCGCAGGCCCGTAGCCGCCTGTCGCACTGCCGTGAGCGTCGCCACCGCCGTCGTCGCACCCCATCTCGAGGTGAGGATCCCGCATGACCGTCGAAATGCCCGCGGAGACCGAGAATCACGCCCCCAGGAGCCTGTCCACCGGCGCCGCCCACCAGCTCGCGCACACCACCAAATCCGAACCCCAGATGCAGGGCATCAGCTCCCGGTGGCTGACCCGGGCACTGCCGTGGGTCCAGGTCAAAGGCGGTGTGTACCGGGTGAACCGGCGCCTGACACACACTCTCGGCGACGGCAAGGTGGAATTCGCCGTCGACGGCGGGAAGGCCCACGTCATCCCGCAGGAGCTGCGGGAGCTGCCGCAGCTGCGCGGCTTCGACGACGACGATGTACTGCGCGCGCTCGCCGAGCGTTGCGAACAGCGCGACCTGGACCCGGGAACGATCGTCGCCGAATTCGGCAATCCGGTCGATCAACTGCTGCTGGTGGTGCACGGCAAGCTGAGCAAGATCGGCACCGGCGATTACGGCGAGACCACGATGCTCGGAATGCTCTCCGGCGGAGCCTATTTCGGCGAGGAGATGCTCGTCGACCGCGGCGCCATCTGGCCGGTGACCGTCAAGACCGTCACGCGCACGACGCTGTTGAGCCTGCCGCGCGCCGCCCTCGACCAGCTGATCGAGGAGGCGCCCGCGCTGCGCAGGCACCTGTCCGAGTACGCCGCCGCGCGCACCCGCCCGCAGAACAAGCACGGCGAGGCGAATATCGAGATCTCCTCCGGCCACAGCGGCGAGCCGCTGCTGCAAGGCACCTTCGTCGACTACGACGCCGCCCCGCGCGAATACGAGCTGGGCATCGGCCAGAGCGTGCTGCGGGTACACACCCGTGTCGCGGACCTGTTCAACGAGCCCCACAACCAGATCGAGCAGCAGCTGCGGCTGACCATCGAGGCCCTCTACGAGCGTCGCGAACACGACCTGGTGAACAACCCCGAGTTCGGCCTGCTGCGCAACTGCGATCTCAAGCAGCGCATCTACACCGAGTCCGGCCCGCCCACCCCGGACGACATGGACGAGCTGCTGAGCATGCGGCGCAGCACGAAACTCTTTCTGGCACACCCGAAAGCGATCGCCGCATTCGGTCGCGAGTGCACGCGCCGCGGCATCTACCCGGACCCGGTGGACGTCGACGGCCACCGCATCCCGGCCTGGCGCGGCGTGCCGATCTTCCCCTGCGGCAAGATCCCTGTCAGCGACACCGGCACCACCTCCATCCTCGCCATGCGCACCGGCGAGAAGGATCAGGGCGTGGTGGGCCTGCACCAGACCGGCATCCCCGACGAGTTCGAGCCCGGACTGAACGTGCGGTTCAAGGGCATCGACGATCAGTCCATCATCTCCTACCTCGTCAGCTGCTACTACTCGGCGGCCGTCCTGGTCCCCGACGCGCTGGGCATACTCGACAATGTCCTGGTCGCCCGGCAGGCCGAGTGACGGGAGCGGGCAATCATGTCGGTGCTGTCGCGCGCCGCGGCACCGCAGGCCACCGGAGAGGTGGCCGCGGTCGTCGCCGCGCTCCTGAGCAATTTCGACCACGCACCCCCGGCCCGGCTCGCGGCGCCGGACGAGGGGGAACACGAGTCTTCCCAACCGGGCCCGGAGGACGTCGAACCCGAAGCGCCCAAGCCTGATTCGGCTCCTTCATCCCCGCTCGGCGATATGTCGGGCGCCGCTGTGCCGCGTCGGCTTCTCGGCCCGAGCGGGCTGGGCGCCCCCTACCTGCCGAGACCACCGGGACAAGCAGATGCCCTGCCCGCCGGTGCCGACGACGGGACGCCTCCCCTCGTGGGGCCATCGTCCGCAGGTAAGGCTGACACTCCCCTCGGCAAATTACTATCGGGCAGAACAGATCTCACTCGATTCACGAGGGGGCCCGCCACCGCCGAACCGGATTCGGCACAGCGAGCCGCGATCCCGCCGCTGTACTGCCCGCCACCCGTGCGCGACGACCCCGCGCTCGCCGAGGCGGTCAACGAGGGAATTCTGCTGTGGGCCGAGACGATCGGACTCTACGAGGGCAAGCTCGATGAGCTGCGCAAGGCCGACTTCGGGCGGCTGATCATGCTGGCGCACCCGGATTGCGACGATCCGGACCGGCTGCTCGCCGCGGCCAAGTGCGCGGTGTCGGAATGGTCGGTGGACGACTACTACTGCGAGGAGGACGCCGACGACCGCGCCCCCGACGGCACCCCGTCCAGCGCGGAGGCCGAGCTGGGGCCGCGACTCGAATTGGCCGCGGCCGCCATCGATCCCGTGCATCTACCGGCCCGGTATCAGGCACAACTGGAACGCGCCCAGCAGGCGGACCCGATCCTGCGGGCCTTCCGCACGTCGTTCGAACACCTGTCGCACTACGCGACACCGGCGCAGCTGGCGCGGCTGCGCACCGAGATCGGCGGCTGGTTCATCGCCTTGGGCGCGGAGGCGGGCTGGCGGGCCGCCGATCGGATGCCGCCGGTGTGGGAGTACCTCACCAACCGCCAGCCGCACAGCTTCCTGCCGTGCATGGCCCCGATCGACGTGGTCGGCGGCTACGAGCTGTCCGCGCCCGAGTACACCGATCCCCGGGTACGGCGGGTGGTCACCACGGCGGCGCTGGCGGCGCAGATGGTCAACGACCTGTACTCGATGGCGCGCGAAGACCTTTCCGGCGGAAGGGAATTCAACCTGCCCACGGTGCTCGCCGCCGAGGAGCGGTGCCCGCGCCGGGTCGCGGTCCGCCGCACGGCGGAGGTCCACGACGAACTGGTGCACCGCTTCGAACGCGAGGCGACGACCCTCGCGGCCACCGGCTCACCCGAGCTGCGGCGTTTCCTGGGCGGGCTGTGGGCGTGGATGGGCGGCAATCGCGCCTGGCACGCCGACAGCCGCCGATACCACGAGAAGGACCGAGAGGATGATCCGCGATGACCATGCTCGAGCATGAGACCGACAACGTCCTGCGCACCAGCTACCAGCGGTCGGTCGCCGCCTACTGGAACGACAACCCCAACGACGACCGCGTCAATACCCGCCTCGGCGAGGTAGACGGCCTCTACCACCACCACTACGGCGTCGGCGAGCCCGACCTGTCGGTGTTGGAGGGCCCGGCCGAGACCCGCCAGGAGCGGATCGTGCGGGAACTGCACCGGCTCGAGACCGCCCAGGCCGACCTGCTGCTCGACCAGCTCGGCGACGTCCGCCCCGGCGACCGGCTGCTCGACGCGGGCTGCGGGCGCGGCGGCACCAGCATCATGGCCAACCGGCGTTTCGGCTGCCGGGTGGACGGCGTGACGATCTCGGAGTACCAAGCCGGTTTCGCCAACGACCAGGCCCGCGGGCGCGGGGTCGACGACAGGGTGCGGTTCCACTTCAAGAACATGCTCGACACCGGATTCGACGCGGGCAGCATGCGCGGCCTGTGGACCGACGAGACCACCATGTACGTCGACCTGCACGACCTGTTCGCCGAGTTCGCGCGGGCGCTGGCGCCGGGCGGGCGCTACGTCTGCATCACCGGCTGCTCCAACGATGTCATCGGCGGCCGCTCGTCCTCGGTGAGCTGGATCGACGCGCACTACGGGTGCATGATCCATCCGCGCGGCGAGTACTTCCGCGCGCTCGCCGCGCACGGACTGGTCCCGATCACCGTCACCGACCTGACCCCGGCCACGATCCCGTACTGGGAGCTGCGCACCCACTCCGAGCTGGCCACCGGGGTGGAGAAGCCGTTCCTGACCGCGTATCGGGAGGGCAGCTTCCAATACCTGCTGATCGCCGCCGATAAGGTAGGTCGGTGATTCCCGAAGCACCGACCACGATCGACCGCGAGACCCTGCCCGTCGAGCTGGTGGACGAGCAGGGTCGGCCGATCGGGGCGTGCCCGGTGGCCCAGGCGCACACCGCCCCCGGGCGGCTGCACCGGGCGTTCTCGGCGCTGCTGTTCGACACCGACGGGCGGGTGCTGCTGCAGCAACGCGCGGGGGTCAAGACGCGATTCCCCCTACTGTGGACCAACACCTGCTGCGGGCATCCCGCGCCGGGCGCCGGCGTCGCCGACGCGGCGGCGGAGCGCTTGGTCGAGGAGCTCGGGATCCGCGTCCCGCTGACCGAGATCGGCACGTTCACCTACCGCGCCGGCGATCCGGAGACCGGCCGCGTGGAATACGAGTGGGACCACGTGCTGGTCGGCCGTTTCGACGGCGCGCCGCCACGCCCGGACCCGGCCGAGATCGCCGCCCACACGTGGATGTGGCCGGACGATCTCCGCGCCGCCATGGCCGCCGATCCGGAGGCCTACACGCCGTGGCTCTCCGGGGTGCTGGCGGTGGTCGGCCGGTCCGGCACCGGGTGGAACACCTAGGGCGGCAAGGGGGCAGTCCGCCCAGCCGACCTCGCGCTCGCGGACCGGGCAGCGATTGTCTGGCAGCATGTCGGCCATGGAATTGATCGGGCTGGATCGCATCGAGTCGGCGGCGAAACTGCTGGGGCCGGTCATCCGGCGCACGCCACTGGTGGCGTCGCGGGTGCTGTCGGAGCGCACCGGCGTCGAGGTGCGGCTCAAGTGCGAGAACCTGCAACGCACCGGATCGTTCAAACCGCGCGGCGCCTACAACCGGATCGCGAACCTGCCCGAGGCCGCCCGGCGCCGCGGGGTGGTCGCCGCCAGCGCGGGCAACCACGCGCAGGGAGTGGCCTGGTCCGCAACGACTCTGGGCATCGAGTCGACTGTGTTCATGCCCGTGGGCGCCTCGCTGCCGAAGCTGGTGGCCACCAGGGCCTACGGCGCCGCCGTGCACCAGGTCGGCGACACCATCGACCGATCCCTCACCGCCGCACTGGATTTCGCGGAGCAGACCGGCGCGACCCTGATCCACCCGTTCGACCACCCCGATATCGTGGCCGGGCAGGCGACGGTGGCGCTGGAGATCCTGGAGCAGCTTCCCGAGGTCGGCACGGTCATCGTGCCCACCGGTGGCGGCGGGCTGCTCGCGGGCGTGGCCGAGGCGCTGCACCACCTCGCGCCGCGGGTGCGCGTCGTCGGCGTCCAGGCCGCGCAGGCGGCCGCCTGGCCGGATTCGCTGGCGGCCGGTAAACCGATTGCGCTGGAACGGATGTCGACGATGGCCGACGGTATCGCGGTCGGGCTGCCGGGCGAGGTCCCGTTCGCGCACGTGGCCGAGCACCTCCCGGCCGTCACCACCGTCGACGAGGACGCGCTGTCGAGCGCGATGCTGCTGTGCATGGAGCGGGCCAAACTGATCGTCGAACCCGCCGGGGCGGCCGCGGTGGCGGCGCTGATGCATCGCGCCGACGAACTGGACCTGCGCGGGCCGGTCTGCGCGATCCTGTCCGGCGGCAACGTCGACCCGCTGCTGCTGACCCGCCTGATCGGCCACGGGCTGAGCGCGGCCGGACGCTATCTCGCGGTGCGCGTGACGATTTCGGATCGCCCGGGCAGCCTGGGCACGCTACTGGCCGCGGTCGGCGGCACGGGTGCGAGCGTCCTGGACGTGGTCCACTCCCGCACCGGCGCCTGGCTGGCGATCGACGAGGTCGAGGTGCTGCTCACCCTCGAGACTCGCGGCCCCGCCCATCGCGACGATGTCCTCGACGCCCTGGAGGGCGCGGGATACGCTGTGCGCGTTCAGGATTGACGGACCTGGTTACGGCGCTCATGCCCGTGGCCGATCGGACCGCGCGTAATCATCCTGCACGAGCGCGGGGTCGACACGGTTCCGCGTGCGACCGCGACCTCCTCGTCGCGGCCACGGCCGCGGTCCTGCGGGCCGGAGACGCCTGGGGCGCACGGCAACTCAGGGACGGACGGACTCCCGACCAGGACCAGGTCTGGGCCCTGATCCGCAACCTCTGGGGCGCGCGTGAGCGCGGTCAGCACCTGCTCCGGTAGAGGTACTTGGCGTTGGCGTCCATATCCGCCGGGGTGATGGCGACCATGCCGGTCTGGATATTGCGGGTGACCGGCTTGTTCTCGATCGCCGCGGCGGCCTGCTCGACGCCCTTGGCGCCGATGGCGGCGGGATCCTGCGCGATCAGCGCCTGCACGGTTCCGGCCTTCAGGTCCTCGACCTGTTTCGGGCTGGCGTCGAAGCCGACCAGCTTTACCTGGCCGAGCTTCCCGGCATTGCGCAGGCCGGTGGCGGCGCCCTCCGCCGAACTCAGGTTGGTGGCGAAGATGCCCGCCAGGTCCGGGTGCGCGGCCAGCGTGGCGGTCACGATCGACGCGGCCTGGGCGGCCTCGTTGTTGTTGTACTGCACGCCCAACGACGTCAACCCGGCCTGGTTCTTCAGCTCCTCCTCGAAGCCCTGGGCGCGCAGGTCGGTGGTGGAGGTGCCTGCCTTGGTATTGATGACGAGCACGGATCCCTTGCCGCCCACCAGTTTCGACAAGGTCTGGGCAGCGAGTTGGCCGCCCTTGCGGTTGTCGGAGGAGACAGACGACAGCGCCACCGAGGTGTCGTCGAGGGCGGTGTCGACCTCGATCACCTTGATGCCGGCGTCCTTGGCCTGCTCGAGCGGGCTGGCCATCGCCGTGGCGTGGGTCGGTGCGATCAGCACGGCGCCCGGCTTGTTGGCGATCACCCCGGTCACGATCGGGGTCTGCTGCGCGGCGTCGAACTGCGTGGGCGCCTGGGTGTCCAGCTCGAATCCCAGCTTCATCGCCTGCTCCTCGGCGCCGCACTGCATCGAAAGGTAGAACGGTTCGTTGGCGACGCCGGGTATCAGCACCAACTTCTGCGCGTCGGTACCGCCCGAATCCCCCACCTGCCCACCGCATCCGGCCAGCATCCCCGCGGCCGCCAGCGCGGCGCCGACCATCGCGGCGCTCCGTCGTCCGGTCCTCATCTCCGCCTCACCTCCGAGATAGATTGTGCTACTTACGGTCTCGTGACCGCCGCCGAATCTGGTCGAACCACACCGCGGCCACGAGCACCACACTCACCGCGACCGGCTGCCAGAACACCGGCACCCCGGCGATGACGAAGCCCTTGCGCAGCACCGACGGGATGAACACCCCGATCACGGTGCCCAGCACCGAACCCGCCCCGCCGAACAGGCTGGTGCCGCCGATCACGACGCCCGCGATGGCGTCGAGATTGTCGGTGGTGTGCCCGGCGATGGTGGTGGTGCCGAAGTAGGCGAGATTCATGAAACCGGCCAGCCCGGCGAGCGTCCCGGCCATCAGGTACACCAGGATCAGGTGCCGGGTGACGCCGATACCGGCCCGCCGCGCCGCCTCGGCATTGGAACCGATGGCGTAGGTGTAGCGGCCGAAGCGGGTGGTGTGCAGCAGCCAGGCGCCGACCAGCGTGACCGCCGCGGCGACGAGCACCAGAATCGGGACACCGCCCAGCAGTGTGCCGAAACCCAGTGAGTCGCGCAGGTTCTCGGGAACCGTGCGGGTGTCGACGCCCCCGGTGATCAGCTGGGCGGATCCCAGGGCCGCACCGAACGAGCCCAAAGTGACGATCAGCGGCGGAATCCTGGCCTTGGCCACCAGGAATCCGTTCACCAGGCCCCAGAGCGCCCCGCCCGCGAGCGAACCCGCGAAGCCCACGCCGATGATTCCCCACCCGGCGTCGGTGGCATCCTGCCCCGGGCTGAGCCATTCCATCGTCTTCGCGCCGATCACGCCCGCGAAGATCAGCACCATGCCGACCGACAGGTCGATGCCCGCGGTGATGATCACGAAGGTCATCCCGATCGACAGCACCAGCAGCACGGCGGTCTCGATCAGCAGCGTCTGCAGCGTGAACCGGGTCGGAAACGCGTCCGGCCGCAGCAGACCGAACGTCGCGTAGAGCACCATCAGCACCAGCCCGATCCACAGCGTGCTGGCCCCGGCGAGCCGCTGCCATGCTGCCCTCTCGGGCAGGGCGGCATTGTCAGCGGCCGCCGAGTCTCCGGTCACACCGGAGCCCTCGCCGCGTTCGTTCATGCCGCGTCCTCGTGGGTCAAGGCGCCGGTCATGGCACCGACCAGCTGTTCCAGTGTGGCGTCGGATCCGAAGCGCGCCACCCGCTTTCCCAGCCGGAGCACCTCGACGCGGTCGGCGACCGCCAGCACCTCCGGCATGTTGTGGCTGATCAGCACCACCGCCACGCCCTGGTCGCGCACGCGCCGGATCACGCCGAGGACCCGCTCGCGCTGGACGACGCCGAGCGCCGCGGTGGGCTCGTCCATGAAGACGACCTTGCTCGCCCACATCACCGACCGGGCCACCGCGACGGTCTGGCGCTGCCCGCCGGACAGCGCGCCGATCGGCACGTCCGCCCGGGGCAGGGTGACACCCAGGCGCCGGAAGTGCTCGGCGGCTTCGGACCTCATCCTCCTGCGGTCGAGCATGCCCAGCCGCCCGGCCAGGCCGCGGCGGAACAGCTCCCGGCCCAGGAACAGGTTGGCGGCGGGATCCAGGTCCGGCGCGACCGCCAGATCCTGGTAGACGGTCTCGACGCCGAGCCGGCGGGCAGCCGTGGGCGAGGCCATCCGCACCGGCTCGCCGTCGAGCAGGATCCGTCCGTCGTCCGGCTGCTCGGCGCCCGAAAGGCATTTCACCAGCGTCGATTTACCCGCGCCGTTATCGCCGACGAGCGCGGTGACCGTACCGGCATGCACCTGGAAGTTGGCGCCTCGCAGGGCCGCGACGCCGCCGTAGCGCTTGACCAACCCCTCGGCTTCCAACACGACGGAAGGCATGATCATCACCCCGGCAACATCGACTGAACGGACGTCCGGTCCGCCCGCCGATGTTAACGCTCACCTTCTCGCCCCCGGACGATATTCGCGAAGATCGCCACCCCCGCACCCCGTGCGTACTCCCGCACCCCCTACAAGCGATGCAGCGGGTGCGGGAACGAACGCGGGGTGCGGGAAACCGGGGCTCGCGCCTGGGTTCAGCCCAGCCAGGTGCGGGCGGTGGTCGCGGCCGAGCGGACCTCGTCGAGTTGCTTGGCGACCTGTTCGCCCGCGGTGCCGCCGCGGGCGTTGCGGGAGGCGATGGAGCCCTGGACCGTCAGCACCTCGCGGACGCCGGGGGTGAGGGCCGGGTCGACGGCGATGAACTCCTCGTCGGTGAGTTCGTCGAGGCCCACGCCGCGGGATTCGGCGGCGCGCACGCAGCCGCCCGCGGCCTCATGCGCGACGCGGAACGGAACGCCCTGGCGGACCAGCCATTCGGCGATATCGGTGGCCAATGTGTAACCGGCGGGGGCGAGTTCGGCCATCCGGTCGGTGTGGAACGTCAGCGTGGACACCAGCCCGGCGATGGCGGGCAGCAGCAACTCCAGCTGCGCCACCGAGTCGAACACCGGTTCCTTGTCCTCCTGCAGGTCCCGGTTGTAGGCCAGCGGCTGCGCCTTCAGGGTGGCGAGCAGGCCGGTGAGGTTGCCGATCAACCGGCCCGCCTTGCCGCGGGTCAGCTCGGACACGTCCGGATTCTTCTTCTGCGGCATGATCGACGACCCGGTGGACCAGGCGTCGGCGAGGGTGATGTAGCCGAATTCCGGTGTGCTCCAGATGATCACCTCCTCGGCCATACGCGACAGGTCCACCCCGATCATGGCCAGCACGAACGCGGCCTCCGCGGCGAAGTCGCGGGCGGAGGTGGCGTCGATCGAATTGGACGCAGCCGCATCGAAATCCAGGTCGGCGGCGATGGCCTCCGGATCCAGGCCCAGCGACGAGCCCGCCAGCGCGCCGGAGCCGTAGGGGGATACGGCCGCTCGCTTGTCGAAATCCCGCAGCCGATCGACGTCGCGCAGCAGCGGATGCGCGTGGGCGAGCAGTTGATGGGCCAGCAGCACGGGCTGGGCCGCTTGCAGGTGGGTCTTGCCGGGCATCGCCGCCTCCGGATGCGCGGCCGCCTGCGCCACCAGCGCGTCCACCACGTCGAGCAGTCCGGAGGCGATGCGCCGCACCGCATCTCGCAGCCACATCCGGAACAGGGTCGCCACTTGGTCGTTGCGGGAACGACCCGCCCGCAGTCGCCCGCCGAGTTCGGCGCCGACCCGCTCGATCAGCCCCCGTTCCAGCGCACCGTGCACGTCCTCATCGGACTCGGCCGGGGCGAAAGCGCCCGAATCCACATCCGCGGCAAGGCGGTCCAGGCCCGCCAGCATGGTCCCGAGATCGCCCTCGGAGAGCAGCCCGGCCTTGTGCAGCACCCGCGCGTGCGCCTTGGACGCGCGAATGTCGTAGGGGGCCAACACCCAGTCGAAATGGGTCGACTTGCTCAGCGCCGCCATCGCCGCGGCCGGTCCGGACGCGAACCGCCCGCCCCACAGCGCCCCTTCGTTGGTGCTGCCGCCCTGGTTCATCGGATGTCGTCTCCTGGTACTCGTGTCGTGGTCATCGGACTGTGCTGCACGAGGCCTCCTCTGTCCTGCGCGATCACGCCTCGGGCCGGAGACCTGCTACTTCTTGTTGAGGTCCCGCCGCGCCGCGACCTTCGAGGACAGGCCGTGGATCTGCACGAAACCCTTGGCGAGGGACTGGTCGAAGCTGTCGCCCTCGTCGTAGGTGGCGAGGTTGAAGTCGTAGAGCGACTCCTCGCTGCGGCGGCCGTTGACGACCACGTTGCCGCCGTGCAGCACCATGCGGATCTGGCCGGAGACATGCTGCTGCGTGTCCTGAACGAACGCGTCCAGGGCGCGCTTCAGCGGCGAGAACCACAGACCGTCGTAGACCAGCTCGCCCCAGCGTTGCTCCACCTGCCGCTTGTAGCGGCCCAGCTCGCGTTCGATGGTGACGGCCTCCAACTCCTGGTGCGCCGCGATCAGCGCGATCGCGCCGGGCGCCTCGTAGATCTCGCGGCTCTTGATGCCGACCAAGCGGTCCTCGACCATGTCCAGGCGGCCCACGCCCTGGCGGCCCGCGCGCTGATTCAGCTCGGTGATGGCCTCGAGCACGCTGACCGGGCGGCCGTCGATGGCCACCGGCACGCCCTTGTCGAAGGTGACGATCAGCTCGTCGGGCGCCTCGAAGTTCACGGTCGGGTCGACGGTGTAGTCGTAGACATCCTTGGTCGGCGCGTTCCACAGATCCTCGAGGAAGCCCGTCTCCACGGCGCGGCCCCACAGGTTCTGGTCGATGGAGAACGGCGACTTCTTGCTGACCGTGATCGGCAGGCTGTTCTCCTCGGCGAAGGCGATGGCCTTCTCCCGGGTCCAGGCGTAGTCGCGCACCGGCGCGATCACGTTCAGGTCGGGGGCCAGCGCGCCGATGCCGACCTCGAACCGCACCTGGTCGTTGCCCTTGCCGGTGCAGCCGTGCGCGACCGTGGAGGCGCCGTGGTACTCGGCCGCCTCGACCAGGTGCTTGACGATGAGCGGGCGGCTGATCGCCGAGACCAGCGGGTAGCGGCCCATGTACAGGGCGTTGGCCTGCACGGTCGGCAGGCAGTACTCGTCGGCGAACTCGTCGCGGGCGTCGACGACGATGGCCTCGACGGCGCCGCAGTCGAGCGCGCGCTGGCGCACCAGGTTCATGTCCTCGCCGCCCTGGCCCAGGTCGATCGCGACCGCGACCACCTCGGCCCCGGTCTCCTTGCCGATCCAGCTGATGGCGACGGAGGTGTCCAGCCCACCGGAATAGGCGAGTACGACGCGATCGGCCATATCTGTAGCTCCTCAGGTTTCGTGCGTGTCCAAGTCTGCGGTGCCCGATCCACGGGACAGGCGGCGGAGCACGGCCCTCCCCGAGCGGCTCCCACCACGTGCAAATGATTATGCATGACGATGCAAGGCCATTCATAACCGGGGTGGGAGCGGCCCGGCCGCCGGAGGTTCCGGCGAGCCACATCAGCACCGCGCGATCGGCGCCGTCGGCTGCGACACGATGGGCGACACTCCGGGACAATTGAGACAAATGTGGCGAAACCCCAAGGGCTGCAAGAGCCTTGCGGGGTTGGCGAGCCCAGGTGTGCCACGCTGAGGGAACACGGTCAGCAGAAGGGCGGGCGGATGTATTCGACGTTTGCGGAGTATTTCGGCGTGATCGGCCGGGATGTGCTGAGTATCGGCGAGGCGATTATCGGTCTCATCGAAGACATCATCGGTCTCGGAGGTTCGGGCCCCTCGGGCCACGGCGGCGGCCATTATCCACCGGGCCAGTACCCGCTCGCATAGCGGTTCCGGCAGCCCGGACGATACCGTCCGAGCTGCTCTCACGGTCCTCGGCGCGAGTACCGCCGCGGCCCCGAGCGGTGATCGCACGCAGCGCTTCGAGCAGGGTTTACAGTGCGTCCTCGATGGATTCGGGCCCCTGTCACTTCCGAATAGCGCTGCCGCTCAGGCCCACTGCTCGATCTTGGCGGCCAGTTCCGCACCCGTCAGGGGTTCGCGGGCGATGACCGCGACGGTGTCGTCCCCCGCGATGGTCCCGACGATCTCCGGCAGCGCCGCGCGATCCAGCGCGCTGGCCAGGAAGTGCGCGGCGCCCGGCGGCGTGCGCAGCACCGCGATATTGCCGCTGTGGTCGGTGGAGACCAGCAGGTCGCCGAGCAGTTTCGACAGCCGCCCGGTGCCCCCGGTGACGCCCCGCACCGGGCTGCCGTCCTCGGGCACCACGTAGATTCCCGCGCCACCGTCGGCCGCGCGCAGTTTCACCGCACCCAGTTCGTCGAGGTCGCGCGACAGCGTGGCCTGGGTGGTCTCGATCCCCTCGGCGGCCAGCAGCGCCGCCAACTCCGTCTGACTGCGAACGGCATTGGCGGACAACAGCACCACGATGCGCTGCTGGCGCCCAGCGCGGGTCCGCGCGGTCGCCGGGCCCTCGGTCACCACTTCACCTCGCCGCTCATCGCGCCTCCCGCCTGGCCAGCAGCCACACCAGCAGCGCCTTCTGGGCGTGCAGCCGGTTCTCCGCCTCGTCCCACACCGCGCTGTGCGGGCCGTCGAGCACCTCGTCGGTGATCTCCTCGCCGCGATGCGCCGGAAGACAGTGCAGCACAACGGCGTCCGCCGCCGCGCGGGCCAGCAGCTCGCCGTTGACCTGAAACGGCCGGAACGGCCCGACCCGATCCAGGCCGTCGTTCTCCTGTCCCATCGAGGTCCAGGCGTCGGTGACCAGCGCGTCGGCACCGGTGGCCGCCGCGATCGGATCCCCGGTGACGGTGATCGTGGCGCCGGTCTCCGTGGCACGCTTGCGCGCGGCGTCGACCACCCAGTCCAGCGGCTCGAAACCCGCGGGCGCGGCGATGGTTACGTTCAGTCCGGCCGTCACCCCGCCCAGCAGCAGCGAATGCGCCATGTTGTTGGCGCCGTCGCCGAGATAGGTGAGGCCGCGCCCGGCGAGGCCGCCCTTGCGCTCGGCCAGCGTCATCAGGTCGGCCAGCACCTGGCACGGGTGGAACTCGTTGGACAGCGCGTTGACCACGGGAACCGTTGCGGTGGAGGCCATCTCGTCGAGCCGCTGCTGCTCGAAGGTGCGCCACACCACCGCGTCGACGTAACGCGACAGCACCCGGCCGGTATCGGCAAGCGTCTCCTCCCGGCCCAGCTGGGTGTCGCGGCCGTCCACGACCACCGCGTGGCCGCCCAACTGCGCGATGCCCACCTCGAACGAGAACCGCGTGCGGGTCGAGTTCTTCTCGAAGATCACCCCGACTCCGCGCGGCCCCTCCAGCGGCCGACGCGAGAACGGCGCCTGCTTCAATTCCGCTGCCAGCGCCAGAATTTCGGCCTGTTCGGCCGGTGTGACATCGTCGTCTCGCAGGAAATGGCGAATCATCACTTCTCCCCCTTCGCCTGTGCGGCATCGAGAATCGCGGGCAGGTCCGAGACGAAGTTCCCGGCCTGTGCCTCGGTGAGTATCAGCGGCGGGGCCAGCCGGATCACGTTCGGCTTCGCCGGGTTCACCAGATAGCCCGCCGCCCGGGCGGACTCCTCCACCTGGGCCGAAACGTTCTGTGCCAGCTGAATTCCGATGAGCAGCCCCGCACCGCGCACGTGGTCGATCAGCGGATGGCCGAGTTCGGCGATGCCGTCGGTGAGGGTCTTGCCGACGGCCTCCACCTGCGCCAGCAGGCCGGTCTCGTCGATGGTGCGCAGCACCGCCAGCGCCGCCGCCGCGCAGACCGGATTCCCGCCGAAGGTGGTGCCGTGCAGTCCGGGAGTCAGCAGCTCCGACGCGGGCCCCTGGGCCAGCACCGCGCCGATCGGCAGCCCGCCGCCGAGCCCCTTGGCCAGGGTGATCACGTCGGGCACGACCCCGGCGGCCTGATGGGCGTAGAAGTGACCGGTGCGCCCGATGCCGGTCTGGACCTCGTCGAGCACCAGCAGCGCGCCCTGGTCGGCGGTGATCGCCCGCGCCTTCGCCAGATAGTCCGGCGGCGGCACCACGACGCCGCTCTCCCCCATGATGGGCTCCAGGAACACCGCGGCGGTGTCCTGGTCGACGGCGGAGGCCAGGGCGAGCGAATCCCCGTACGGAATATGGACCACGCCCGGCGGCATCGGCTCGAACGGCGCCCGCTTCGACGCCTGCCCGGTCAGCGCCAGCGCGCCCATGGTCCGGCCGTGGAACGCCTCGTCGCAGGCGATGATCTTGCGCCGCCCGGTCAGCCGCGCGATTTTGAACGCCGCCTCGTTGGCCTCGGTGCCGGAGTTACAGAAGAACGCCTTGCCGGAGCCGTTGCCGAAATGCGCCAGCAACCGCTCCGCCAGTTCGATAACCGGTTCGCTCGCATACAGATTCGACACATGCCCCAGCGTGCCGAGCTGCCCGCACACCGCCTCCAGGATCGCCGGATGCGCGTGGCCGAGACTGTTGACCGCGATACCGCCGAGAAAGTCCAGATAGCGCTTGCCGTCGGCGTCGTAGACGACCGCGCCCGCGCCGCGCTCCAACGCCACCTTCGGGATGCCGTAGTTGTTCATCAGCGCGGCCGACCACCGCCGCTGTAAGTCCTGTGTACTCATGGCTTCTCCTCCGGCGGGGTCACCATCGTGCCGATGCCTTCCCCGGTGAACAGTTCGAGCAGGACCGAGTGCGGCACCCGGCCGTCGATCACGTGTGCGGTCGGCACGCCGCCCCGCACGGCGCGCAGGCAGGCCTCCATCTTCGGCACCATGCCCGCGTCCAGGGCGGGCAGCAGCGCCGCCAAGGCATCGGTGTCGATGCGAGTGGTCAGCGACGACCGGTCGGGCCAATTCGTATACAGCCCTTCGACATCGGTGAGCACCACCAGCTTCTCCGCGCCGATGCCCTCGGCGAGCGCCGCGGCGGCGGTGTCGGCATTGATGTTGTGCACCACGCCGTCGGCGTCGGGCGCGATGGTCGACACCACCGGAATGCGGCCCGCCCGAATGAGATCCAGCACCGCGTCCGGGTCGACCGAGGTGACGTCGCCGACCAGGCCGATATCGGTGGCCACGCCCTCGACGGTGACGGTGCGGCGAGTCGCGGTGAACAGCCGCGCGTCCTCACCGGAGATGCCCACCGCGTAGGGGCCGTGCGTGTTGATCAGCCCGACCAGCTCGCGACCCACCTGGCCGAACAGCACCATGCGCACGACCTCCATCACCTCGGGCGTGGTGACGCGGAAGCCGCCACGGAATTCGCCCTGCAGGCCCAGCTTCTGGAGCATGGCGCTGATCTGCGGGCCGCCGCCGTGCACCACCACCGGATGCACGCCGACGGTGCGCAGGAAGGCCATGTCGGCGGCGAAGGCCTCCTTGAGGTTGTCATCGATCATGGCGTTGCCGCCGTACTTCACGACCACGATCTTGTCGCGGAACTTCTGTAGCCAGGGCAGCGCCCCGGCCAGCACGTGCGCCTTGTCCAGGGCCGTCAGACTCATCGGTGTCGCCGGAAGCCCTTGTGTCTCTGCGGTACTCATGAGCTGTAGGCCGAGTTCTCTTCCACGTACCCGTGCGACAGATCGGTGGTGCGGATGGTGGCGGCGCCCTCGCCCTGACCCAGCTCGATCACCACGTGGATGTCGGCCCCGGACAGGTCGACCTCGCGGGCACCGGGGGCGCCCGTTCCATTGACGCACACCGGATTTCCGTTGAACGACACCGAGATGCGGTCCGGCTCCAGGGTTATCGGCGCCATGCCCACCGCGGCCAGCACCCGGCCCCAGTTCGGATCCGAGCCGAACAGCGCCGTCTTCACCAGCGAGTCGCGGGCGACGGTGCGGGCACCGATCAGCGCCTCGTCCTCGCTCACCGCGCCGGACACGGTGACCAGCACCCGCTTCGTGACGCCCTCGGCATCGGCCATCAACTGCGCGGCCAGGTCGTCGCATACCGCCAGCACCGCGGCGTCCAGTTCCTCCTGGCTGGGCGCGACCGCGCTGGCGCCGTTGGCCAGCAGCAGCACGGTGTCGTTGGTGGAGCAGGAGCCGTCGACGTCGAGCCGGTCGAAGGTGCGCGCGGTCGCGTTGCGCAGCGCCCGGTCCAGTTGCTCCGGGGTGGCGACCACGTCGGCGGTGAGCACCACCAGCATGGTGGCCAGCGACGGCGCCAGCATGCCCGCGCCCTTGGCCATGCCGCCGACGTTCCACTTGTCACCGTGGTGATACGCGGCCTGTTTCGGCACGGTGTCGGTGGTCATGATGGCGTGGGCGGCATCGGTCCCGCCGTTCAGCCCACCGCCCATCTCGTGCACGATCTCGGTGACCGCCGGGAGCAGCTTGTCCATCGGGAGCCGGTCGCCGATCAATCCCGTGGAGCAGACCGCGATCTCACCGGCGCCGGTATCGGTTCCCCAGTTGCTCAACGCCTTCGCCAGCTCCTCGGCGGTGGCGTGGGTGTCCTGGAAGCCGCCCGGCCCGGTGCAGGCGTTGGCGCCGCCGGAGTTCAGGATCACCGCGCGCAGGCGGCCGCCGGTCAGCACCTGCTGCGACCACAGCACCGGCGCCGCCTTGACCTTGTTGCGGGTGAAGACGCCCGCCGCCGAGTATTCCGGCCCTTCGCTGAAAACCAGTGCGAGATCCGGATTTCCGCTCGCCTTGATGCCTGCGGAGATACCGGCGGCGCGGAAGCCGAGCGGTGCGGTCACGCCCTGGGTGCGCACGAGTTTTGTCACGGTGCCACTCCTACGGTGGAAAGTCCGGCCGTCTCGTCGAGGCCGAGTGCCAGGTTCATCGATTGCACCGCGGCGCCCGCGGTTCCCTTGGTCAGGTTGTCGATCGCGCCGATCACCACCAGCAGCCCGGCGTCGGCGTCCACGGCCACCTGGAGAGTGACCGCGTTCGAGCCGAGCACCGAACCCGTTTGCGGCAGTGCGCCTTCGGGTAACAGGTGCACGAAAGGTTCGTCGGCGTAGGCCTTCTCGTAGACCGCCCGGGCCTGCGCGGCATCGACGCGGACCGGTGCGGTGCAGGTGGCCAGGATGCCCCGGGGCATCGGCGCGAGCACGGGGATGAACGACACCGTCACGTCGGCGCCGCCCGCCGCCGTCAGGTTCTGCACGATCTCCGGGGTGTGCCGGTGCGCACCGGCGATGTTGTAGGCGCGGGCCGAACCCATCACCTCCGAACCCAGTAGGCCGACATCGAGTTTGCGGCCCGCGCCCGAAGTACCGGTCACCGCAACGACATTCACTGACGGTTCGACGATGCCCGCCGCCACCGCGGGCGCCATGGCCAGGCTCGCCACGGTCGGATAGCAGCCCGGCACCGCGATGCGGGTGGCGCCGCGCAGCCGGTCGCGCGCGCCCGGCAGCTCCGGCAGCCCGTACGGCCAGCTGCCCGCATGCGGCGATGTGTAGTACTTCTCCCACGCCCGCGCGTCGGTGAGCCGGAAGTCGGCGCCGCAGTCGATGATCACCGTGGACTCCGGCAGCGCACGCGCGATCGCGGCCGACTGGCCGTGCGGCAGGCCCAGGAACACCACGTCGTGCCCGGCCAGCACCGCCGGCGTGGTGTCGGCGAGCACACGGTCAGCCAACGGCAGCAACTGCGGCTGTAGCTGCCCGAGCGCGGTCCCGGCGTTCGATCCCGCGGTCAGCGCCCCGATCTCGAGGCGCCCCGATCGGTAGGCCGGATGGCCCAGCAGCAGACGCAGCACTTCTCCGCCCGCGTATCCGCTCGCACCAGCCACCGCGACCCGCAACACGGGCCCACTCGAGGTATCCGCCATGTGATGATTATGCACGATCATGCAAGGCCATTCACTCTCGGGGTAGATCCGCCCACGATGCCGGGCGTGAGCACCGCGAGGAACTCCGCGGGCCCGTCGGCGGACACACCGAATAGCCCGAGGTACGCCGAAACGTGACGCGGCGGCGGTAACGGCGATCGAGCGGTTCCGATTCACTGCATGACAGGGAACGTCAGCGCGGTCCCGGTCGACACCGGGGCTGTTCGCGGCATTCGCCCGCGGCATCCAGATCACCGCTCCGTCAGGAGAGTTCGTTGCTGCTCTGTCTAGCCGTTCTGATCGCCGGCGCGATCTCGATCGGCGTACTCGCCACCTGCCACACCGTCCCTCCGCATCCCACGACACGGATCCCGCGCGGCGCTCCCCGACCGGCGGCCACGGCGGACTGCGTGCACGTGCGCACGTGCACGCAGTCCGAAATCACAGTCCTCAGCCGACGATCGCGAACAGCGCCGCCGATACCGCGAAGCTCACCACGGACAGGATCGTCTCGAGCACGGTCCAGGTCTGCAGCGTCTGCTTGACGGTGAGGTTGAAGAACTTCGAGATGATCCAGAAGCCACCGTCGTTCACGTGACTGAGGATGATCGAGCCCGCCGCGATCGCCATCGCGATCAGCGCGATGGCCATCTGCGAATACCCCTGCCCGGCCACCAGCGGCGCGACGATGCCGCCGGTGGTGACGATGGCGACCGTCGCCGATCCCTGCGCGATGCGCAGCCCGCAGCTGATCAGATAGGCCAGCACGATGACCGGCAGTCCGGCCTCGGACATGGTGTGCGCCAGGGCGTTACCGATTCCGGTCGCGGAGATCACCTTGCCGAAGAACGCGCCCGCGCCGACGACCAGCAGCAGCATGCCGACCGGGCGCAGCGACTCCGCGGTGATCTCGCCGAGTTCCTGCACGGTCGACCCGCGCCGCACGCCCAGCAGGTAGAAGGCCACCAGCACCGCGATCAGCAACGCCACCGCGGGCGTGCCGAGGAAGGTCAGCACCTGCAGCGGTTTCGACCCGGCATCGAGCAGCTGGCTCCCGAAGGTCGCCCCGAGAATCAGCACCAGCGGGATCGCGATGATGAGCCCGATGAGGCCCACCGACGGCGGCCCCGCCAGCGTGCGTTCCGATTCCGGCGCCGCGGTCGCGCCGGGACCGTCGCTGACGCGTTCGGGGCGCACCAGAAACTCGTCGGGCACCTCCACGTGCACCCGCTTGCCGATATAGGTGCCCCAGACGAGACCGGCGGCCACGAAACCCGGTAGGCCGCAGACCAATCCCATCAGGATCAGCCAGCCCAGGCTCACGCCGAGCAGCCCACCCAGGGCCACCGGGCCCGGATGCGGCGGCAGGAACGCGTGCGTCATCGACAGACCGGCGACCATCGGCATGGCGTACAGCACCAGCGATCTGCCGCCGCGCTTGGCGGCGACGTAGATCAGCGGCGCCAGTACGAAGATGCCGATGTCGAAGAAGACCGGAATGCCGAAGATCAGGCCCACCACGCCCATGGCGACCGGAGCGCCCTTGGGGCCGAACAGTTTCAGCAGCCGCGCGGTGAGAACGTCGGCGCCGCCGGATCGTTCGAGTATCGCGCCCAGCACCGTGCCCAGACCGATGATGACCGCGATATGCCCGAGAATGCTGCCGAAGCCCGTCTCCAGCAGGGAGTCACCGGATTTCAGCGCCGTGCCGACGATCTGGCTCACCGGCAGCCCGGCCGCCAGGGCCAGCGCCAGGCCGGTCAGCAGCAGCGCGACGAACGGCTCCAGCTTGTACCGGATGATCGCGAGCAGCAGCACGGCGATCGCCAGACCGCACAGCACCAGCAGTCCGGGTGTACTGGTCCGAAGCCAGTCGACGGCGGCGGCGCTCATGTCTTACCTCACTTCATGGATCGAACGAAAATCTCGGCGCGCGTCGCGATCTCGGGCCAACGGCCCGCCGCGACGTCGGCGGGATCGACGACATCGGTACCCGCCGTGACCGCCGCGGCGCCGTGCGCGAGGAAGTCGGCGGCATTGCCCGCGTTCACGCCGCCGGAGGGAATCAGCGCCACATCGGGGAACGGTCCGCGCAGGTCCCGCAGATAGCCGGGGCCGAGGGCACGGGCGGGGAAGATCTTCACCGCGGCCGCCCCGAGATCCAGCGCCTGCATGACCTCGGTCGGGGTGAAAGCGCCCATCACGACCGGGATGTCGTGCCGGGCGGCGATCGCGGCCACCTCGGCTCGCAGGCCAGGGGTGACCAGGAAGCGGGCGCCGCTGCCGATGGCCTGTTCGGCCTGCTCCGCGGTCAGCACCGTCCCGGCGCCGACGACAGCCTGCTCCGACGCGGCCGCCGCACGCAGTGCCCCGAGGATGCCCGGCGTGGTGAAAGTCAACTCCACAGCACGGATTCCGGCGTCGGCCAGAGTTTCGGCCAGCACGAGGGGATCAGGAATCTGCGGCGCGCGCACCACGGTGAGCACACGGTCGGCGCGAATCACGTCCATCGCGGTGGTCACCGGGTCTCCCCTCCTGCCATGCGCAGGGCGCGACCCGCGCGCACACCGGTCGGCACTCCTCCGTCGAGCGCGAACTCCCCGTTGACGAGAACATGCGCTATCCCCCGCGCTTGCTGCTTCGGATTCTCGAAGGTCGCGGTGTCAGAAATTGTTGCGGGATCGAAGATTACGAGGTCGGCGGCGTAGCCGGGGCGAATCAGCCCGCGGTCGCGCAGCCGCAGCCGCTGCGCGGGACGGCCGGTGAGATGATTGACGCACTCCTCCAGGCCGAGCACCCCGAGTTCGCGGACGTAGTGCCCGAGGTAGCGCGGGAAGGTCCCCCAGGCGCGCGGATGCGGCCGGGCGCCCACCAGCAACGCGTCGCTGCCGCCCATATGGCGCGGGTGGCGCATGATGGCGCGCACGTTGTCCTCGTGTCCGACATGCTGCAGGATCGTCGTCGCCAACTGGTCGCGCCGCAGCAGGTCGAAGAATATCTCCACCGGCGCGACATCCTCGGCGGCTCCGATATCGGCGACCGTCCTGCCGACGTAACCGGCCAGCGCCGGATCGGTGACGCCGCTGATCTGGATGGTCTCCCATTCCACGGTCACACCGTGGCACCCGTCCGAACCGTGCACGTCGACGTCCAGGGCGACGAGCGATCGCTGCTCCGGATCGGCCAGGCGCGCCAGCGCCGCGTCCGGACCGCCGGACATCGCCCAGCTCGGCAGCAGTGCCGACAGCGTCGTCGCACCGGGCAGATACGGATAGGTGTCGAGGCTGATATCGCAGCCCTCGGCCAGCGCGGCGTCGATCATGGCCAGCAGTTCCGGTGCGCGGCCGCGATTCACGCCGAAGTTCATGGTGGCGTGGGTCAGGTGCAGCGCACAGCCGGTCGTGCGGGACAGCTCGATCATCTCGGCGTAGGCCCGCAGGGCCCCGGCGCCGTAGGAGCGGGTGTGCGGCGCGTAGCAGCCGCCCGCCTCGGCGACCACCTCGCACAGTGCGGCCAATTCCGCTGTGTCGGCGTACATTCCGGGCGTGTAGGTGAGCCCGCTGGACATGCCGACCGCGCCCTCGGCCAGTCCCTGCGCCAGCAGTTCGCGCATGCGCGCGATCTCCCCCGCCGTGGCGGGCCGTTGTTCGGCGCCGACGACCAGCAGGCGCAGCGTGCCCTGCGGCACCAGGTAGGCGGCATTGGGTGTGATGCCCTCGTCGAGCCGGTCGAGATACTCGCCGACACTGCGCCAAGACATGTCCAGGTAGGCGGGATTGCCGTTCCACCCGGCGATCTGGCGGCGCAGCACCGCCAGCGCCGCGTCGTCGATCGGGGCATAGGACAGGCCGTCCTGGCCGATCACCTCGGTGGTCACGCCCTGGCTCAGTTTCGGCAGATGCTCCGGCTCGGTGAGCAGGTGCAGATCCGAGTGCGCGTGCATGTCGATGAAACCCGGTGCCAGCGCCAGATTCTCGCCGTCGACTATGCGCCCCGCGGCGGCGGCCGTGCGCGGCGGGGCGATCTCGGCGATCCGGCCGTCACGGACCACCACGTCGGCCCGGTACCGCGGATCGCCGGTCCCGTCCACGACGTCGATGTCGCGAATCAGCAAGTCGCCCATGATATTCCGCCAGATCAGAAGAAGGTGTGCAGGAGGTCGACGACCCGGGGCCGCGCGGCGTCCGCGTCGTCGATCACCGGGATGAGCCGCCATTTGTCGAAGGCCGTGCAGGGGTGCGACAACCCGAGCCGCACCACGCTGCCGACCGGTACGTCGCCTCCTTCGGACCAGCGCAGGAAGGTGTGCTGATCGTTGAGCGCCGACACGCGCGCGCCCGGCGGCACACCTTCCCCGCCCGAAAGCCGTTGCGGTACCGGCAGCCCCTCATCGAACGGCAGGTCCCGCTTCCCGGCGTCGAGCAGCGCCAGTCCCGGCTCCGGCCGCGACACCGCGCGCGCCCAGCCGTGCATGGCCGAGCGCAGCGCGGGCCCGGCGGACGAATCGGCCAGCGGCGAGATGCCGGAGTAGAAGCCGTCGTCGTGAATGAGATAGGCGCCCGAGCGCAGCACCACCGTGGTCGGAACACCGTGTGCGCCTTGCTCGTCCGCGAGCCCGGACAGCCGTTCGACGATCAGGTCCGGATACGCGCTGCCGCCCGCGGTGACGATCGCGGGTCGCTCGTACCGGCCGGACAGCGAGCGATGCAGTCGGGCCAGCTCGTCGAGATAGCGGCGCACGGCCGCGACGGCGGGCTCGGTGCGGTCGTGCGCGAGGGCGCCCTCGTATCCCCCGACGCCCGCCAGCTCCAGACGCTCCGAACCGGCGATGGCCGCCGCCACCTCCAGCGCCTCCTCGACGCTGCGGGCACCGGTGCGACCGTGCGGACCGCCCAGCTCGACCAGGACCGGCAGCCGCGCACCCTCGGGCAGGTGACGCTCCATCTGCTCGACCGTCGCCACGCTGTCGGCCCAGCTCAGGAACTCGAAGTCGGGATCGCGGCGCAATTGCGCCGCCACCCAGCGCAATCCGACCGGATCGACCAGCGCGTTGGCGAGCAGGATCCGGCTCAGCCCGAACGCACGCCCGACCTGCGCCTGCCATCCGGTGGCCAGTGTGATCCCCCACGCGCCCGCCGCCAGCTGCCCGGCCCACAGCCGCGGGGACATCGTGGTCTTACCGTGCGGCGCCAGCCGCACTCCGGCGGCTGCGGCCCAGTCGGCCATCAGTGTGAGATTCGATTCCAGCGCCGCGCGATCCACGGTGAGTACCGGGGTCGCGAACTCGTCGAGATACGGCGCCGTGGACAGGAACTCGCGCGCGGTCATCCCCCACGCGGCTGGCGGCACGGATTTGTGCTCGACCCCCAGCACCCGGTCACCGAGGTCCGCCACCGCGGCGACGTCGATGCCGCGCCCGGCGGCATGGCGCGCACTATCCACGGCACTCCCTTCACACATCAATTCATAGCGTTTGTATATTGCATATTCTGCAATTTATGTTGCGCCTTGTGTTTTCAGTGGTTAGTCTGCACGAGACGCCCCCTAGCCGCAAGCATTCGAAGGAGATTGTGTGAGCTGGCCTACGCCGACCACGCCGCGCGCGGTCACCGTCGGCGAAGGACTCGGTGTCCTCGTCGCACAGCCGGGACCGCTCGAGGATTCGCCGCTGTTCGAGCGCGCCGCGGGCGGCGCCGAGGTCAACGTCGCCACGGTGCTCGCGCAGCTCGGCATCGATACGGCGTGGATATCGCGGGTCGGCGACGACGGCTTCGGCCGATACCTGTTGCGGCACCTGTCCGAGCGCGGTGTGCGCACCGACGCCGTCTACACCGATCCGGCGCGGCCGACCGGCATCTACGTCAAGGAGCGCGGCGGCGGGTCCGGCGCGGCCACCGATCTGGCGAGCGGCGCCAGCCGGATGCTGTACTACCGGGCCGGATCGGCCGCCAGCGCGCTGTCACCGGCGGACCTCACGGCCTCTGCCGACCTCCTCGACGGCTGCGAGCTGATCCACTACACCGGCATCACCACCGCACTGTCGGCGTCGGCCACCGAACTCACCGACCGGCTGCTCACGCTGCCGCGGCCGGGCCGGATGGTCAGCTTCGACCTGAATTACCGCCCGGCACTGTGGATCCGCCGCACCGAATCGGCCACCGACGTGCTGGCCCGGCAGGTGACCGGAAGCGATATCGCCTTCCTCGGCGCGGACGAGGCGGAGGAGGTTTTCGGCACCGGCGACCCGGCTCGCCTGCGTGAGATGTTCCCGCGCCCACGGCATCTGGTGGTGAAGAACAGCGGACATTCGGTCACCGGATTCCTCGGCGCCGAGCGCCGCGAGGTTCCCGCGCTACGGCTGCGGGTGACCGAGGCCATCGGTGCGGGCGACGCCTTCGCCGGTGGCTATCTCGCCGCGCTGCTGCAGGGCCGGCCCCACGAACAGCTGCTGCGTTTCGGGCATCTGTGCGCCGCCGCCGCGCTCACCGGCGCCGGTGACATCGCCGAGCTGCCACCCCTGGCGCACCTGGAAAATCGAGCCGCCGCAGCGGATTCCGAATGGGCGGCCGCGCGTTACCCGTCGGCCGACCGGGAGGCGTTGTGCTATGAGTGAGCGCAGCGGCCACACCCCATCATCGACCGTGCCGGGCTCACCGACCGGCGAGGAGATCACATGAGCCAAAGCCTGCAACGCGCGCTGCTGATCCTCACGGAGCTCGGCGAGGACCAGAAGACATTGGACCAGTTGGCGACTCGGCTCGGCGTGCACAAGTCCACGGTGCTGCGCCTGCTACAGACCATGGAGGCGCAGCGGTTCGTCACCCACGACGCCGACCACCGATATTCCCTGGGCGCGCGGCTGTTCGAGCTGGCGAACCGGTCGCTGGAGCGACGCGACGTGCGCACGGTGGCCCGCCGCCACCTCGAACAGCTCAACGCCGACACGGGTCAGACCGTGCATCTGGCCACCTACGAGTCCGGTGAGGCGATCTACATCGACAAGCTCGACGCCATCCAGAGCGTGCGGATGTATTCGCGGGTCGGGCGCCCGGCGCCGCTGCACTGCACGGCCGTCGGCAAGGTGCTCGTCGCGGGGCAGCCGCGCGCGCAGTGGCGGGAGGTCGCCGAGCGGCTCGACTACCACCCGTTCACCGATCGGTCCATCCGCACCCCCGATCAGTACGTGTCCGAACTGGAAACCGTTGCGGCCCAGGGCTTCGCCGAGGACCACGAGGAGCACGAGAGCTTCGTCAACTGTATCGCCGTCGGCATCCGCGACGGCACCGGCGCCGTGGTGTCCGCGCTGTCGGTGTCGGTGCCCGACATGCTGCTCGATCACGATCAGGTGCTCGGCCTGCTCCCGCGCGTGCGCGTGGCGGCCGACGCCATATCCGCCGAGCTCGGCTGGAGTCCGAGCCCCGAACCGCGAAAGGCCCACCATGAGTGAGAAAGTCGCCGTCCGCACCACCGCCGCGCCCGCCCCCGCGCACACGTTCTCCCAGGGCGTGCGCAAGGGCCCCTTCGTCCAGGTTTCCGGCCAGGGCCCGGTCGACCCCGCCACCAACGAGTATCTGTACCCGGGAGACGTTGCGGCACAGACCACCCGGACCCTGGAGAACGTGCGCGCCGTCGTCGAGGCGAGCGGCGCCAGCTTCGACGACGTGGTGATGCTGCGCGTCTACCTCACCGCGCGCGAGGACTTCGCCGCCATGAACGAGGCCTACGGCAAGTTCGTCGAGGTTCATACCGAGAGCGGCGTACTCCCCAGCCGCACAACGGTTTTCACAGGCCTCCCGCGCGAGGAAATGCTCGTGGAGATCGACGCGTTCGCCATCACCACAGACTGAGCGCGCCGGGGACAACGAGAATGCCCGATCAGGCCTCAGCCAGAATCCCCAACACCTGCTCGGAGGTGTAGAACGGCTCCAGGCGCTCGCGAACCAGCTTGGCCAGCACGCCGTTTCGCTTGGCGGCCTCGATCACCGCGGGGCCGTAGGCCAGGATCTCCTCGGCGATGTCGTCGGGTGTCACGCCCAGTTCGGGCAGCAGCCCGGCCAGGGTGTGGTCGCCGTACTTGTCGAAGAACACCTCGACCGACTCGTCGAGCAGCAGGCCGACGTACTCCTTGTTGCGGGTGGTCACCACGATGCGGTGCACGATCAGCGCCAGCTCCCGCAGGTCGGCCTGGCTCAGGTAGTCGCGCAGGCCGCTGACCGGCTCGCCCGCGTGCACATCCCAGAACTCCATGGCCGCACCGTGCACCGGCGAATCGCGCAGGGTCTCCCGGACCGCGTTCGTGACCCGCTTCAGCGCGTAGAGCGTGCCCTTCTCGGCCAGGGCGCCGACCCGGCTGCCCTCGGCGGCCTTGCGCGCCGACTTCACCGCGTTCTGCCCGATGGACATCAGCGAATTCACGCCGGGCACCTTGCCCGCGATCTTCTTGTTCGCCTCGAGGATGTCGTCGATCAGCATGTCGGTGAACTTCGCGGCGACCGGCCCGGCCGTCGGCGCCTCGCTCAGCCGGTCCAGCAGGCGCTCCTGGGCGTGGTGCATGCCGAAAATCTTGCGCAGCAGCGCCTCGACCGGCTCCCGCTCGACCACATCGCCGAGGGTGTGGCCGTCATTGGCGGCGATATGGTCGTACAGCGAGTCCGACAGCACGCCGACCAGCTCGCGCACGATGGGGCTGTCGCTGCGGTCGACCACCTTGCGGACGGTCCGCTTGGCCTGCTCGACGGTTACCACGTCACGGAAGATGATGGTGTCGGCGACGCCGATCACCGAGTCCACATCGCGCGCGACCACCTCGGCGAAGCGCTCCCCGCTCACCTCCGCGACAACGAAATCCACCTGGGCATCGAGCAGGCGCTCGGCAATCTCCCGCGGCTCGGTCATCGATCCACCCTCAATTCGTCCCTGGGCTCACCCGGAATCGTTGCGGCGCACCGACTTCCGGATTCGATCCAGGCGTTCCCGCGCGGTTTTCTCCCGCGCCTCCCATTGTTCTTCGACGCTGCGGCCCGCCGGCGTCTGCGAATCGAGTTCGCCCATCCCCTGCGCGGTGCCGAAGCGATGCTCGACCTTATCCCGAACTGACTCGAAAGTAGGGACTCCGGATGCGGAGTATCCGGCGGTCTCCAAAATACCGGTTGGCGGTAGGGGTATTCCGGAGGCCGGTGCGACCTGCCCGAATGTCCCAGACACTGGCGCGACCGGAGCCTCATCGGTGGCAGACGTCACATCCGGCCGCGGGGCGGCATGACCGCGCTGCGCCAGCAGTTCGGAGGCCGCCAGGTGCAGCTGTTCGAGCCCCGGCCGCCCCACGGTCGCGGTCACCACGACGGCCAGCAGATCCTCGTCCGTCAGCGCGGCGAGCAGCGCCGCCATATCACTGGTCTCCGACATGAGACCAGGCTACGCACCGGATGCGACCCGCGGCGGATATGGATTCCGGCCAACAGCGTGCCGGACATGACGGGGGTGGGCGTGTGGGCCGACTATTCTCCCGCTGCCCTGGACGTGTCCGCCAGCACCCCGCGGGCCCAGTCCGCGATGACCCCCGTCCAGCCCGGGATCATGATCAGGTCGTTGTGGCCCGCGCCGGGGTAGATCTTCAGCTGTTTGGGCTCCGCGGCGGCCGCGTACAGCGCGCGTCCCATATCCACCGGCAGCAACTCGTCGTTGTCGCCGTGCATGATCAGGACCGGCGTGCGTACCGTACGGATCCGGCGCAGGCTCGGGAAGGCGTTCGGCACAAAGGGTTTGGGTAGGAACGGGTATACCGCCATCGCCGCGTCACGCAGGCCGGTGAAGGTGGACATGAGAACCATTCCGGCGGGCGGGAATTCGGTGGCGAGCTCGATCATCACCGCGCCGCCGAGCGACTTGCCCAGGTAGAACATCCGATTCGGATCGACTCCCGGCCGCTCCAGCAGCGCCCGCCGCGCCGCCCGCGCGTCCAGGTAGCTGCCGTGCTCGCCGGTGCTTCCCCCGCTGCGCCCGTACCCGCGATAGTCGAACACCAGCACGTCGAACCCGGCCGACGCCAGCATGGCCAGCACCGGCGACCGATCCCCGATATTGCCCGCGTTGCCGTGCGCGAACAGGATGTGCCCGATCGGCCGCTCCGCCCGCACGAACCATCCGTTCACCCGGACGCCGTCCGCGGCCGTGAAGTACAGGTCGTCGTACTCCATGCCGACGTCCGCGGGAGTGACCGCGATCCGCCGCTCGGGCATGAACGTCAGCGCATTGAGGATGCGCGTGGCGGGATGTCGCATGGGCTCTTTCTACCTCGAGCGAGGCCGCGACTCACCCCTCACGCTCCCGGAAAACCGTTTGTGCGGCCGCCCGCGCCGCGCTCCTCACCGCCCCGCGAGTCCCGAAGTGGCAATCCCCCGCACGAACGCTTTGTTGGCGAAGGCGTACACGACCAACATCGGCGCCAGCATCATCAAAGACGCCGCCATGAACACCGGCCAGTGCGCCGTGTACTGCCCCTGCATCCACACCAGCCCGAGGTTGAGCGTGGCAATGCTGTTGCGCTGCACCATGACCAGCGGCCAGAGGAAGTCGTTCCACACCGTCACCCAGGTGAGCACCGCGAGCACCATCACGGCGGGCTTGGCGTGCGGCAGCAGCACTCGCCAGTACGTCTGCCAGACGGTGCAGCCGTCGAGAATCGCGGCCTCCTCCAATTCGGGTGGCAGGGTGAGGAAGAACTGCCGCATCAGATAGGTGCCGAAGGCGCTGCCGAACAGCCCCGGCACGATCATCGACAGCGGGCTGTCCACCCAGCCGAAGGTCCGCATGAGGATGAACTGCGGGACGACGGTCACGACCAAGGGCACCATCAACGTGCCCAGATACGCGAGAAATACGGCGTCGCGTCCCTTGAAGGGCAAGCGCGCGAACGCATATCCCGCCAGCGAGCAGAAGAACACCTGCCCCGCGGTCACGCATCCGGCGTAGAGCACGGTATTGAGGAACATCCGCCCGAACGGCACATACTCGAAGACCAGGCGATAGTTCGACCACTGCGGATCCGACGGCACCAGGGTCGTACTCGACACCTCGCCTTGGCTCTTCAGCGAGCCCGACAGCGCCCACAGCACCGGCAGCAGCGCGCACCAGCCCATCGCCATCAGCACCGCGTACAGCAGCAAACCGCGTCCGGTGCGGCGGACGATCGTGGCAGCAGCCTGTGCGCGCACGGCCAAGCTCACACCTCCTCGCTCTGGTTGCGGCTCAGCCGCAACTGCAGATACGTGAGCGCCAGCAGGATCGCGAACACCACCCAGGCGACCGCGGACGCGTAGCCGAGATCGTTGAAGGCGAAGGCGTTCTGGAACATCATGATGCCGAAGACATAGGTCCCCGATTCCGGCCCGCCGCCACCGCCGGTGAGCACGTAGGCTTGGTCGAATGCCTGGAACGAGTTGACGACCGAGATCACGAACACGAATCCGAGCGCGGGCCGGATCAGTGGCACCGTGACCGATCGAAACCGCCGCACCCCGTTCGCGCCGTCGATGCGGGCGGCGTCGTGCAGATCCTCCGGGACGCCCTGCATGGCGGCCAGCAGCACGGCGGCGGCGAACGGCACGCTCTTCCAGATGCTCACCAGGCACAGCGACGCCATCGCCCACCCGGGCTCGACGAGCCAGTGCACCGGCCCGAGCCCGACCCACCCCAGGACGGTGTTGAAAAGCCCGCCCTCGGTGTTGAACATGAATCCCCAGATGATGGTCATGGCCGCGGTGGAGGCGATCAGCGGCATGAACATGATGCTGCGGAACAGCCCGATCCCCCGCACCCTGGTATTCAGCGCAGCGGCCACCGCGAGACTGACGGCGATCGTCGACCCCACGGTGACGACGGTGAAGACCACGGTGTTGCGCAAGGCCGGGTAGAACAGCGGATCCTCGGTGAACATCCGCCGATAGTTGGCGGCCCCGACGAATTCGGGCGGGTCGAACATATTCCAGTGGTGGAAGCTGAGATACAGCGAGAACGCCAGCGGGAACAGCAGGAATACCAGCACGGCCAGCAGATTCGGCGTGACGAAGGCCCGCCCGGCCGCTGCCCTGCGGCGGGCCAGCCCCGATCCGGCGGTCATACCGTGCCTCGCAGTATGCGATTGAGGTCGTCGGCGGGCCCGTCCTTGAACCATGCCGCGGGAGCACCGCCGCGCAGCACGCGGTCGGACGAACGGCGGAACAGGTCATCGAGTTGCGGCCACAGCGGAGTCACCGGGAAATGATGCGAGTTGTCCGGGCCGCCGGTGAGCACCTCCAGATTGTCGATGCCCCGGTGCGCCTCGAGGAATTCCGGGGAGTGCAGCGCCGATTTCAGGGCCGGGACGAACAGCCCGGACGCGGCGACGGCCCGCTGCCCCTCCGGCCCGGTCGCGAATTTCACGAACTCCCAGGCCAATTCCTTCTTCGGACTCGCCGCGGCGATCGCCAGGCCGGTGGTTCCGATATCGGACTTCGCGCCCGCGCCGTGCCGCCCGACCGGCAGCACGGTGATGTCGAAGTCCAGGTCGGACGCGGACAGCAACCCGCTGTACTGCCAGTGCCCGGTCAGCACCATTCCCGCCCTGCCCTGGATGAACAGGTCCAGCGCGGCCATCGACGCCGACTGCGACTGCAGGTCCGCGGACAGCGGCGCGACCCTGTGCCGCACCGAAAGATCGGCGTAGAACTGATATCCCTCGATGAAGAGATCGTCGTCGATATTCGCGCGTGTCGGGTCGACCGGCGGACTGAACGCCTCGACACCGCTGTTGTTCATACCGAAGAATGCCGCCGACCATCGCGGCACGGGCCACGCGTCGACCATTCCCCACTGCGTGGTCCGCCCGCTTCCGTCCCGCTTGGTCAAAGCCTTGGCGGCGTCGAGGAATTCGGCGAAGGTCCAGGCATCCTCCCAGCGCCCCGGCGGCGGTTGCAATCCGGCCTTTTCGAACAGCGCGCGGTTGTAATAGAGGAAGATCCCCGCCCATTGCTCGGGCAGCACGTACTGCCCGTCCCGGAATCGGAATGTCTCCAGCAGGCTGGGCACGGCGTCCGCGCGCAGCCGCGCCGCGTACTGCGGATCCTGATCGAGGAAGACGTTCAGATCCTGCAGCACGCCCAATTCGGCGAAGCGCGAATACGATTCCCACTGCATCAGGATGTCCGGGCACTTGCCTCCGGCGCAGTAGGTGATGATCTGCTGCTGCGGATCAGGGCCCGACATCTGCACCCGGATCTTGATATCCGGGCGCACCTTCGCGAACTCCTCGATGAGCCGCGACCGCACCTTCGCCTCGCTCGGCGACGCCTGGAAGAAGAACGTCAGCGCATCGGAGTCGTCCGCGCAGCCCGCGATCGCGGGCACGGCCGCCGCGGCGCCCGCCACCGCGGCGGCCCGCAGCACCGACCGCCGACTCAGCATCCGACCCTCCCGAAACCGCGCCCCTCGAAACCCGTTGAAACGAAACGTCAATCACGGTAACCGAAGGTGTGCGCGGTCACACCGGATTCGCCGAAGCGAGTCAGGCCCGGTGCTGCGGCAGCCGAGCCTGCTGCTCGTTCGCCCCAGGCCCGGCGACGGCCGTCACCTCCGACATATCCGGCGCCCGCCCGCATCGGTCGCAGGCGGTGCGCACGTGCACCAGCCCGCCGCATTCCCGGTGTTCGAACAGGATCGGGGCACCGTTCGGCGCCGCCCAGCGGTCGCCCCACTCGGTGAGCGCGATGATGATCAGCCCCAGTTCGCGGCCCTTCGGCGTGAGGACGTACTCGCGGGCCGCCGCGCCGTTCCCGGACGACCGCAGCTCCATCAGCCCGTCGGCGACGAATCCCTCGAGACGCTTGGCGAGGATGTTCGGCGCGATCCCTAGACGCCGCTCGAATTCGGAGAAGCGGGTCCGGTCGGTGAAGACGGCGGTGCGGATGATCAGCAGGCTCCAGCGCTCGCCCACGATCTCCAGGGCGCGCGCGGCGGAACAGTTCTCGCGTTCGTACATCCGGCCCAGCACACGTCAATAGTAGCCACAAACCACTTGCGTGATGCAAGTCACCGGCCTACCCTACTTGCATCACGCAAGTTGTCACCGAAGGAGTGATCATGGCACTTCCGCAGATCGTCTCGTACGACGAATGGCTCACGGAGAGAAGGGAACTGCTGCGGCGCGAGAAGGAACTCGCCCGCGCCCGCGATACGTTGAATGCCGACCGGCGGCGGCTGCCGATGGTCCGGATCGACAAGGACTACCGGTTCACCGGACCCGAGGGCGAGGTCGGCCTGCTCGACCTGTTCGGCGACCGGCCGCAGCTCATCGTCCAGCACCTCATGTTCGACCCGGCCTGGGACGGGCCGTGCGGCAGTTGCACCGCCATGGCCGACGGGCTCGGCGAGCGTGTCCGCGCCCAGCTCCGCCTGCGCGGCACGGCCTTCGCCGCGATCTCCCGCGCGCCGTACTCGAAGCTCGCGGCGGTGAGCCGGGACAAGGGGTGGACGTTCCCCTGGTTCTCCTCGCACGACAGCGATTTCAACTACGACTTCCACGTCACGCTCGACCCGGCCGTGCAGCCCGCGTACTACAACTACCGCGACGCCGGCGAACTCGTCGCGGCGGGCATGGACTGGATGATCGACTTCGCGGGCGAACAGCCCGGCATCAGCAGCTTCCTCCGCGACGGCGACGAGGTCTTCCACACCTATTCGACCTACCACCGCGGCGTCGAGGTCATGATGCCCGCCTACTGGCTGCTGGACATCACCCCGCTCGGCCGCCAGGAGGCGTGGGAGGAGCCGAAGGGCCGCGCGCCCGAACTGCATCCGGAGGACCCGATCCTCAACTACTGAGCGCGGTTGTTAAAGTCTGCTCGGTACACGTTCTCAGGGCGGGGTGGAACTCCCCACCGGCGGTGATGGTATCCGGGCCGATCCGGGTGCACGAGCCCGCGAGCGCCACGGTGTCCTCGGATGCCGTGGGTCGAGCAGATCCCGGTGCGATTCCGGAGCCGACGGTCACAGTCCGGATGAAAGAGAACGCGGCATCGGAGCGCCCGCGTGCGGGTGCGCCCTGTTCGCGTCGCTATGCCCTGGGTGACATTGCGAACAGGAGGAACCATGTCACCCACCTCGCACCGCATCGCCCTCGTCGCCGCGCGCTGGCACGCCGATATCGTCGACCGGGCGGTGGCAGCCTGCCGCACCGGTCTCGCCGGGCACGGATTCACCGACATCGATGTCATCGGGGTCCCCGGCGCCTTCGAAATCCCTTTGCGCATCAAGCGTTTGGCGTCCACCGGGCAGTACGCCGCCCTCGCGGGCTGCGCCCTGGTGGTAGACGGCGGCATCTACCGGCACGATTTCGTCGCGGCAACCGTGGTAGACGCGCTGATGCGCGTACAACTCGACACCGACGTCCCGGTCTTCTCGGCAGTGCTCACCCCCCACCACTTCCACGAACACGCCGAACACCAGACCTACTTCACCCGCCACTTCGAGGCCAAGGGCGCGGAGTTGGCCGACGCCATTGCGGCAACCCTGAATTCCACCGAGGTCCCCGCCTGACCGCAGCTGTCTCGAGACCGGCCGCGACCGCAATCGCGGCCGGTCCGGGCGCTCAGCCGCGCAGGACCGCGCCCACCGCGTCCGAGGCGGCGGCCACGGCGGCGTCGCGGGCCGCGCTCGCCTCGTCTTCGGTGAGGGTGCGGTCGACGGCGCGGAAGCGCAGGGCGTAGGTAAGGGACTTGCGGCCCTCACCCGCCTGGGCGCCCTCGTACACGTCGAACAGCGCGATGTCCTCGAGCAGTTCGCCCGCGCCGGTGCGCAGCGCCGACTCCACCGAGGCCGCCGGAACGGTCTCCGCGACGCTCACCGACACGTCCTGCAGCACCGCCGGGAACGCGGAAACCACGGGGGCTGGCCGGGATTCGCGCAGCGGCAGCGCGTCCAGGTCGAGTTCGAGGGCGCACGTGCGCGGCGGCAGATCGGCGCGCTCCAGCACCGCCGGATGCAGTTCGCCCGCGTGCCCGACGACCGTGCCGTCCACGACCAGCTCCGCGCAGCGCCCCGGATGGAACGGCTGGTACGCGGCCGCCCGGCGTTCGATCACCACTCCGGCCGCGGCGGCCACGGCATCGGCGAGCGCGAAGGCGTCGGCGGCCTCGGCGGTCCGGCCCGCGCCCCACGGCCCGCGCGGGTCGCGACGCCCGGTCAGCACGGCGGCGACCCGCACCGGCTGCTCGGGCAGCGACTCGACCAGGGTGGCGATCTCCTCGTCGGTGGGGCGGCGGTCCACCGGAAGCGGTTGCACGGCACGGGTTTCGCCGGTCGGCAGCACCACCTGCGCGATGCTGTAGATCGCGAGATCGCGCTCACCGCGAGATATGTTGCGGGAGGCCACCTCCAGCAGCCCCGGCAGCAGCGTGGTCACCAGTTCGGCCCGCTCCACGTCGAGCGGATTGAGCACGCGCAGCGTAGTGCGGCGCGGGTCGTCGGCGTCCAGTCCCCACGCGTCGAACACGCCCTCCTGCAGAAACATCGGCGCGGGCACCTCGACGGTCCCGGCGAACGCCAGCGCCCGGCTCACCGCGCGGCGGCGGCGCTGCGTGGCGGTGAATCCGCGCCCGGCGGGAGCCGTCGGCAGCACGGACGGGATCTTCTCCAGCCCCTCCAGCCGCAGCACCTCCTCCACCAGGTCGGCGGGCTGCACCAGGTCGGGCCGCCAGCTCGGCGGGGTGACGACGAGCTGCCCGTGCCCGGACTCGCTGACGTCGACCTCCACCGCGCAGCCGACCTGCGCCAGCCGCCGCGCCGAGGTACCGGTCGGATAGATGACGCCCGCCGTGCGGTCGGCGAGATCGAGATCCATCCGGATCGACTCGGTCTCCGGCACCGGTACCCGCACGTCGGTCAGCTCGGATTCGACTGTGCCACCGGCGATCTCGACCAGCAGCGTGGCCGCCCGGTCCAGCGCGGCGACGTTCAGCTCGGGATCGACGATGCGCTCGAACCGCCGCGACGCCTCCGAGGAGAGCTTGTGCCGCCGCGCGGTGCGCGCGATCGCGACCGGGTTCCAAGTCGCGGCCTCCAGCAGGACATCGGTGGACGCGTCGCTCACCTCGGTGGTCGCGCCGCCCATGGTCCCGGCGAGGGAGATGACGCCGGAATCGTCGGCGATCACCACGTCCTCGGCGTCCAGCACCCGCTCGGCGTCGTCGAGCGTGCGCAGCGTCTCGCCCTTGTGCGCACGCCGAACCACCAAGCCGCCGTTGAGCTTCGCGGCGTCGAAGGCGTGCAGCGGCTGGCCCAGCTCGAGCATCACGTAATTGGTGACGTCGACCGCGGGCGAGATCGGCCGCACCCCCGACAGCAGCAGCCGCCGCTGCAGCCACCACGGGCTCACCGCCCGCGGATCGATCCCGGTCACCCGCCGCGCGGCGAACCGCGTGCACAGCGACTCCGGCTCCAGCCGCACCGCCCACGCCTCAGCATCATCATCGGACAGCGACCGCACCGCGGGATCGGCGTATTCCAGGTCGAAGCCGCAGGCCAGCTCGCGGGCCAGACCGCGCACCGAGAACGCGTAGCCGCGGTCCGGGGTGATGGCCAGTTCGACGACGGTGTCGTCGAGGCCGAGCACCGCATTGGCATCCGCGCCCGGCTCGGCGGTCCCCGGTTCGAGCACCAGGATGCCCGAATGGTCCTTGCCGAGGCCGAGTTCGGCGACCGAGCAGATCATGCCGTTCGACACGTGCCCGTAGGTCTTCCGCGAGGTTATCGTGAAGCCACCGGGCAGCACGCCACCGGGCAACACCACCACGACCAGATCGCCCACCGCGAAATTGGTTGCGCCGCAAATGATTTCCTGCAATTCAGGCTGACCGACGTCGACCTTGCAGAACCGGATCGGCTTCTTGAACTCGGTCAGCTCTGTGAACTCCGCGACCCGGCCCACGACCAGGGGATGCTCGGGCTCGCCGCCGACCCGCTCCAACTGCTCGATCTCCTCGACCTCGAGCCCGACCCGGACGAACCCCGCGTCGAGTTCCTCCGGCGTCACCGACCACTCCGGAGTGGTGCGCTGCAGAATTTCCGTCAGCCAGGATTGCGCTACTCGCACTTGACGTTTCGCTTCCTCGTTCGAGTGGACCGGTGGTCAGGACTGGATGCCGAACGGCAGCGTGAACCGCACGTCGCCTTCGACGATGTCGCGCATGTCGGGAATGCCGTTGCGGAACTGCAGGGTTCGCTCCATGCCCATTCCGAACGCGAATCCGCTGTACTGCTCGGGGTCGATGCCACTGGCGAGGAGCACCTTCGGATTCACCATGCCGCAGCCGCCCCACTCGACCCAGCCCGCGCCGCCCTTCTTGTCCGGGAACCAGACGTCGACTTCGGCGGAGGGCTCGGTGAACGGGAAGAAGCTGGGGCGCATGCGGGTTCGGGTATCGGGGCCGAACAGCGCCCGCGCGAAGGCGTCCAGCGTGCCGCGCAGGTGCGCCATCGTCAGGCCCTTGTCGACGGCCAGTCCCTCCACTTGCGAGAACACCGGGGTGTGGGTGGCGTCGAGCTCGTCGGTGCGGAAGGTGCGGCCCGGGCACACGACGTAGATCGGCAGGTCCCGCTCCAGCATCGACCGCACCTGCACGGGGGAGGTGTGCGTGCGCAGTACCTGCCGCGAACCCTCCGGCGCGACGTGGAAGGTGTCCTGCATGGTGCGCGCCGGGTGGTCGGGCAGGAAGTTCAGCGCGTCGAAGTTGAAATGCTCGGTCTCGACCTCGGGCCCCTCGGCGACCTCCCAGCCCATGCCCACGAACACCTCGCCGATGCGTTCGGACAAGACCGTGATCGGATGCCGCGCGCCCACCGGACCGCGCCCCGCGGGCAGCGTCACGTCGATGGCCTCGGCGACCAGCACCGCGGCGTCGCGTTCGGCGAGCAGTTCGGCGCGGCGCGCCTCGAACGCCTCCGACACCCGGGAGCGCGCCACATTGACCCGCTTGCCGGCCTCGGCCTTCTCCTGTTTCGGCAGGCCGCCCACGGCCCGCTGCGCCAGCGCCACGGGCGACTTGCCGCCCATGTGCTCGGTCTTGGCGGCCGCGAGCGCATCCAGGTCGGCCGCCGCCGCAAACGCCTTCTCCGCTGCTGCTGCGGCGGCGGACAGCGATTCCTCGCTCAGTGCCGCGGTCTGCTCGGCTCGTGCGTTGTCGTCGACCACGATGCTTCGTCTCTCCCCAGGCTGGTACGGCTGTAGGCGGTTTTGCCACCCACATTGTTGCTGGTCGAATCGTACGCAATGCACCCAGGCCACCCCACCGGCATTTCGCCCCTGCCACCGACGAGGCCCAAGCGCCCCCGAGGGGACAACCCACACCCACCTGCTCGGCCGGTGAACCCGGCGTCATCGCGACCCACCCCGTCGCCCCAGCCTCGGAAACGCCCCGAATCTGTCGCTCGACAGATGCCTCGTCGCCCAGGATCGCGGTCTGCTCGGGGCCGGCGCCTTCTCCTTGACACCCCGGACACCCCGGACACCCCGGACACCCCGGACACCCCGGACACCCCGGACACCCCGGCATGCTCTTGTCATCCCGGCATGCTCTTGGCCGGGATCCCGCCGTCCTTCGATGACGTGGGCATGGCCGATTCGGCGCGCAGGCGGCCCCGGCAGCAGCGGTCGCGGGAGATGGTGGAGCAGAGCTGTCAACGCTGCGGTCCCTGCCGGTCGTGTTCTGCCGGACGGCCGGTTCAGGGGTGGGGCGGATCCATGCGCAGGGCGACGTGGCCGTCGGGGCGGACGAGGATGCGGGTGCCTGGTTCCGCGGAGTAGGCGCTGAAGGCGTGGCCGTCGGTGTCGATGACGTATCGGCCGGTGCCGCTACGGTCGGCCACGTGGTCGCCCGGTCGGAGCACGGCCCAGGCGTGGATGTCGGATTCGCTTGGGGGCTGGGATGTTTCGCCGAAGGTGAGCATGGTGGCATGCGGGCCGCGGTAGAGGTCGAACAGGCGCAGGGGTCGTCCGGTGGCGCTGGTGACCGCGGCGTCGGGGGCGCGGTCACCGGGGACGAGGGCGCCGGTGGCGTCCGGCTTCCGGTAGGTGATGTCGAGTTGGTGGGTGTCGTCGCGGCGGTGCGCATCGGCGGCGCCGTCGGTGGCGCGTCGCAGCAGTTCGGTGCTGAGGCCGAGGACGCGGGCGGCGACGGTGCGGCGTTCGGTGTCGTAGGTGTCGAGGATGTCGACGTTGCCGGTGGCGAGTTTCCAGCCGAGGTTGTAAGCGTCCTGGATGCCGGTGTTGAGTCCTTGCCCACCGGTCGGTGGGTGGACATGGGCGGCATCACCGGCGAGGAAGACCCGGCCGGACCGGAATCGCCTCGCCAGTCGGGTGTTCGGCCGCCACACGGTCAGCCAGGTCAGGTCGGTGAGGCGGATGTCGGTGCGGCCGGAGTAGGTGTCGACCGCGGTCTGGAGCAGTTCGAGGCTGGGTTCGGCGTCGGTGTGCAGGGGCATGCCGACCTGGAACCGGCGGCCGCCGGGTAGCGGGGACAGCACGATCCCGGTGTGGGGGTCTGGGGAGGCGAACCAGTGACCGTGGCCGTGGTCGAGTGTGTCGGCACGGACGTCGGCGAACAGCAGACGCATGGATTCGTCTGTGGCGCCGTCGAATTCGATACCCAGTGTGCGGCGTACGAGGCTGCGGGCGCCGTCGGCGCCGACGAGGTAGTCGGCGTGGACGGCTTCGCCGGTGCCATTGTGCGCCAGTGTCGCGGTGATTCCGGTTCGGGTGGCGGTGAATTCGATCAGTTCGGTGGCGAGTTCGACGTGGATGCCGTGATCGGCCAGGTGGGCGCGAAGGATGGCTTCGGTGTCGTCTTGGGCGAGGGTCCACGGATTCGGGTAGGGCACAGCCGGACTCGCGGGTTGCGGGTCTGTCATGCGCAGCTCACGTACCGGAGTCCCGTTCTCGTAGGCGACGACGACCGGTTGCGGTGCGCCCGCGCCGAGGACCTGGTCGATGACGCCGAGGTCGTCGAACACTTCGAGGGTGCGCGGTTGCAGGCCGTCACCGCGGGAACCGATCGCGTGCCGGGACGCCTTGTCGATGATCCGGACGGGCAGGTCGCGGCGGGCGAGGTCGATGGCCAGGGTGAGGCCGGTAGGGCCAGCGCCACTGATGAGGGTATGGATCGGCATGGTGGATCTCCTGGACGCGGATCAGCCGGGGGTGATGAGGCCGGTTTCGTAGGCGGCGATGGCGGCTTGGGTGCGGTCGCGCAGCTGGAGTTTGGCGAAGATGCGGCCGACGTGGGTTTTCACGGTTTCCTCCGCGATGACGAGTGTCGCGGCGATTTCGGTGTTGGACAGCCCGCGCGCGATGAGCGTCAGCACCTGGGTCTCGCGGTCGGTCAGCAGCCGCAACCGCGCGTCATCGGGCCGGGCCCGGCTGCCGAGGCGCGCGAATTCGTCGAGCAGGCGGCGGGTGACCGACGGTGCGAGCATGGCGTCGCCGCGAGCCACCGTGCGGACGGCCTCGGCGAGGGCGCGGGCGGGGGTGTCTTTGAGCAGGAACCCGCTGGCACCGGATCGGAGTGCGCGGTAGACGTATTCGTCCAGGTCGTAGGTGGTCAGCACGATCACCCGGGCTGGTGACCCCGACGCGGCGATGCGGGCGGTGGCTTCCAGACCGTCGAGCCCCGGCATCCGGATATCCATCAACACCACGTCCGGCCGTTTTTCGACGGTCATTCGGACCGCCTCGGCGCCATCGGCCGCTTCACCGACCACCTCGATCCCCGGTTGGGCGCCCAGCAGCACCGACATGCCGTCGCGTACCAGCGCCTGGTCGTCGGCGATCAGGATCCGAATGGTCATTGTGAGGCCTCTTCGGTCAGGGGGAGAACGGCGTGGACACGGTAGCCGCCATCCGCGAGCGGCGCGGTCTCGAGGCGTCCGTCCAGTACCGCGACGCGCTCACGCATCCCGATCAGTCCGCGCCCGCTGCCCGGCCCCGGCGGCGCCGTCGTCCCCGGAGAATTGATGACCCGCAACTCCAATTCCATACTGCGGTAACATAATTCGATTCGGATGGCCGCGCCCGGGGCGTGGCGGACGGCATTGCTCAAAGCTTCCTGCACGATGCGGTAGGCGCACACCTCCACGCCGGTCGGCAACTCGCGCACGGCCCCGCCTCGAGTCACCGTGACGGTCCGGCCGGCGGCGCGGATCGCGTCGGCGAGACCGTCGATGTCGGCGATGCGGGGCTGCGGCTGGGTCGAGGTGTCGGCGTCGGCGTGCAGGACACCGAGGATGCGCCGCATCTCGGCCAGGGCCGCCGAGGAACTGGTCCGGATCGCGGCCAGGCTGGTCAGCAGTTCCGGCGGCGGGTCCGCGACCCGGTACTGCACCGATTCGGCCTGGATGGCGACGACCGACATGTGGTGGGCGACCACGTCGTGTAGCTCCCGCGCGATGCGGGCTCGTTCCTCGAGCAGCGTGTTGCGCTGCTGCTGGCGGGCCGATTCCCGGGCCTGCGCGGACGCCGCGCGGCGGGCGTCGGCCACGGCCCGCACCGCTGCCGCGGCGATCAGCACCAGCCCGGTCAGCACCGCCGACTCCACGGCATCGGCCCACCGGGCATCCGGCATCACCACAGCGAGGACGATCCCGGCGCCGGTGGTGGCCGCCCAGACCGCGGCCGCGGTCCGCCACCGCACCTGGGCCGCCAGCAGGGCGAGCACCACCAGGTGGCTGTTGAACATCGGCTCCACCCACAGCGGACCGCCCACCGCGACCGAGGCGTATCCGAGTGCCGCGACGCTGATCAGCCATCCGGCCAGCCGAAATCGCAGCTGCAGCACGATCGCGAGGGCCTGCAGCAGCGCCAGGGCGGTCGACTGCCGGGTCCCGAGATCGGTGTCGGAGATCAGCGTGTGGTCGACCACCGCGAACACGAACACCGCCACGGCCGCCACCACCGCGACCAGCCACCGTTCCCCGATCCGGATCGTCATAGGTCCCTACGTTCCAGCATTCGCCGCGCCATCACCAGCGCCGACACGGTCCCGGCGACCACGATCGCCAGCCGCGGCCAGCCACCGAGCGAACCCATGAGTTCCGGGGCGGCGTCGGCATTCTGCGACAGTTTGGCCACCACCGCACTCGGCGCCGCGACGGTCATCCACTTGTGCAACTCCCCGAACGACTGCGCCGCGGTCAGCTGCGGCACCACGATATGCGCGCACACCAGCGCCACCGCACCCACCGAGCTGCGCACCAGCACACCGGCGGACACCCCCAGCACCGCGACCACCGGAAAGCAGCACCAGATCCCGACCAGGCCCGGAAATATCTCGCCCACAGGATGTTTCGCGCTGTCGATGGTGACCAGACCGACGAGCAGCGACACCGTCGGCGACGCCACGCCGACCGCCGTGGCCATGCCGGTCACCACGATCACCTTCGCCGTCAGCACCAGGTTCCGTCGCGGGGTCGCGGCCAGCACGGGGCGGATCGTGCCCGAGGTGTATTCGATCGTCATCACGAGTGCACCCCAGGCCGCCAGTACCGCCAGCGACACCGACGCACCCGTCAATGCACCGGCGAGCACGGTATCGGCCGCCGACAGACTGCCGGTCAGCCCCACCAGCAATGCCGACACCGGCCCCAGCGCCGCCGCCGCGATCGGCAGCAGCCACAGCAGCCGCGCCGATCCGAGCTTGACCAGCTCCGATCGCAGCTGGTCGTGCAGCGGTCTCACTTGCGGCGGAACCGATTCCACGGTGGTCATGCCGCCCGCCCCGAGTCGCGGTGCCGGAATTGCTGATGCCGCGCGACCAACCGGGTGTACACATCCTCCACCGACGCATGCACCGGAGTCAGCTCGTCGAGCGCTATGCCCCGGCGTGCCATGAGCTGTCCGACCTCCCGGGACGAAATCCCGTGCACCACAACGGTCTCGCCGCGCACCACCACCCGTACGCTCGCCCGTTCGGCGTCGAGTGCGTCGAGCAGCGCGGGCAGTTGCGGGCTGCGGACCCGCACGACCGGATCCGAATGCCGTTGGACGAACGCCGTCATCGGTTCGTCCGCGAGCAACCGGCCCGCCCCGATCACCAGCAGATGATCGGCGACCAGTTGCATCTCGCTCATGACGTGACTGGACAGCAGCACCGTGCGGCCGTCCCCGGCCATCGACCGCAGTAGCTCACGGATCCAGCGGATACCCTCGGTGTCCAGCCCGTTGATCGGCTCGTCCAATACCACGATGGCCGGGTCACCCAGCAGCGCGGCGGCGATCCCCAGCCGCTGCCGCATCCCCAGCGAGAACCCACCCACCCGCCGACCACCGACCTCGGCGAGTCCGGCCAGCGCGAGTACTTCGTCCACCCGGGATCCGCGAATTCCGTTGGCATAAGCGAGAATCCGCAAATGCGCGGCGGCGGTCCGCGACGGCAACACGTCACCGGCGTCGAGCAGCGTGCCGACCACGTGCAATGGGCGCGTGAGTTCGCGATAGCGGCGGCCCGCCACCCGGACCTCCCCCCGCGACGGTTCGGCAAGGCCCACAATCGCTCGCAGGGTCGTCGTCTTGCCCGACC
Organism: Nocardia thraciensis; assembly: GCF_054782435.1. Taxonomy (NCBI): domain Bacteria; kingdom Bacillati; phylum Actinomycetota; class Actinomycetes; order Mycobacteriales; family Nocardiaceae; genus Nocardia; species Nocardia thraciensis. Next base: position 61,540 of record NZ_BAAGSM010000012.1, read on the forward strand.
CGTTCGGGCCGAGGAACCCGGTAACCCGACCCGGCTCGACGGTGAAGGTCACGTCCTCGACCGCGGCCGTCCGGCCGTAAACCTTGGTCAATCCCCGTGCTTCGATCACACGCCGACCGTATGCCGCGCCAACGGTCACCCACATCCCATCGCAGAGCCCACTTCGCGTAGCTCCCCCGAGGGACGACGCCACCAGGTGCCAAACGCCGAATAACGGGGCCCCGCGCCGGAACGACCGCGGGGACCCCGATACGACGATCGGCGCCTCACGCCTGTCGCAGGCTGACCGATGTCGTCGCACCGCGCGTAGCACCGGCCCGTGCATAGCCCATCAGTACCGCACCGGCGGCCGAACTCCACAGGGCGACAGCGATATACACGACCTGCTCCGGCAGCCGGAACCACAGCGGTGTCGCGGGGTCACCGTTGAGCGCGATACCCTCCACTGCCGCATAGATATTCGCGGGCACCATCACGACGAACAGCACCGCCAGGCCCAGTCCCGCGACGACGCGCGTCCTGGCGACGACCAGCCCCAGCGCGCCCAGCAGCTCCAGCACCGCGGTGAGATAGATCAGGAAGCCCGGGAACGGCAGTGCCGGAGGGACCATGGCGACCAGGTCGTCGTGGCTGGGCATCGCCTCCACGCTGTCCGGCACGAAATGCGCCGCGCCGGTGAAGACGAGCAGCACCGCGAGCCCGTGCGCGAAGGCAACGCGCCAGGTGTCGAAGCGGCGGATGCCGAAGACGCCGAGCAGGCGGAACACCAGAGTTGGAACGACCATCAGCATCAGTGTCTGGAACATTGTGTCCTCCTGGAACTTTCGAGCGACGCCTACTGAGCCTGTTCGACGCGCCGCGGCAGCAGTGTCGAGACCAGCGCGCCGAAGGCGACGATCCCCGCGCCCACCCACACCGCGGGCACCAGCCCGTCGACGTAGCTCTGCGGGCTGACATACGAACCGCGCGAAGCGAATACGGACGCCAGCACCGCGACGCCCATCGCCACCCCCACCTCGCGGATGGTGCTGTTGGTGCCGGACGCCATCGCCTGGTCCTGTTGTGCCGCACTGGCCATCACCACGGTGGCGCTCGGCGCGAAGGTCAGGCCCATGCCGATACCACCCAGCACGAACGGTGCGACGTAGGAGCCGTAGCCGACGTCGGCGGTGGTGACCGCCGCCATCCACGCCAGTGCCGCGGCCAGCAGCACCTGCCCCGTCGTGAGCAGCGTCCGGGCACCCACCCGGTCGACGATCAGTCCCGCGATCGGCGCCACCACCATCGGCGCCAGCGTCCACGGCAGCGTGCGTACACCCGCCGCCAGCGGCGAATAGCCCTGCACCACTTGGAAGAACTGCGCCAGCAGGAAGATCGAGCCGAAGACCCCGACCGAGAAGGTGAACATCGTCGTATTGCTCACCCGGAACGCCCGCGAACGGAACAGCCGCAGCGGCAGCATCGGTTCCGGCGTCCGCAGCTCCCATGCGACCAGCGCCGCCAGCAGCGCCGCACCGGCGATCAGCGCGGTCAGCACCGGAGCCGAGGTCCAGCCGTCGTCGGCGCCGTGGATCACGCCCCACACCACCGCGAGCACGCCGCCCGACGCCAACACCAGCCCCAGCGGATCGAACTTCCTACTGCCGCCGAAGGATTCGCCGAGCACCCGCGCCACGAACGGCAGCACCACCAGCCCGATCGGCACGTTCAGCCAGAAGATCCACTGCCAGCTCAGCCCGTCGACCACCGCGCCGCCGACCACCGGACCGACAGCCACGCCGAGTCCGGTGATGCCGCCCCAGATTCCGATGGCCGCACTGCGCATCCGCTCCGGGACCGCCACCGACAGCAACGTCAGCGACAGCGGCATGACGCCCGCCGCCCCCAGCCCCTGCACGGCGCGGGCCGCGATCAGCATCCACGGCTCGGTGGCCAGCGCGCACGCCGCCGACGCGAGCGTGAACACCGCGATCCCGCCCAGGAACACCCGGCGACGGCCGAGCCGGTCGCCCAGCGCGGCGGCCGTGAGCAGCAGCGAGGCGAACGCCAGCGTGTAGGCGTTGACGAACCACGCCAGGTCACCGAGCGAGGCGTTCATCTCGGTGCGGATGACCGGCAGCGCGTTGGTGACCACGAGGTTGTCCAGCGTGACCATGAAGGTGGGGACGCCGACCGCGACGAGCACGGCGGCGAGCGGGGGTGTGCGGCGGGTCGCGGCCGATACCGATCCGCTGGTCTCGACGGTGGTGATCATGAGGTGTAGCTCCTTGTTGTTATCCACTGATAACTTGATGAGAGAAAAGTATGCATTGACTGATAACATGTCAATGGCGGGGTTCGGCCATACCGGAACCCCGAGGCGACGCCGCCGCGGCCGATACCCTCGGCAGGACGACAGGAGGACAACGGTGACCCCGACCAGGACTCGCCTGACCGCGAGCGAGCGCAGCGAGCAGGTGCTGGACGCCGCCGTCACAGCGTTCGCCGAATCCGGTTACGCCGCAACCAAAACTGATGAGATCGCGCGCCTGGCGGGGGTCTCGCAGCCGTATGTGATCCGCCTGTTCGGCAGCAAAAGACAGCTGTTCCTCGCCACCGCGCACCGGGTCTGCGACCGCATCGAGGAGATCTTCCAGTCGGCCCGGGCCGAGGCCGCACCCGATGTGAGCCCGCAGGAGGCGCTGGACGCGCTCGGCGAGGGCTACAACACCTTCGTGACCGACCGCGACCTACTCCTCGTCCTGCTGCACGCCTTCGCCGCCAGCTCGGACCCCGCTATCGGCGACGAGGTCCGCGACCGCTTCGGCCGGATCCACCGGTTGGCCCGCGAACTCACCGGCGCCTCGCCCACCGAGATCCGCCGCTTCATGGCCACCGGCATGCTCATCACCGTGATGAGCGCACTGCAGGTCATCGGCCCCGGCGCCATCTCCCTGCCGTGGGCCGAGGAAATGATCGCCTGCCTCGGCGACGACTGAGAGCACCACCTCCGGAGTTTCGTCTTCCGGCTCGTCGTCATACTCGGTGTACTCGAATATCCCGCCCGGAAACTCGAATATTCGAGAGCGCCGGATCATCGCGACCACCTCCTTGGATAAACCAAAGGCATTGCCCATAAGGACAATCGCGGGCAACTCCTCCGAAGACCATGTCAGTACCCCATTTTCGGACGATCGGACGGAGCCAGGCGGCCCGCCTCGATCAACCGGAGCCGGGCCTGAGATTTCAAGGGACACACCGTGACCGGGCACTCCATATGGATCTGCATCACCACGTGCGCATACTCGACGGTCATCACCGGTACAGTGGCGTGGTTGGTCACCGGAAGGCCATAGGGCGCAGACACTTCCCATCAACTCCCCTGATTCGAGCGGACATTCGACTCGCCCGGCAGCCGAGCAACCACCGAACCCAAAACGCAAGGGGCACTTGGCGAATCGGTGGCGATCGCACGGCTACCGGACATCTATAGTGATACGCTCCGAATCGATGGGGTGGAAGTTCCCGCACGGCCGAACTGCCCTGATTCTCTCCAAGTTCCATGATGGCGTCTTCCAAAATTCAGACCATTGAATAGCGAGGCTAAGACCGTGTCTTACGTGGTTGTGATCCGGTTCGGATGCGTCGGATCCGGTTGTGCTGCATGATGTTCGGTTTGTGACCGACGAGTTGTCGAAACGTCTTGTGCCGGACGAACTGTGGGCTCTGGCCGAGCCGTTGTTGCCCGAGTTCACGCCCCGCCCGCAAGGTGGTGGCACCGCACCGACCGACGAGCGGGCGGTGTTCACGGCGGTGGTGTTCGTGCTGACCAGCGGCTGCGCGTGGCGGATGCTGCCGCCGTCGTTCGGCGTGACCGTCCCGACTGCGCATCGCCGGTTCAGCGTGTGGACCGAGGCCGGTCTGTGGCGCCGTTTACATCGCGCCGTGCTGGACGAGCTGGGCAGCGCAGGCTTGATCGACTGGTCGCGGGCGGTGATCGACGCGGCGTCGGTGCGAGCCAAAAAGGGGGATCCATGACCGGACCAAGCCCGGTCGACCGCGGCAAGTCTGTCGGCTGCCAGGAGGAAGGGACCACTTCGGAGCCGTTTTTGCCATGAGCATGGGACCACCCC